>CAZWFP010000115.1:0-1655 GCA_964633175.1 uncultured Planctomycetaceae bacterium | reverse complement strand
AGGGAAAGAAGAAAAAGAAAATAAAAATTTAATGACTAACTGCTATTAGTGAGTGAGCGGGAATGACGGTATGAAGAAACATAACAACCTCTTCCTTATAACGACTATATCGGCAATAACAATTTTTATTATGCTATACAACTTTATCAAAATCAGGGATAGTGTGTTTGTTTTTACGGATTCAATACGATACGTAGGAAATGCCACGTATCTGGCAGAAAATAAAGGATACAAAACCCAGATAGGAGAAAAAATTGAAACCGAAAACGTAGTTCCTCCTTTTTACTCTTTGATTATTACGCTCGTAGCAAAGATTGTTGGCATAGATAACGTTCTTTACTACTCTTATATACTTCAACTTTTTTTATATCTACTTATGATTTTTGTTACGTGTATATTATTAACCTCATTTAATTCTTCCACGTGGTCGGTATTATTGATGCCTATTTTGATAGTTATGAACAATCACAGTACCGTTTATTCTTTAAGTCCACTATCAGAATCACTGTATATTATCCTGGGTTTTTTAACACTAATACTGATAGAAAAATATTGCCAAACAGGTAACAATCTATATTATCTACTTTCTATAATATTTTGTACCCTTGCTTTCTATACAAGAGCATCCGGGCTGGCTCTATGCCTTGCCATATCTCTAACGGTTTTCATAAAATACGGACTCAGGTGGCAAACATTTTTATCATTACTATCATTTATCGGATTCTTCTCATTTGTTTTTTATTTGTGGTTATTTTTTGGTACACTTAACAGATACATAGAATCAGCGGTTCTAAGCAACTTCCTGGCATTAAAATGGAACGTTGCAGAATTAATTTTTCATATACCAGTCAAAACGTTATTTGGATTTAACTTTTATTACAATGAAAACGTTGATACGTTCTATTTCCCACTACTCAAGTTATGGGGCACAACGAAACTTTCACTATCAGGTATTGTAAGTATTTTAATATGGTGCCTGATACTAAAATATTTATTTTCTTGTTACAGGAATGGGAAACTGTCCATACTACTATTTTTTATCTTTTCAATTCTTACTTTTATAATACATACCTGTATGCACCCGAGTTGCAGGGAACCAAGATTACTCATTATGTTATTACCATTCTTTATATCAGGTATTATTGATTTTTTCCATATAAAAGGATATAAACTTGCTCTTGTAACTTTTTGTACGTTATACATATTATCAAACATAACTGGTTATACCACTTATTATATGTCTAATCCCACGATGAGTAACGTTTATGAGATTCACAAAAACACAAAAGAGTGCATTATAGAAAAGGGCATGGAACCGCACATATACTTTAAATTATGTTACAACAGGCATATAAGGTTTTGTATCAGCAATTGCACCATACCGCCGGAGGAAACAGACGTATTAATGTTCACATTCAAAGAAAACATATCGTATAAATCAAGGCCTATAAACTGCTATGCCTTACGAAGTTATGCAAACAATATCAATAGAAAAGTATGTATATACTATAATAAATAAGCCATGGATTAACCATTATTGAGTAGCAAAATACCCCGTCTGCTAGGCGCAGACACCCCTTTTAAAAAAGGAGAATGAAGATAAAAAATAAGAATCTTCTGTTATTTCTTATATTAAACACAGTTATTACCTGTTT
>CAZWFP010000114.1:0-1759 GCA_964633175.1 uncultured Planctomycetaceae bacterium | reverse complement strand
CTTTTATAATATTGGGGTATTTAAGCTTGTGACCTATTCTATTTAAAATGTATTTCATAATTAATACCCACCTTATTCTTCAGGTTCTTTTGTACGAATTCCATCTTTTATCACAAACATTGCAGCAAACGTTACGCGCGTATCTGATGTTCCAAGAAGGGGAATTTGGGCGGTGTGCCAAAGGTATGAAGTCAGATACACTCCTTTAGCTGAAGTGCAATTAAATTGATTCATGCTAATATCTCCTATTTCTTGAATAAAGAGCTTTGATTTCTTCTGAACTAAACCCTAATTCTGTCAATAAACATATTTCTAAACACATTTTCAGTTTCTGGGTGAGATGATAGAGGTCTTCTCCATTGGCAGCACGTTTCTTTAAATCCTTATCATGATGTGTCAGATAGTTTCTGGTATTAACCACTTTTTCGATAAAGGTATTTTTATTTTCTATAAATCTGTCTATAATTTCTTGATATTTATCAAAAATTTCTTTTAATCTTTTTCTTAATGAAAATTCGTTACCATACTTCAAATATTCCCTCAGTCTATCTTTCAAGTCACTTTTAATCCCTTCTGGAATTGCAGTTACAAGAGCATTATATACCATATTATAATCTTCATCTGATAAATATTTTCCTTCATTGGTATGCTGATGAAATGATTCTATAGCTTGTATTAAATTTAAAAATCGATGCTCAAGATACATGTGAGGATTATATAACGTTGCAAAGTATAAATTGTAAACAGGTTCTAACAAATCAATTTTTTCAAACCAATTTCTCAGGAAAGACTCAAATCTATTGGAAATATCTTTAAAGGTAAAAAGCATATTATCGGGAAGTAATGGATTATATCCTTTAGGAAAATATGGCAGTTTGTAATATACTTCAACTGGTGGATAATGGGTTTCATCCTCTATCGTCTCTTTGTTTGCTTCTGTTAATCCTGTGATAGCTAATGGGTGCACTGGCTCCATAATTCCAAGAGTTAAAAATTTCTGTATATGATATATGATTTTTCTGTAATCTTCAAAAGATTTATCTTCAGAAGTTTCAATCTTTATCTCTGTTTTTTGTTTGATAGTAGTTTCTTTTTGAACAAAAGAAAATGATTGCCATGTAAATTGGAAATTAATGTATATTTTGAGTCCGTCATTAATATCGGCCCGAAAAGGTTCAGGCAACTTATATTTTATTATTACTTCTTTTTCTTCCCATAAATGTTTTATATCAAACCCAGAAATATTTACCCATTCGTCTAAATGCAAGTAATGAACAAAGATACTTTTAAACTTTATGTCCTCTGACTTCTGAAAGTGAGCACCTATAAAAACCAAGTCAGCGTAGAATGAAGAGGTTTGAAATCCTGAGAAGTTAAAACTTGACTTAGTTTCAAAACATTTGTACAGGGTAATGTTTTTCCCATTAGAAGAAACACCCAATATAATCTCAGGCTTCAACTTTTTGTTCATATTTTCAATATCTTGAAAAGAACCTATTAAGTCCAAAATTGCTCCACCAACAGGAGTAAACCTGAGCGTGCCTGTAACTTCCTTATCAGGCTTGTCGGGAAGCCACCATATACCCTTGTATTCAAATTCTTCAAACATATTTAATCTTCTATAATATTTTATAATAAAACGTTATGCGGATAAAAAAGTTGCAAAAGGCAATTTGGGGAAATCTATATTTCCCTTTTATCCGCTGTTATGTGTCCCGAGCCGTCAGGCTAGAGTTCAACGTGGCAAGGAAGCCGAAGG
>CAZWFP010000113.1:0-1795 GCA_964633175.1 uncultured Planctomycetaceae bacterium | reverse complement strand
TAAAAAATAAGAATCTTCTGTTATTTCTTATATTAAACACAGTTATTACCTGTTTATCCATCAATCTATGCATAGGATATAAGCAGATTGAATTATTGACAGCTGACTCAGTTGCATATATTAATATTTCTGATATCCTATACGATAAAAGTAATTTTAACGATATTTCTCCGGTTGCTTACCAATATTTCCCTTTTTACCCAATCGTCCTGTATATCTGTTACTTACTATTCGGTGATACATATCTCACTATACAGATATTTTATTTCAATATAATTTTTCTAACCAACCTCTTTTTCTACCCGTTAGCGCGGCAGATTTTCTCCAGCACAGAGGAAACTTTGAAAAACTCAAATATTTCTACTTTATGCTACTGTTTCTACCTGCTTAATTTTATCGCTTTCTGCGCCCATAGTAATAGATTTCTCCCAGAAAATCTATTGTTAGGATTAACTCTTTTGAGCATCTACTACACGCACAAAGCCATAACAAAAGCAAACATCAGTTACTACATCATATCTTTTCTTCTTCTTATGTGTGATGCACTAACAAAACCTCAAGGTATAGCAATAGTAGTTGGTATGCTCTTATTTGCAATATTAAAGAGAAATATTAAATTAATACTTATCTCCATATTATCTTTAATACCGCTATTTTTATACCTTAGGTTTATATCTTCATTTAAGGCATCTTATGTAGGATATGAGAAGGAATTCTTATTTATTAATTTTAATATATCAGCCCTTCTTTTTGGCTTATACCGGCTACTTTTTTGTATTCCTTATGAACTATTTTGCGGCGATATTCTTACTGAACGTATCATGGCGCTCGGAAAAGGTTATACTATATTGATAAACATTCTAAAATCTTCTATCTCAATTATATTGTGGATATTTATCATAAGAGGACTTATAAAATTTCAAAAGAATATGAATGTATATGATAAGTTTAAATTTATCATATACATATTTCTTATAAGTATCGCAGGATTTTTATTGCATACACCTGAAGACAGCAGTAGTAAAGTTTATTTTTATGTAGTTCGTTTATTCATATATTTATGGCCTGTGTTTGTTATTGTTTTCATTCACAATCTTTTACACACTACGCCACTAATAAAGAAAGTTTTGATATTCCTTTTTGTTATTATATTTATATCAAATTTTGCTCTTCTATTCAAGAACTTTACAAAAAATATAGACAGCATAAGAAAAAATAACTGGCGTTTAAACAGCGTAGGATTGAATAACTATAGAATATTATGTATGGAAGATGACAGGGAGAACATATATCCAAAAAATTTAATTTCCTATACATTCTTCAGAAAAATTTGTGAGAGAAATAGGTATGAAGCAAATTATGATTATATTTTATCTTTTGGCAGTGAATCCATTCCCTTAAATTCTTACCACTATATATATTCTGATAGCAAGGGGGGGATAAAATTTACCCTTTATAAGAAGAGTAAGTAAAATGTAATGAGTAGAAAACTATATGGTTATTCATAAGTAATTTGTAAAAGAGTTATTTTATAGTGGGTTAGCGAGTTTAGCGGGTTTTACCAGAAAGAATGTTATAATTTTTAATATCTAATCTTATGAAAATTACAAGATTTGATGTTAAGTAGCAAGGAATGAGTTATGAATGATGAATACTGAATTATGAATGGAAGAGGAAGATACGGAAAATGAAATTGCCACGCCCTTCGGGCTCGCAATGACAACAAGTGTGGTAATTTCTAAAGGGAAAGAAGAAAAAGAAAATAAAAATTTAATGACTAACTGCTATTAGTGAG
>CAZWFP010000112.1:0-1823 GCA_964633175.1 uncultured Planctomycetaceae bacterium | reverse complement strand
TTTGCAACGTGAGGACATCAACAAGCTGCAATGAACCTGTAAGATTACTATTTTTATGTCGTTTTTCTAATAATCCTTTACTTGTCCTTAATCGCCTGAAATGTTTTGGTGCATCTACAGGTGCTTGATTTACTTTTACCGCTTCAGAACAAAGTTTTACAAAATATCCTGCTATTGCTTCCTTACTATTCACGGGCTCACAATACACCCGTTGGCCGAAGCCAGCCCTAACACAAAACAGCCGCAACTTTTCTATTGACTGCTTATAATTAGTTTGAAATTCGTTATACATTTTTTTATTTTCGATAATCAAATTGATATGAGGAGTCATATCTTTATGTTGCTCTACCAATTCGATGTATATACATTTACCAAACTCTCTATAAAAAATTTTCCTCAGAACATCCCACTTTTTACGTAGTGAAGTAAAAGCATTATATGGGTTATTCCCTAACTTAACATGCTCAGCAGAAGGTAGAGTTAGAACCAAATATAACAAATACCGCATTTTTTCTACTGCCCTCTTGATTCTGACAAAATCATAGGCATTTTTCCACCTCTGACAATTTCCTGGATGCCTCCACGAACGACATTTATACGGAACAGCAAATAGACGACCAGTAACAACATTCTTTAACAACAAAGACCATTCCTGATTTTCACATGCTTCCATATATCTCATCATAAAATTTTGTCCGACTTATTCCATGTATTGACAAGGAAATAAGAAAGTAGAAAAATAACGTAACGACTTTTTCTACAGCAGGAATGTAGGAGGGTTATCGGTAATACCGACAACCCCATTCCTCTGCCTGTGGTTGTCAGTCGTAGGACAGAGCCACAGGAATAATTACTGTTTGACGACTTGACAAATAAACTTTTTAGGTTATAATAAATAATGTAAGCTGTCATTGCGGTACCCAATGACTTATATTTGTTTCTTTCCTAATCTATTCAACATTTCTTTTCTCCTCTCACATCCATCACATTCTTTGATCCCAAACTGTTTAGTTATCTGACTTACAATATCACCTAAACCATAACCTTTTTTTCTCGCTTTATTTAATTCTTGTTTGCTTATTGAGAATTTATTACCCTCTCTATTTACATATACCTTATCCATTGTCTTTTTTCCTTATAGTGTATTCTGTAGGGACACCTCTGACAAGCTTTTTAGCTATTTCATCCTTTACCTCCTCAGAACACTCGGAGATGTCAATCTGAATATTGTTTGAGTTGTCTTTTGGAATTGTGATTCTGACACAATCCCCCCCGATACATAGGTTGCCGTGTTCGTCAGTGTATCCTGAAACAGAGATGGGGTTCTTGTCAGTGTCATCGTTTCGCTTTCTGTTTCCCATTTTTTTACCTCCTTATTTTTATTTTTACTTATCCATTCTCTTATCCAATCTTTAATCTTACACTCAAAATACCATTTTATACCACTTTCTAAATTCCCTATTTGCTCTTCAGATGGTTTAATATTTACGATCCTCCCCCGACCTTTTGAACGTATAACTTTTATATCAACTTTAATGTCGTCAACATCACCAAAAGTTATCTTATCCAAATAACAGGCAGGGGACCACCGACAACATATAGGACATTTAACCGCAATATTTAAGTTTTTTATCTTTTTAATCATTTTTAATCATTTACGACTGCCATAAGTGTATAATTCTTTTCTGAAAAGTCAACTCCCTCGTTTCCATCGTTAGCAATACATTCTCGTTCTTTTTTCTTTCCAATTCTAACCACTCTATCCACTTTTGCAACGTGAGGACATCAACAAGCTGCAATGAACCTGTAAGATTACTATTTTT
>CAZWFP010000111.1:0-1938 GCA_964633175.1 uncultured Planctomycetaceae bacterium | reverse complement strand
ATTATGGTAAAATTACTTACATTCTACGGCAACTTCAAACGCCTCTTGCGCTGTTTCTACACGCATCTTTTCTACACTTTTTAATTTCATACGAAATGCCCTTTAATTATAACTTTCTAATTTTTTTTTATTTTTGCATATAAAAGATAAGTATTATCTTTGAATTGTAACTGTTGGAGCAAATTCACCTGTTTTAATTTAGAATATTTGTCAATATTGTCGGTATATATTATAACGGTCTTACCTGGTAGTTTGTCTAACCCTTCTTCGTTTAATATGTCATATCCTTTGTTAAAACATAATTTAAATAGATGTAATCTTGCCTTGATTATGTCTGACTTACCTATCTTTTCATCAACTAAGCAGGCATCAATCTCTTTTACGGGAAAGTTCTTTCTGGAATATCTTTTCATATCCTGATTGTATTGAATTATGCCGTGTAGATTAAGTCCAAGGTATAAAATAATAAAGAAAAAAAGTAAGAACTGTCTTATATATTTGTTATTTATGGATGTTACAAATTCTACGAAGAACAATATCATAATAGGTAATACCTGGAAGAAAAGTCGTGGGTCGGCACACGCGCTGGCGCAACAGTGGAAGGTGAACATAAGGATGAAAATTCCAAGATAAAAAGGCAGGGTGTAGTTTTTACTTTTTATATAGTGGATAAATCTCATTAAAACCGGAATCCAGAATAGGATGCTTAATAATCCCATAAAGTCCAATTGCACCCCTTTTGTTAACTGCAATATAGGTGTATGCAATCTGGAAAGTAACCATTCATTGTTTTTATCCCCATATAAATGGAAGATGGACTCCGACGGTATGTAAAATATTAATTCCCCTATGTTGAATTTCAGGTATTGAACGTTCCAGTGTGAAAAGAAACTTTCATTCTGTAAATAATAGTTTGTTACTCCAAAGAATAACCATTGATAATAAAAAAATGATAGTATCGGTATAAGTGAAAATAAAGATAATAACGTGTACCATCTGAATTTAAAATGGACGTACATAACAATGGTAATGGCTAAGCATAAACTTATCCCGCTTGCACGGGAATAAGTGCTTATAGCAGCAAGTAGTATGGTATATATAAAATACGCAGTTTTTTTTGTGTTTAAAAACTTGTTTAAAGTTATTAGACATAATATACTTAATGCATAGAAGAATCCTTCAGTTCCGCAATCCGTGAAATATTTCATAATCATACCATTTGTTAGGAATAATGTCAGCAACAGGTATATATTAATACTGTTAATATTGGAAAATTCTTTAATGAATACGTATGTAAATAATAATGATAAGACATAAAATATAAATGGAATTGCGTAAAAGTAAGCAAAGTTCTTATATCCTGTTAATCTTGATATAAATCCATAAAGTAATGGTAGCATTGGTGGACATTGTGTCTCTAGGCCTTTTTCTATGAAAAAATCATTTATATATCCTTTACCGTTGAATATTGACTTACCTACTGATACGTATGCAATTTCTCCTGGATTTGATAGGATATGATTGTATTGAATACTTACACAGTAAATGGCCGTAATAATACAGATGATTGTAATAATAGTCAGGGGATAAAAGTTTTTCATTCTATAATTGGAATATAAAAATTTTTTAAAATTTTAAAACTACGATTATTGTATGATAAGTAATGGTAAGTACAGAATACAGGAAGCTAATATAATGATGAATTATGAATGAAAGAAAAAGTCAAAAGTCAAAAAAGAAGAATACAGTATACAGAACACAGGGAAAGAAGAAAAAGAAAATAAGAATCTAACTACTAATAACTAATGGCTAATTGCTATTTACAGGGAAGGAGATTGCCACGCAAACTAAAAGTTTGCTTGCAATGACTGATAAAAACTCAAAATGAATATACTGAGGCGAATACATAATCTTATCTTTGTTGTAGTATTTTTATCT
>CAZWFP010000110.1:0-1948 GCA_964633175.1 uncultured Planctomycetaceae bacterium | reverse complement strand
GAGGATATGAAGAATATTCAACCGAACCCCCAATGTAATGAGTAATTGGGCAACCTAAGAAGTTTACTTGCTTTTGATTTTGATAAGGTGAAAATCAATTGCTTTAAATAGCAGTAAGTTGAATCTTAAGAACAGACGGTAAGTAGGAAGCAAAGATTAAATGATAATTTTAAGCATTGAGTCCTGTTTTGAATCAACATCAGTGTGCATAGGAACGGAAGAGGGAATTATTGATTGGATGGAGATAAAAGATAAAAACAGGGCAGGTAAGTTGTTAGTGTGCAAGATAAAGGAATTATTTGGAAGGAATAGATTACCTTATAATAATGTAGATATAATCTTTGTAGATTTAGGGCCTGGCTCATATACGGGGGTAAGAATAGGCGGAATTGTTGCAAAAACAATGTCAGTTACATTAAATAAGAGATATTACGGTATCTCGTCATTGGAACTAATTGCATCCACTTTTTTACAATCTGCACAGATGGATAATGTTGAGGACAAAACCTTAATCTCTGTATTAGATGCCAAGTCCGATTTTTTATACAGAGGCATCTTTAACGTAAAAAATGAAAAGATAATAGAGATAAAAACTCCAGATTTAGTATCCGTTGATGAGTTTATTAAAAATATAGAAAATTCTCAAAACTGGTTGATTATTAGTTGTAACAATGATATTATAAACAAACTACAAACTTTATACAGGATTCAACCTGAGAAATTATATGCAATCCACACTCCAACTGCCAAAGAATTACTCAAACTTGGTGTAAAAAAGTTACGAAGCAATAACAACTTTATATACGAGCCGTTGTATTTAAGAAGGAGTTATGCAGAAGAGAAATTTAACGTTTTTGTATAAAATAAAGTATGTTTTATATAATTTACTACTGATGAAAGGGAAAGTGTCTGTATTATGGGTAGCGAGTATATGTGCTATTTTTAATGTTTATATATTTTTGGAAGATAAAGGAGGGAGTAAAGATCTTAATATGGATACAATGGTTATTATAGATAAAGCCTTAAAGGCGATGAAGAACAATCAGAAAGGTAGCAGTGGTGCGATAGGGCAAAGTTATGAAGTTGCGTCAACCTCTATAGCTGGTCTTGCTTTTTTAGCAGCGGGATACCAGGCAGGGAAGGGTAAATATGGAGGTGTCGTAAGAAAAGCAATAGAATATCTTTTAAGCCAAGGTAAAAAAAACAGGAATGGTTATTTCTGTGAAGATAGTTGCATATCACGTATGCATGGTCATGGATTTGCATTAACGTTTTTGGCTTATGCTTATGGAGATGCCTGTGCCTTCGGGCAGGTTGACTGCGATAGATATAAAAATATTATGGAAAAAGCGATAAAATTAGCACAGGACTCTCAAAGTCAGAATGGCGGGTGGATATATGAGCCTACACAAGATGGGGATGAAAATTCCGTTACGGCATGCGTTGTTATGGGATTGAGAGCTGCAAGAGAGGCGGGCTTTAAAGTAAAGATAAAAACCATAAACAAGGGAGCAAAATATATAGAGCAATGTGCACAACCTGATGGTTCTTTTTCTTATGATTTAAGCGGGAGAATAAGGACTGCAACCTTGACCGGAGCAGGTATTACCGACCTCTTTTTTTATGGCAGACATGCCAGTTTCTCCGAAACTCATAAAAAAATTATAGAAAGAGGCATAAAGTTTATACTAGATAATAAATCAGAAATAGGTAGTTTAAGTTATGGAATGTATTCATTATTTTTTACCACGTTAGCCATGTATTGGGGTGGGGGAGAGCATTGGGATCAATGGTATAACTATGCTCTAGAAATCATAAAAGCACAAGTAAGAGAAGACGGAACCATAGGTGGAACAAAGTATGGGGTTATGGATACCGGTTTTGCTACTTTAATATTGCTTATACCTAAAAAAATACTCCCTCTATTTGATAAATAGATTTTTATATT
>CAZWFP010000109.1:0-2001 GCA_964633175.1 uncultured Planctomycetaceae bacterium | reverse complement strand
AAAAGTTCAGCCATATTCGACATAAACAAAATAATAAAGCAATTTGAAAATATAATTTTAAAATTATAAACCTAATGGAGAACGCTTCAAAAGTATTACTACCCCCCCTTATAAAGTGGAAATGACAGAAACCGCTGTAATTCCTGAACCTGATGAGAAGTATGTAATATCATGATTAAGAGAATAGCAAAAAAAATTGTCAATTATTTAGGTTATGATATACAAAGGAATAGGAAATTTCCATATAATAGGAAGGATGCTTTTTTAGCTCAGAAATTACTGCTTTCCCATACAGAAGTTAAAACCATTTTTGATTTAGGCGCATGTATTGGAGAAACAGTATCCCGCTATCTTGAACTATTTCCTTATGCTAATATTTACTGTTTTGAACCATTTCCTGAGGTTTATGATAAACTTTTAAAAAGATTTGAAAATAACAGCAATATTAAGCCCTTACAGTTTGCTATTTCAAATACACAAGGGAATAGAGAATTTTACATTAATAGAAGTTATCCTACTAACTCTTTCTTCCCTATTGCAGACAACTATAAACGCTATGTAGATAGACCTTCAGATATGGAAAATGTAAAAAAAATAATAGTTCCAACAACAACAATAGACAATTTTTGCGAAGCAAACAAAATAGAAAAAATAGAAATTCTTAAGATGGATATTCAGGGAGCAGAAATTCTGGCTTTGGAGGGAGCAACTGGTAAACTAAAAGAGAGAAAAATCGATTTGATATATACTGAATTACTAGTTGGTGATTACTATTCAGGACAAGGGTTTTTCTACGAAATATGTTCTACTCTTTATAAGTTCGGCTATATGTTATTTGATTTGTATAATGAAGAATATACAAACAAGGGACAACTAAAATTTTGTGATGCAATTTTTATATCGGATAGAGTAAATACAATAATTAATACATAATGTTAACAATATTTTCCACCTGTAAACCGTTTGTTGATGAATTTAAGATAATTCAAACTAATGCTATAAAAAGTTGGACACAATTAGGAAATAATGTAGAAATTATTTTATTTGGAGATGAAGAAGGGGTAAGCGAAATATCTAAAGAACTGAACTTAAAACATATAGTAGAAATTAAAAGAAATAACCACGGAACCCCATATCTTAATGATATGTTCAAAAAAGCGCAACAGATTGCCACATACAATACGCTCTGTTATGTCAATGCAGATATAATATTTTTACCTCAATCTATAACAGTAGTAAATTTTATACAGAAGCAATTTAAGAATTTTTTAATTGTAGGAAAAAGATGGCATTTGAAAATTGATGAATTGATAGATTTTAATAACCACTACTGGGACACTCTATTACGCCAATATGTAATCAAAAACGGAAAAATTACTCAGGGAACAGCCATTGATTATTTTGTTTTTGATAAAGAGTTGTATAACGTTATGCCACCATTATTGATAGGAAGAACGTGGTGGGATACGTGGTTATTGGCAAGAGCAATTCTAAAAACTCCTTATGTATTTGATGCAACAGATGCAATCTTTGCCATACACCAGGATCATTCTTACAAGCACTATAAAGAGGGATTTACGGGCGTCTACAAAGGTGAAGAGGCATATCACAATAAAAAAATAGTGAAAGCCAATTTATTGCAAGAAACGCTCGGTACGATAGAAAAGTCATATTTTAAAATAACGGCACACAATGATACATACAAAATCATACCTGATTTTGCACAACCTATAAAGGTTATAGGGTCATATCTAAGATGGAAGTTACAGATAACGTAATTACTAAAATTATGTTAATGGTGAAGAATTCAAAATTACAAATGACAAATTAGAAAATTTATCAAACCAGATAGGTAGTTTTATATCGCATCTGGAAAAAGCAAAAAACCAACTTGCTAACTCGCCAAACTTGTAATAGATAAATAAAATAATAGTAAAATACAGAACACAGGGAAAGAAGAAAAAGAAAATAAAAATTTAATGACTAACTGCTATTAGTGAG
>CAZWFP010000108.1:0-2020 GCA_964633175.1 uncultured Planctomycetaceae bacterium | reverse complement strand
AAACAGGTAATAACTGTGTTTAATATAAGAAATAACAGAAGATTCTTATTTTTTAACATCGATTTATTGTAAACTCAAAACCCAACGTTTTTCCCCTTCGTAAAAATTTCCTATGATTTTAGTTATAATCATAAAGTAAAAAAGTTCCAAAAGTTTGCAAAGTAAGAATTATAAATAGTGAGTGAGGATAAAAAGAGATGGGTCAAATATATAGGTATATATATTTGTATAGAAATCTTATGGGCTTGGATAATTTTTACTCCTATTAGAGATAACACTGAGGGAATATTTGCTCTTACCTCAGACGCTGTTTATTATATAGAAATCGCCGATAAATTATATACATCAGACAATATCTGGAATGATATATATACACATAAAATAGTAACCAAAAGTTTATATCCATTTATTTTTTACTTGTTCTATAGGGTATTTTCTAATACCGAATACTATTATATTCAATTAGGATATCTCGCCTTTGTTTTTATTCTCAAAATTTTTGTTATCCTTTTGTTCAGGAATATTTTAACTGACAATGGATATTACCAAGAACAACCATTTTTTAAAACAAACACACCAAAGGGGTTTATCGTTTTTATAATGCTATATATTTTTAACTACACTGTATTTGGCAGTTATGTTATGCTTTTGTGGTCCAACACATTTTTTATGGGGCTAACCTTCTTTATCTTATACCTTTTCTATCACTATGTTGCGTCAAAAAAGAATATTTATTTGTGGTTGTCTATAATATTGTCTTTTTTTTCAACACTTTTTAGAGTTGAAGGAGTGATTACAGTTGTATGCATTTATATCTACACTATTATCGTCAAAACGTTTAACAAGGTAAAGTTCACCATTTCATTCATTATTATATCCCTTCCTTTTATTTTTTTCCATTCTACTATTCTTTACTTCGGTTATAAGGGGGGATATACCCAAGAACTTGTGTTTGTAAGTTTTAATCCTATAGCCACTATTTATGCTATCTACAGATTTCTATTTAGGATAAACTACGAAATATTCTTTAACGATTTCTTGAAAAACTACTCCGTTTTAATAAAACTTATAAGTTATGTGATAGCATTTCTTTTTTCTGGAATAATATTCTATGGTGCGGTTAAAGTGGCAAGAACCATAAAGCGCCTCTCTTTTGGATATTTAAAAAAACATTTATATCTATTCTTTCTGTTAATGTACATTTTCTTCCTTTGTTTATTTTTCATACATACCTTACCTCGCAAATATAAGAATATAGAAGATATTATCACAGCAGGTTTTTACGATGGAAGATTATTCATTTTTGTTTTCCCCATTTTATGCTTTTTTATAGTTGTGGCAATCCAGCATTTATTTCGTTTTGGGCTCAAAAAAGTTGCTACTATACTCTTAGGAATTTATTTATGTTTAAACATATCATTGGCAGTAAAGAATAAAATTGCTTATTTAAAAAATAAGCGCAAAAATGGAGCAATTTTATCGTTTGGCATTAACAATTTAAAAATAGGGTGTATAATAGAAAAACAGACAAAAGCGCCTGGTAGTTTATTAGAAGAAGCGATTATATGGAAAAGAGGCCATATTTCTTATATTTTATTTAGGAAGGTATGCGAGTATAATTATGACACTTCGAACCTTTCAAAATATGACTATATTATCGATTTTACTCAGCGGGCATCGTTGCAGAACTTTGAAAAAATATACCAGGCGTATGCTTATCAAAACAATTTTATAGTTTTGAGAAATTTAGCCGCTACTCACCCTTTCTAACCTCAAATTTGTAAAGTTTGATATACTGAGGTAGAAATGGTTTCCAATAAACGTTAAACCATGAACTTTGACATTTGACTTTTTACTTCTAACTTTCTCTCCCCTTTCATTTTATTATTTTATTACGAGTTAGCAAGTTTAATTTTTTATTAAACCTCCAACTTTGAACTTTCTTATACCATCACTCCTGCCACTCTCACTAATAGCAGTTAGTCATTAAATTTTTATTTTCTTTTTCTTCTTTCCCTGT
>CAZWFP010000107.1:0-2219 GCA_964633175.1 uncultured Planctomycetaceae bacterium | reverse complement strand
ATTGGTGGCACGCTAATCTGGTATTACTACCTTTGCAAAAGGGAAGTGTGGCTTATGACTCATAAAATCCTTCCTGAACAGGAACACGATAGATTACTATTCGGTAGAATCCTACACGAACAATCTTACGATAGAGAAAAAAAAGAAATACTTATTGATGATACCATAAAAATTGACATTCTCGGGAAAAACGTCGTATCTGAAATTAAAAAGTCCTCTAAATATCTTAAAAGCACTTATATGCAACTTGCTTATTACCTGTATTATCTTAAAAGATTCAAAAATATTGCACTTGAAGGTGAAATTCGTATACCTTTGGAAAGAAAAAAAATCCACGTAAAGTTAACGGATGAACTGTCAAAAGAAATAGAAAAAGCATTGGAAGACATAACGTCTATCGCCAGCCACGAAAATCCGCCTCCTATCATTAATAAACCTATTTGTAAACATTGTGCATACTATTTTTTATGTTATTCATAAGTGAGTAAGAATATATACCTATTCTCGGATGGATACCTCTCTCGTGATAAAAATACACTCCTTTTTGTATTCAACGGTAAAAAGAATTACATACCCATCGAAAACGTTGATTCTATTTCAGTATTCGGTGAAATATCCATAACTAAATCTTTGCTTTCCCTCTGCACTAAACAGAATATCCCTTTACATTTTTTTAATTATTATGAATATTACATTGGAACTTATTATCCAAGAAATATCTATAATAGCGGCTTTGTGATTTTAGAACAGGTAAAACATTACCAAGATAAAGAGAAAAGAATCTTTTTAGCAAAAAGTATTATAGACGCAGCAGTAAGTAATATGCTGTTTAATCTAAATAACTATAAATCATCGCAACCACAACTTGTTGATTACATAAAAAGTATAGAAACAATAAAAACCACACTTGGAAATCAAACAGATATACCTGCTCTTATGAACGTTGAAGGACAAGTGAGAAAACTTTATTATGAATCTTTTAACTTCATATTAAAAAACGGTGATTTTGAATTTACTACAAGAATAAAAAATCCACCGAATAACCCTTTGAATGCGATGATTTCATTCGGAAATTCTTTGTGTTATACGACCTGCCTGTCAGAAATATACAGGACACATCTTGACCCGAGAATCGGCTACCTGCATGAAACTAATAATAGAGCATTTACACTAAATTTAGACATTGCTGAAATTTTTAAGCCTATTATAGTAGATACAGTAATTTTTACTTTGATAAATAAAAACATTATTTCATTAAGCGACTTTGATGAAAGTTTAAATTATTCATATATGAAAAAAAGCGGATGCGAGAAATTTGTAAAACAGTATGAAGAAAAACTTGCTACAACGTTTTACTATGCGCCCGTTAAAAAGAACGTTTCATATAAACGGCTTATCAGAATGGAATGTTATAAACTATATAAGCATTTAATGGGTGAAAAACTATACCAACCATATATCCACAAATAAAGTATACCATAAAAACTTGATTTTCTATAAAAACTGCCCTCTTCCAAAATTGCTCCCTATTTCTTATAAGCAAAAGGTTTTGGCATAGTTCTTGTTCGAATTGTATATTATTTTAGTTTATGATGTAGCAGAAAAAAGAGTAAGTAAAGTTCATAAGCATTTTTTAAGATATCTTAACTGGGTTCAGAATTCTGTTTTTGAAGGTGAGATAACTGAGGCAACATTCTTTGGTATGGTTAAGGAATTAAGAGAAATTATTAACGAAAAGGAAGATTCGGTTATTGTATATAAATTTGACTCTAAAAAATACTTTGAAAGGGAGAATATAGGTGTAAAAAAGAAAGAGCCGGATGACTTTATTTTTTAGAAAAAATTTCCACAATCAAAAAATGTAAAAAATTCATTGAATTATTCAATAAAATTCTTTTTGGAAACAGCCATGCTTATATCGTAGTAAATGCAAAGGTATTTTAGGCATTGCAAAATCTGGAAGGGTGGGGTCAAATACACTATTGACAATGCAGAAAACGACTATAAAATAAGGGGAAATATCTTTAAAAAAGAGGTAATAATTGGCTGTAAAAGGGTGGGGTGGGAGTATAGGAGTGGTTTTGTGGGGTTTATGAGCGAGGTTTTTATCTTACCTATAAGGGATTGAAACTTAGTTTTATTGCATCAGGACCAAGGGTATCTTCTAAGTTTTTATCTTACCTATAAGGGATTGAAACGTATGTTAATTGGTGCAGTGG
>CAZWFP010000106.1:0-2274 GCA_964633175.1 uncultured Planctomycetaceae bacterium | reverse complement strand
GTAATGTTTTATAGAGGAAAGCAATAGTTCGCCAAGGTGAATTGTAAAACGATAAGTTTTGAATTTTTCATATTTCTTAATCAGCGTTTTATCTAGTTTTAGGTTTTTCTTCTTTTCTCTCTTCATCGTAAAGGATACCAATATTAATTATAAGTAGAACTGTTCTATGAAAAAGCCTTTTTTCTGTTTTTCTTTCTTATCTTTCGGAGAATAGGGCTACTATATAATAAAAATAATACTCACACAAATTCTTACCTACAAACTGTCTTAACAAACATCAATGATACAAGGAAATTTCCACAAATACCATTAAATAAAATACTTCTATCCATCATAACGCGCCCTATCTTTGATTGTAAAAGGGTAAGAAAGTAGGTAAGCAAAAAGATCATTGTAGGTTCCTGCCATCTCATACTAAAAGAGAATTTTCAATAAATATGCGGACTTTGTGAAGATTTAAGTTGGATGTTTAAAGAAAAAGATTATATGAGTATGACGCACCAAAGAAATAGATTAATAAGCGACAACCAGCGACCACAATGACATCGCCCCTTCTGATTTCTACTATAAAAATTAATAATAAAAAGTTAGTATGATATGAAATTTACTAAATGCTGTGACAAAAAAGGTCTCATTAATATTGCATAATTTAAGGGAGGTTTTCTATATAGACAAAAACGAACCTATAACCATAAAAAATCAACCCGAAAAAGTCATACTACAAAACTTTTCTATAGTTATTAATAATGGCAAAATAACAGATGTCGTTGATAGTAAAGACGTGTTAAAAAAATATAAAGCATCAAAAATACTAAGATGTGACGACTTCGTTGCTACACCGGGATTTGTTGATTCACATACCCATCTGGCATTTGCGGGTTCCCGTGAAGATGAATGGGAACAGAAAACTTTAGGTAAAGATTATATTGCAATTGCAAAAGAAGGTGGCGGTATCTTAAATACCGTTAGCAAAACAAGAAAAGCAACAGAAAAAGAATTAATCAATAATATCCAATATCTAGTAAAAAATATACTTAATAATGGAACTACTACCGTAGAAATAAAAAGTGGATATGGACTTGATTTTGACAATGAAATAAAACTATTAAAAGCAATAAATGTGGCAAAATCACAATCAAAAATAAAAATTATACCTACATTATTGGCTGCTCATGCTGTCCCACCAGAATATAAAAATAATAAAATCGGGTATATAAAACTTATAACAGATAAAATCATACCTTACACTGCTAAGAATAACCTGGCTGAATTTTGTGATATATTTGTTGAAGAAGGTTTTTACACACTTAGTGATGCAAAAGAAATCTTGGAATGTGCCAAGAAACACAGCTTAAAACTTAAAATGCACATATATGAATTTACCCATACAAATGCAGTTAATTTAGCCATAAACTTAAACGTTACTTCATTAGAACATCTTGTATATACCACACCAGATGATGCCACAAAATTGGCAAATAGTAATATTATATGTGTCCTACTACCAACCACTTACTTTTACACAAAGAAAGAATATTTTAATTATGGGAAAATGCTTTGGGATAAAGGGGTAAAAATTGCCATTGCTACAGACGCCAATCCTGGAACCTCTATGTGCTTTTCTATGATAGATGTTATAAGATTAGCAACACTCATATACAAAATTCCTCTGTATACGAGTTTAATCTGGGCAACGCATAATGCCTCTTTTGCAATTGACAAACAAAACAGTTGCGGCAGGATAGCAAAGGGACTGCCTGCTAACGTATTAGTATGGCATGCTCCATCAATAAAATACATATTCTACACAGCCGGTTTAAAACTCCTTAAATACTCTTTTATAGATAAAGCAATATTTAAATTTTAAAACTTATATAAAATTGCTCTAATAATGACGCAAAGAAATTTCTTATATACAACATTTTTTATACTCTTAAATATATACGTGCACTGTAACGAAAAAATATATCTGATTGTTCAGTTGGTTAAGATATACGACAAATGGAGCGATGAAGAAATTCAAAGCAGTTTTAAAAAGGCGAAAGAATTGCTTGAGAAAAAAAATATATCCCTTATAGCAAAAGGGAAAAACAAAATTTATAAAGCAGGAGAAGCAAGCTGCAAAAGTAGAGCAAAAACCCCTCTATGCATATATTATGTTAATACGCTATATTTGGGAATGGGATTAGCAGATGCTACAAATAAAAAAAATAACATCTATATAAACGACGTAACAGAACTTTTATGTGTAAGTAAAGAAAATGATACCATATC
>CAZWFP010000105.1:0-2520 GCA_964633175.1 uncultured Planctomycetaceae bacterium | reverse complement strand
TAATAGATGGGCAAGAGAGTAAGGAATACGATGAAATTGTGTATGGAAGTTTAAAATTTACCGAAGATAGCAAAAATTTTGTATTTACTGCAAAAGAAGGTAATAAGTTTAAATATGTTATAAATAATGAAGAAACAGGTGATTTTGTAGAGAAGAGTGATAATTACTTTATTGGAAACAACAATCTCATTTTTTTAGGTTTGCGATTTAATAAGTTGTATATAGTAAGTTGTAAAAGCAAGTAAGAAATAGGTAGAATTTTAAGGGAAAAAATTTCAAAGAAATCCAACGCGCTAAATGTGGAATAAAACAATATAAATAATAAAGTGAAAGGATAAGTATTGCTTTGTATTGGCTAAAAATCATAGAAAAATCCCGTTTTTACTATTCATTACCGAATACACCGAAAGTATATCAACAGTAAAAAGTCGTCTCAATTTACACTTGTGGTAATTTCTAACTATCCCTCTTGACATCAGAAATATAAAGTATATATTATATATAGCAGGGAGTAGAAAAAGAAAATGGCAAGGGTGCAAGTAGTAAATAATCTAAAAAATTTAATTAAAGCAAACAATCCAATAAATAATAATGCGACGAAAATACCAAATAAGCATACTAATACAAGTAAAATCATTGCAACTGCATTAGCGGGTTCGAGCAGACCGCCAAAAACCGCACCTAAAATAGACCTTTTTGCCTAAGTGGTATTGTCCTTATAATTCCCCTATAATTCCCTAAAAATATTAAAGAAGTGAAAAAATTAGCACAGAGGTATTATTACATCCTATAGTATTTAATACCTAATTCTCAATTTATAATAATTTTTGTTTTAATACAAATGCCGACCAATAACCCTACTTTAAGTAACATAAGAAATCTTATCAAAATAGAAGATACACTAAAAACTGAGAATGATGTAATTATTAGGATAGTAACGAAAACAAATGGATCCACCTTATTAAAAAAAGAGAGTATGGGTTTTATTGTGAGGAATAATGAAAACATTTACTATCACGGACTAGGATGTTTGGAATCACAATTACAAAGCATTTACAACGATCTATTTGAAACGAAAGGAATAAAAAAGATATCATTCGATTTGAGTGAAAAAGGTGATATTATCTTTGGTTCTCAAACATATTGTCAGGGAAGCACAGAATTTTTGTTAGCATACATAAATAACGATATAAAGGCCTTATTATTAGAAGGAATAGAAAAAATAAAAAGAGGGCAATCTTTTACCATAACCTTTGATAATACACTGGTTTTAATCCCCCCCCAACCCAGAATATACCTCTATGGTATTAACACCAGTGATATAATACATTTTAAGAACTTAGCAGAAGAAATAGGGTTTAAAATAACCTTATTTGATTTTAGAGATAAAAATATAGAGTATTTAAAAAGAACTTATCAAATTGACATTATTAAAGCATTTCCAGAGGAAATATACAAACATCTTTATCTATACGAAAACACCTTTTTCATAATAATGACACATAATTTTGATATAGATCAGCAGCTATTAAAATTACTTTTACCAACTCCCATAAAATACATAGGATTATTAAGTTCAAAAGCGAGGTTTGCCAAAATTTTTGAACTATTAAAGAAAAGCGAACCAAAATTGTTTACATCATCTAACATAGGAAAGTTATACTCTCCTTGTGGATTAGATTTAAATGGGGCGTCTTATTTAGAAATCCTATTATCAGTATTAGCAGAAGTAGTGACGGTATATAATCAAGGAAGTGGGAGACACCTAAAAATTAATTATGAATAATGAAAGATTAACAATTAAGGAAAAAAAGTATGATACACCGGTTATAATAATAGCGGCGGGAAGAGGAAAAAGGTTTGGAACATACCCGAAAATTCTATCTAATTTAAACGGTAAACCGGTAATCTATTACGTATTAAATAATGCAATAAAATCGAGAGCAGGAAACGTCTTTTTAATATTAGGATATAAATGTAAATTTATATATTCGCTATTAAAAAGCAATCCATTAACGCGCAAGTTCGTTGACAAAATAACTGTTTTATACAACAAAAATTGGAAAAAAGGGAGGTCATCATCAATAAAAGTTGCAATAAATAATATACCTGAAAATTCACAGGGAATATTAGTTCTCTTAGGTGATATGCCCTATATAACATTGAATATGATAAAAAAAGCTAAAGAAGAATTCATAAAAAATAGGTGCAATAAAATAATATATTTTGGTGACAAAAACAATTTGGGACACCCTGTAATATTTCCTGAAAAATATTTTAATGAACTTCTTAAATTAAAAAAAGAAGAGGGTGGAAAAGAACTCATTAAAAAGCATACGGAAAATGCAATAAGCATAGGACCGTTTTGCCAAGCAGTTCAAAAAGACATAGATAGTTCTTCCTCGGCAAACTTTTTAGATTCATTTTAAAATAGTTATACTCCAAAATCACAATTAAACAATAACAATGCAGAAATTACCACAAAGAGGGAATACCTTAAAAAGTCAAAGGTCAAAAGTT
>CAZWFP010000104.1:0-2664 GCA_964633175.1 uncultured Planctomycetaceae bacterium | reverse complement strand
TCCGCTACGTTCTTTATTTCCCCTGGGTCACTTGTCAGGTCATACAATTCAAAAACGTTCTCTGTACGGTTATATATCAGTTTATATCTATTCTTATACAGAAGAGCATACCTGTCTTCCAAGCCGTCGTACATAAATATCAGATCATTCTTAACTACTGAATTATGAATACTGAATGATGAATTATGAATGAAAGAAGAACTATCATCTAAAATCAGAGGAGAAAAATCCTGCCCGTCAAACTTTTCATTTTCAGGGCATATTCCCAGTAAATTCAACAGAGTTGGTAAAAAATCCACATAAGACATAGGTACGTCAATTTCTTTATGCCTGACTCCGGGAATTTTGACAATGAAAGGTATATTAACACTTTCACTATATAAATGATAGCCATGATATACACGACCATGTTCCTTAAGTTCCGAGCCATGGTCAGCATATACCACTATTATAGAATTATCATACAATCCTTTCTCTTTTAATTCATTAATGAACTCTCCAAAATAATTATCCATATAATTTACATGATTTTTATAAATATCGCTCATCGTACTACCATAAACTTTTCCACCCGTATAATTCTCATCAAACGGGAAATGAGTGTCAAAAAGGGTTAGATACATAAAAAATCTTCTGTCTTTAACGTCGTTATCTATCAGTTCAATGGCACTATTGAATAAAACACTACTTGTTTCTCCCGGTTTTTTATATAGTTTCTGGAATTTCTTCGTAAAATTTCCATCTAATACGGTGATTTGTGTATACTCACACATTTTTAAGAAGTTGGTCCAATAATATGGAAACACATAATAAGAGTATAGTTTTAAGTTACACAATCTTTCTATAAGATGAGGAAACTCAGGTTTTCTCGCTATGTTTTTTATGCTATAATGTCCCGTGAAAAATATATTATCATAGATAATAGATATGCTTGTATTAGCGTAGGCGTTTTTAAATACCACACTATCCATGGCAAAACTGTCAATATTAGGCGTAAGAGCATTTTTATTACCATACACTCCCAGCATATCGCGTCTACCTCCGTCTAACAGGATAAAAATAAGGTTGGGCTTTGAATGAGAAGTTGATTTATCTACCATTACGTTCTTATTACAATTATTACCTGCAGGATTAAAAACGTCATAACCGTTTTTAACTGGTGCCGTTTTTATTTCTGTTTCAAAATAACTTCTAAAATATGGGTTATCCTTCTTATTAAATTCACTTCTATCACCACCATAGAAAAGGGTAGAAAATTCATCTCTGTCAAAGTCAGTAACTTCTCTTAACGTTTTTATTGCAGACCCTATAATCTCACTCTTTCTTATCAGCAAAAATCTCACGTTCTCTCTTAACCCAAACAAACCATATCCAACAACCGCTATCGCAGAGTAAATAAAAAGCATTTTGCAAGACACAAGTTTCTTTAATATATCAGATATTTTTAGTAACTGCAACAACAGGAAAGTTGCAAAAATTACGATTATTGCTAAATACCTGCTAATAACGTAAGTAACTACGTATGCATGGCTCAAATATTTCTCATTGTATAAAGAATATATTATCCTATAAATAAAGCCAATACATACTATTATAGAGGATATTACAATTATCTTAAACATATACTTTCTTGTGGTTGGTATTACACCAGAAATAAGCTGTAATGGTATCTGAACAACCCATCCTAAAGATACGCTAATCAAAAGCGAAGGTAAAAGATTATTATAGGAAATTGTTCTCAAACAATTGAATAATATGTAGGCAATAGGATATGCAGAAAATGAATATAGCAGTACCGTCAAAGAAAGTGATGGTATAAAATTAAATATAGATGTTTTGCTTCTTATGTAGTTAAAACCCCAGAAATATATGAGCATTATAGTAAAAATGGCAACAAAGAAAGCAGATATAAGTATGAATAGTTCTATGCTACATAGTTTAAAAACCATATACAGTAAGTAAAAGATAATGGCAAATGCAATAAAATATAGTAATGAAGTAAAAAAGGAGATAGAGACGACGGCGCAAAATGAAAACGCCACATCCTTCCAATTCAGAAACGACGCACTACGTTTTGCCAATAATAATATATACTCAATTATAAATAGCGACAGGATACTCACAAAAGATGCTACTAACATATCACATAAGAACTTCTTAAAATTAAATAAGTCGGGTTTTGAATCAAGCTCCATCGTCCTTGAAAGAAATTGAAATTTCATTCCTGATAATACTAACAACAAAAGTACGATTAACAGATAATACAAATAAAAATATGACGCTCCTGTATAAATTTTACCGTAATCCCCTAACATATACTTTACTAAAAACGCCAAAAATATAAACAAAATAAAACTAACAAAAGTTTGGATAACACATCTTAATTCCTTGGATATAAATGCTTCTAATGCAGATATAGCAAAAAGAAGCAAGGCAAGACAGACGGAACTAGATAAAAGATAAATAATACCCTTTACAATATCTACTCCTTTGTTAGTCAAAAAATCATACACGGCGCTAGCACCTTTTACAATAAATCTCGCATAAGGACTTTTCTGAACATTATAACCAATCTCTAAAACAGTATTAAAAATTATGCTCAATATTACAGATAAAAATACTACAACAAAGATAAGATTATGTATTCGCCTCAGTATATTCATT
>CAZWFP010000103.1:0-2674 GCA_964633175.1 uncultured Planctomycetaceae bacterium | reverse complement strand
ACTCCTTCTGCTAATGCACTATCAATAACTTGTTTAAGCAAATGAAAGCGATTTCCATAAGTTACAATAACTGCAAAGACTTTAAAATTCATTTTTCATCTCCCAAATATTCAATCGTATCCTGCCAGCCGTTGTAGTTGAGGATGATAATTGCTACCTTGGGCAAATTTTTAAGGCTATGCACTGCTTCTTTTTTCTTCTTAAGCTCTTTAGCTGTTACCGATAAATCTCTCATTTGCTAATCTTTTTTGTATCCACTCCTTTTAATTTATCATATGTTCTTAGTCCTGCAATACCAAGCATGCCAATTATTATTGTCCATAAGATGTCTGCATCCATTGTAGGTGGTGGAGCCATGTTTGCGGGGATTATATTTTGTGTCTGAAGGATCTTCCATAGCCATGTAAGAATTGGATAAAGCACAAACTGATAGCCAAGGCTTATTGCACCTATCCATCCAATTGCTGGTCTCCAGCCTGCCACAAACACACTTGGATGTTTTGCCTCTTCTATGTTTATCTCATGAACCTTTTCAAGAAGCCTTGCCTCAAGTTCCTGCTCTTTTAATGCAAGCTCAAGCCTTTCTTTATCTGTTGTTATAAGGTCATCTACAATTCTACCAATGGTTTCAATTATTGTTCCTATGCCTAAGAGGTTCATGCTGTCACCCCCTTAAATGTCCTGTTTAGCCAACCTCTTAAGTATATCCCATACCTTTTTGGGTCAGAATTTGCAATATCAAGGTAATGCTTTATCCTTGCTATAAGATAGCTCTTTATAAAATCATCAGGACCAACGCTATTTAGTGCGGAAAGAGTCTTTGGTCCTATAATACCATCTGGAGATGTTCCAACTACTGCCTGAGCAATCTTTATAGCCTTTTTTAGACCAGCATTTACAGCAAACTCAAATATGGCAAACCTAATGTCTGGATTTTCTATATCCTCAAGCCACCTGTAGAAGTTTTCATAGTAAAACCTTCTTACAAGCTCTGTTGGTGGGATTTCTCCTCTATCAATGTAGCTCCAGCCTTCCCATGTAGGATATGCTTTTCTGTAAATTCCTGCATAGGTTTCTGCAGGCTCTCCAGGATTTTTATGAAGCCTAAACCCTCCTTCAAGCTGTATAACCTTTTGAAAATGCTCCTCAAACTCTTGCTTCATAGCTTAACTCCTATAAGTTTCGTTATCTATCATATCATTGAAACACTCAACTGTTTAGACTCTATCATTCTTTTATGCCTTTTTTACCTCTAATACCAATTCCTCTCCAACTTCTGCCCCAAAAGCACACAGTATATATTCCACCATCAAAAACCCGAGGCCTTCAAGCCTAATCCAAAGGCTCACTCTCTGTGGTGACCCACCAGGAAGTTTCCCATCCCGCCGAATCAATCTACTTGTGACCCACATCCAGCGAGCTCCTTTAGACGCAGTCCAGAGTCGCTGAACTTTTAGTCCAGCCCGCTCGGCACAGAACCTCAATGATTTAGGCGAGAAGAGGAATAGGTGGCGGGGTACCTCCCAGCCTCGCCAGTGCTTGTCAAATAAACGCCGTCCCAAGCTAAGGATAATGATACAGGTTTTAAGTGTCATTTTTTATTACCATATAAGATTATTTTAGGTTTTTCATTATCAAAATTTCCTTTTAAGCCATCTAAATAAGCTTCAACAACAAATCTTACCCTACTAAGTTTGTAATCATCAAAAAGCATAATACCTAACAAACTCCTAGATAAATTTTTGACTAAGCCTAAGTAGAAATTTAATTTATTAGTAGAATATGTTTTCCCTAACCAAACTATATTTCTTCTTCCGTAATAAGTTAACCAGAACTTATCATAAGATATTCTTTTTGATTTTTTAAATAAGAAAGATTTCTCAATATTACCTCCTTTTTGGGCTTCTTTATGAATTATTACACTATCCGGAATTAGGAGAATTTTCCCAACTTTTCGCAACCTCATACAATATTCTGCGTCATCACAATGAATAAAAAAATCTTTTTTTGGAAAACCAACTTTTTCAATAGCTTTTTTGCTAACAAGCAACCCTACAAAAGAAGCCAAATCTATCTCTGCTTTGTTGTAATTATAAAAAATAGAATCTAAAGGCTTTTG
This sequence comes from uncultured Planctomycetaceae bacterium, assembly GCA_964633175.1. GTDB lineage: Bacteria > Planctomycetota > MHYJ01 > CAZWFP01 > CAZWFP01 > CAZWFP01. The sequence continues at coordinate 555 of CAZWFP010000103.1, read as the reverse complement.
GATCAATGTAAAAATCTTATTAAAGCTAATTAAACCCCGATGATTTAAACATATTTCATCACTAGAATCCTTTACGCTACCTGCCAAAGCAGACACGTCTTTTTCAATAAAATAACTTTCTAACTTTTCTAACGCATCTTCCTTTGGTTCCGCATCATCATCCATAAGCCAAAGCCAATCATAGCACTTTTCATATCCTCTTTTAACTCCTTCATAAAATCCACCAGCACCACCAGTGTTTTCATGCATTCTGACATAGTGAAGTTTTATGGGTTGCCCATCAGTTAAGTTTTTTATTTCAAATTCTTTCTCCCATGGATCTCCCAAATCCTTCGGGGGTAATTCTTGAATATAACCATTTTCCAATAAAATCTCAGGTGTGCCATCAGTAGAAGCATTATCTATCAGGTAAATCCCCTGAACTGGTCTTGTCTGCTTTCTTATCGCATCCAAACATTCCAAAAGCAACTTTTTCCTGTTATATGTTACAACTACTGCACAAACTGTGTCTTCTCTTTCACTCATCGTTTAATTTTATTTAAGTTAGTTTTTAAG
>CAZWFP010000102.1:0-2757 GCA_964633175.1 uncultured Planctomycetaceae bacterium | reverse complement strand
TGAAGGATGGAAGGTAAACTACAAAAGGGGAATTTGAAAGTGTGGTAATTTCTGCTTTTTTCTTTGAGCAATACAATACTTGAATAAAGTTAAAGCGTTTTCCTTCACACAGGGGAAAAGGTTGGATTTTCATTTTTCACAATGGGATACCCAAAGGTTGCCAACTAACAAACCTACTATATCCTCTTTATTTTAACTTGCTTTTGGGAATCTTCTGCACTGCTGCGTTCGGATAGCAGCTGTTTTTCCACATGCCTGCAAACTTATATTATCAAAAACTTTTTCTTTGAACACTCTTGGTTTTTCATATTTTTTCTTATTTCTATTACTTTTTCCCATTGTGTTGATTATAATATAATAAAATCATAATTCACATAAAGTGTAGAAGTTCATAAGGGGCTGGACTTTTTGAACAAATTTCATTCACCAATACAAGTAACAACAATTTCACGCTCGCGCGCACGTGTGTCAAAGTCAATCACAACTATCTGTTGCCATGTTCCTAATACCAAGTTTGCATTCGAAAATGGAATCGTAATTTGCGGACCAATGATAGATGCCCTGATATGAGAGTGCCCATTATCATCTTTCCATCTCTTATGATGTTCATAATCTTTATTGTAAGGCACTAATTTATCAAGAACATTTTTAAAATCATTTAAAAGGCCATTTTCATACTCAATCGTTGTTATAGACGCCGTAGAACCCGTTATAAATACATTAACTATCCCTTCTTTATAATTACTGTCAAAAACAACCTTTTTCACATAAGAAGTAATATCAATGATATCACAATGTCCCGCTGTGCTTATAGAAAAGGCCCTCTTAAAAACCGCCATTTTATGTTATAATTATAACATAAAATGAGAATAATGATTATAAAAGGCAGTTGTCCAGAATGTAAAAGCGCTTTTTCATTATGTGTAAAACAAGATAATGAGAATCCATCATGTGAAAAGTGCAACACAAATTTCAATAAAACTTTATTGAATGAAATGTGGCAAACAAAAACCGTAACGGCATGTCCTATATGCGGATTCAATGATTTTTGGATAGATAAGAAATTTCCGAAGAAAATTGGTCTTATGTTGGTTATAATAGCCGCTATTTTGGTCCCTTTTACATGGGGATTTAGTTTTGTCATACTATTTTTATTAGATGTAATATTATGGATTGTATTAGAATGGAGGATAAACTGTTATAAGTGTAGTAGTGAGTTTATTGGTTTTAAGAGAAATAGCAAAATGAAATACTTCGATTTGAAAGTATATGACTATTACAAAAAAGAACAAGAATCAGGCAAAAACTAAACTGCAAAAACTTACTACTCCTCCGGCGGGGTCATTTGCATAGCCATATTTCAATAACTTACCTCTTGTTGCTTCACCTTCTAAAACATTCAAGGTTGTATAAACCGAGGTAAGTCCACATACCTTTCTTAGGTCGTTATTAATAAGAGTAAATTGCATAAAACCTTGTGGGTTTATTTCTTCACAATATTGCAACGATTTTAAATCTTCATCAGTCATCCACTGTAGCAATTTATCGTTCAATTCAACATTATCCCCATATCGAGGGCCTATGTGTGAAAAGTCAGCGCCGGATATTACAATCACGTCTCCCCTATTCTCAGAAATATATTTTTTACAAATATTGATAAATTCGCCCGACTCTTCTTGCGTATTTTCATCAGGTATAACTGAACAAAGGACCGGAATAATTTCAACATCGTTATCAGCGAAGATATATTTTAACCATACCGCCTGGAATTCTATGGAATGTTCTATTTTATGAGCGAATTGATATTTGGTTAGATTAGTATACAAATTTTCCGGCAAATATTGCTTAAACGTTTTATCAAATTTCAATGTCCCCAGAGGGGTTTCAAAATCCTTATCAAGCAAAATATAGGGATAAGGGGGACAGGCATGCGCAACCCCAAAAATTATAACCTTTTTAGGTTTAATGCTTTCTGCCAGTTCTTTATATGCATACGCATAACAGTATGCTCCCCTTGAAAAATCTATATGAGGAGATATAAATCCTTTTATACTTTTAATAAGCATACCATCTTTTTCTATTGCACCAGGACCATCCGGCAAGGTAAAAACACCATCCAAAAACCTTCTTAATTCATCTGGGGTTTGGGGGTATGATTTGCCAGCCAGATATGATTTTCTCGTTGAACACTGAATAAATTCATTTACGATATCAGTTCGCTTACTTCTAAAATTTTCACTTTCCAGCAAAAGTTTATCATCTAAAATTTTTATCACCTCATTTATATAGTCATTGGTGATTACAACACCAGGAAAATTTTTTGCAAAAAAGGATTTAACCTCTTCATAGTCATTCCTCCCATCGAAGAATGATGCTATTATAAGCGTTTCAGGTGTAAACAATAAAACGTCTTCAAGATATCCTTCCATATCCTTGACACAAAAATACATTTTATTTTCATATTGAACCGGAAATACATCTAAATTACTTCTCAGTTTAGGTAGTGCCATTTCTTTCTCCTTTACACATAAATCTTAATCATTATAGCTGCATTATAACTTTTATTTTTCATAAGAATTATAACATCATCATAACAGAAACTACCACAAAGGTTAAAAATCAGTATTTATGCAGATTTTGTCTAATATAATATAGCACTCATTTTTACCCCCTAATTCATCTTTTAATACACATTTATATATATGTATGAGAAGGTCCCCTCCCCCTTTGGTAAAGGTAGAGGGAAATTACCTAAAA
>CAZWFP010000101.1:0-2772 GCA_964633175.1 uncultured Planctomycetaceae bacterium | reverse complement strand
CATATCGAGATTATGGATTGTTCAAAATGAGCTTAATTAAATTAATGCATAAATTAAGGTTATTATTAGAAAGCACAAGAGTATAAATTTGAATAAAAAAAAACTTGCGATTATTTGCTCAACAGATTATAAAACATATCCGATGGGTGGAATGATGTCCTTTATAATTGATATTTTGCCTTATTTAAATAAAGCTTTCGAAATCACACTTTGGGGAGTTTCTACAAAAAATGCAAATGAATCAGAGGTTCATTTGCACGGTGAGACATACCCTCTCAGGATATTTTCAAAGGTGAAACTAAACAAAAAATTACTTCCGAATATACTTAGAGTTATAGTTGATATGCAATTAAAAACAAAACAGATTCTTTCCGAAGAATATGATATTCTTTATTTCCACGGTATTCCATTAAGCTTCCCTTTTCTAAAAAAAAAGAGTAAAAAAGATTTCCCCAAAATTGTGAATCATATTCATGGCATTACTAATCCCTTGGCAGTAAATAAAAACAAAATTGTAAATAATGCCTTTATGGTTAATTTGTACAATAAATATCGAAAAATTGTTGTTAACAAAAGTGACTTGATATTACTTTCATCGGATAAAGAAGCATATAGTTCTTTTCTGAAGGAATTTGATAAGGAAGTATCTAAAAAAATATTCTATATACCTAATTTTGCCGATCCTTCTATTTTTAAACAACGCGATAAAAATGAAATGAGGAAATTATTAAATCTTCCATTAGACCGCGATGTTCTTATAAACACTGGCAGGTTGAGTATTCAAAAAGACCCTTTTCTATTACTCAAAGCTTATGCGTATCTAAAGAATGAATTGCAAAATGAAGCACTTCTTTTTTTGATTGGTGATGGCGATTTAAAATATGATTTAGAAAAAAAAATCGAAGAAATGAAGATTACGGAGAATGTTAAACTGTTGGGACGATTAGAAAGAGAAAAAGTTGCTTTATGGTTAAGTGCTTCCGATCTTTATGTTTACACATCTTTTGGGAATGGATTCCCGATTGCTTTGATTGAAGCAGCAATGTGTGGTTTACCCATCGTATCAACTGATGTAACCGGTGTTCATGATTTAGTTATCGATGATCATACAGGTTATTTAACGAAGGGAAGGGACTACAGGGACCTTGCTTTAAAAATCAAGAAAACACTCGAAAATAGGAAAAGGCTAAGTGAAAATATTATTGAACTCAGTAAAAACTTTTCAATTTCTAACATATCAAAAAAAATAATCGATTTATTACAGGATATTACTTAAGTTTAAAGGATCAATAAATAATGTTAGCTTTTTTATCATATCTTTACACATCCTATCTTAATATTGCGGTAATTTTAATATGTTTAATCGGAATATTTTATCTGTTTAAGAAACCTCTCTATACTTTCTATCTTGCTATTTTCTTTTTACCATTTAAGAGTCTCTATCTCTGGGTAGGTACAAATATTGAGATCTGGAAAATATTGAGCGCAGCGTCATTATTAATATACGGGCCAACATTTTTATTAAAAAGTTACAATGGAATAAAGAACAATAGATATTTTCACTTGTTACTTTTCTATATCTTTTATGCCGTATTTATGACAATTATCTTTCTTATTGTAATCCCCGAGCACGACAAACACCCCGTCATAGGTGGGTTTTTTAAAAATGAGGGAAGATATATTTACCAGATAGGACTTTTTATTATAACAATTAATTTAATTTTATGGCCGATTTACATTATAAAAAAAGAGGAGGAACTCTTTAAGGTATTTAAAATCACGTTTTATTCGGTTGCTGTTTTAAGTATTTTAGGAATTATCCAAGAACTATCTATTATGCTAATTGACTTTGATCCTTTTCCAATACACAGACCAACAGGTTTTGATTATGAGGGCGGTTCTTTAGTAATACCGGAAGCAGGAACAAGACACCGAATGAACTCACTGGCAGGTGAGCCTAAACACTTAGGGATAGCACTTATTATCGGTATGGTGATCCTTCTTTTACATAGGCTTAACGGGAAAAAGATTGTAAAGTATGATTTTATTTTTTTAACAATTTTTCTCATATGTCTTGTAATGACCTACTCAACTACTGGATATGTATGGTTTAGCGTAGTGATGCTTATAATTGCAATGCTTTATAGTTTTAAACTATCAAAAAACATTATAGGTTTTTTTATCGCTGCGGGGCTTACAATGGTAGTAGTGCATTATAGCACGATGGGCGAACCAGCTCCATATATTGTTAAGACTATTAATAAGGTGGGGCTTGAGGTTCAGGATGAAGCAGTTTTTGATTTTTTTAAGAAGGAGCCTTACTATGCAATTACCGGGCTTGGACTTGGAAATGTTCATTTTTATGCAATCGATTATCTTCCCCAAGGATTTCCGCTCTTCCGCGATATGCCTTTTAAGGGTAATAGTGGGTTTTTTCTACTTCTAGGAGATATTGGCTTTTTAGGAATATTTATGCTTTCTGTTTACATAATAGGTTTGTTAAGGTCGACTAAGAAATTGTCTAACTCGTTTAACGGAACTTTATTAATTAATGATAGAATATTAATCCATTTTACCATTATTGCATCTGCGATATTTCTGTTGCGCTATTTTGAGTTTTTTTTCGTAATATTAGGTTTGATGCTCTATCTCCATAATATCTATTCATACCAAAAACAAACAAGGTTAAGTTCATTCTATAATACAAGGAGTTAGTCTTTTCCAATCTATGAAATTAGATTCGCGAATATTATCGTATTTATTCGACTATTT
>CAZWFP010000100.1:0-2865 GCA_964633175.1 uncultured Planctomycetaceae bacterium | reverse complement strand
TTTTTGAATTGTATGACCTGACAAGTGACCCAGGGGAAATAAAGAACGTAGCGGACGTAGAAGGAGATATTTTTAAGAAATTAAAATACGTTCTATTTGACTTTTTATACAAGGGCTTTCACATATATGGTGACGTTTCCATTTTTAAAAAAGTTCCTGAACAGTAAAAATAGTATGTTTAAAGTCAAAATAACCTATAACGGCATATATACTATATTGCTCTTGACTATTCTTATATTACTAATGTCAGCCATTTTCCTCAATGCCGTCCTGGAAATTAGCACAGATATCCAGAAAAGTCCGTATGCCCGGCTTATAATAAAAGGTGCAAATACTGTTTATGACTTTCTTAAAAATAATGGCGTGAACATTATGAAGATAATACTGTATTTTATTGGTGTTTTTACCTGTCTTGCTTGTATAATGTTTCTTACGTCATTTGTATCAATGTTTATAGATAGGTGTCTGACCAGATACGTTAATACTATGCTATCTTTGCTGCTGTCCGTTATTTCTATACTACTATTTGTTAATATCTATAATGATGTAGGTAAGATTTATATAGGTACTTCCTGTTTCTATATTCACTATCTCCTGCTGATATTTCTCATGTTTTTGCTTATTGGTATAAATTCCATAAAAAAAATAGTAGAGTTAAAAATAGAGAATAAGGAACGGTTTTTCAATATAAGCAGTTTTTTAAAAATGCTTTTGTTCTCTTGTATAGTCGTAGTAGTTCCGCTATATACCGTTGAATTTGGATACTTAACTATAAAAAATTATGGTTCATTCCTGAACTGGAAGGATTTTGTTTTTGGTATTTTAGGAACGTATTCAGTGGCATTTAGCATTATTGCGTTACATTTTTTGGCATTAACGATCGTTTTTTCTTTTCTGTATTTTTTATTTAAAGTTTGTAGTATGGAACTATTTGTTATTGTATCGTCCTTTTTTGTAATGGTTGGTATTATATTGATAATATATTACTGGGGATTTGATTTTATAAGGAGTAGGACGACAATATTCAATTTCATTCCATCAATGTCGCTAACTCTTATATTGTATTCTTTCGCCGTGTATCCTATAATCTTCCTTATATTTTTTGTGCTAAATAACCTAACGTTTGCACATAAAAATGTTTTTCCGCTCACCTTCATTTCTATGGGGTTGGGATGGATATTTGCTCTACCTGTATGCATAATTTCCAGCGTTGTTTTGAAAAATAAGCGTAAAGTAGCAGGTATTACTGTTGTCAGTGGCTTATTGTTTTGTCTGTTTATTATTTTCAGATTGATGTATTCCATATATAACGACAAATACCTGAGTCATGCCTATTTTGTGCGTATGATTGCCAGCAGATATTTGATTATTATGGTAATACTGACCGGTTTTGTATTACTAAATTCCTTAAATATAGGCAAAAAGTTTCTGAGGATATCTTATTGGAAGTTTGCACTGTTGTTTGTTTGTGTATTATTATCGGGATATACGGTTATGGGGCTACGGGAGAACGTAAAATTTCTTTTGATAAGAAAAAGTGAAATAATAAGTTCTGGTCTGAAAACGTTGAGAGAAGTTACTGACTTTGATAGGGATGAATTTTCTGTTCTTTTCTATGGTGGTGATAAAAGTGAATTTAATAGAAGAGATAACCCTTATTTTGTGGATTATTTTAAAGTAGAACCAGAAAAAGGTATTGTTAGACAAGATGAACTGTTCAAACCGAGTAGTAACGTGTGCACCGGGAATAGACCAAAAAATCTTGATAAGATGAATCTGATTATTATACTACTCGACGGATTGAGGAAAGATATGATAGGTGTTTATGGTGATAAAGAAAATCTAACGCCACGTCTTGACGATTTTGCCAGGCAATCAATTGTTTTTAATAATGCGTATACAACCTCACCCTTATCAGTGGTTTTGTTCAATGCTTTCTATTCAGGGCATTATGCTAATAGAAATCTGACGAGAAAGGTATCTTTTATAAATATGTTTGATTTTCTTTGTAAGTATGGGCAGTTTGATAGTTACATTATTCCTTATCTTTTTAAGGAAACGTGGCTATGTCCGAATGGAAAAGTGTATAGCATTGATAACCAATCTACACAGAATCTGCAGAAACAATACAATAAATATTTCAGATATAGTGTGGTTCAGTTTCATAGTGCCATTGAATTCCTTGATAGTATAGATAAAAATGGTAAATTCTTTCTACACATTATAACGCTTGACACACATTTTCCTTTTGAAGAATTTTGGAAGGAAGGAAGATTTTTTGGATATGATATGAAAGGAATATATAAAAACCATGTTACTTACCAGGATAATAATTTTGGAACGTTTGTTGAAAAATTAAAGGAAAGGAATCTCTATGATAATTCTATAATCGTTGTGTTTGCTGACCATGGCTCTGAATTAAAAGAGCATGGCAGAGTTTTCCATGGATACCATCTTTATAGCGAGGCCGTAAATATTCCGTTTATAATGCGAATACCTGGAATAACGCAAAAGTTTATTGATACCCCGTTCTCTACCGTGGATTTTTTACCGACTCTGCTGAATTTACTGGGGATATGCCCGGAAAATGAAAAGTTTGACGGGCAGGATTTTTCCCCTCTCATTTTAGATGGTAGTGTCTCCTCTTCTTCCATTCATAATTCAGTATTTAAGAATGACCTGGTATTTATGTACGATGGTTTGGAAGACAGATATGCTCTTTTGTATAAGAATAGATATAAACTTATATATAACCGCACAGAGAACGTTTTTGAATTGTATGACCTACACGATGACCCGAAAGAAATAATGAACGTAGCGGATGAAAATAAAAATATGTTTAAAAAATTGAAATACATCTTGTTT
>CAZWFP010000099.1:0-2872 GCA_964633175.1 uncultured Planctomycetaceae bacterium | reverse complement strand
AAATCAATATTCTTTGCATCATTATCTACGAAAACAAAATACACTTAGCCAGTATTACAAAATTACCAATCGCATATTAGAGTAAAAGCACCTGATAGTTTAATGGGTTCGCCCTCGCCGTCCTTGCTAAAATTCATTGCTATTGAACCGTCTTGCCAGCAAATTTGAATGGCATATTTATCTGAACAAATTTCAACACATAAACGGCACGCTACACAATCTTGATAATGCACATTTGACGCAACACGAAAATGTTCCTTATTATTTTTGTTTAATACGATTTCTAAACAGTTGAAGGGACATATATATATAACCATACCCCATATTTACAAGAGGCACTATCTATCAAAAACAGCGTTGAAGAAAACATACAATCAATTTTTATATTAATTCATTTATTGACACTACTATCTACAAAACAACGTTTGTTTTGACAATTCTTTAATCTCTCATATTTGACACAAAAATACATTAGTATTTGCAAAAATGAAACCGCACCAACCACCATATCAAAACGGCTTCTGAATACAATTCTTTTTATACAGGTCCATACATTCTTATGGCATACTTTTTGCCCTTACCTGTTGGTGAAGGGGAAGCAATTATACAATTTCAGGAGAGGGTCGGAGGTAGTAAGATGTGTCGGCTGTCTCACTGAACCAATCCCCTTCCTTAAAAAGCAGTGAGCGACGCCTCTAAAAAAAGATCATAGCGCACTATGTCCGAACCTCTCCTCTGGATAAGCTGGAGGACTATCTAAAATCTTTATTTAATTGAAATGAGCAAACTATTACCATGTGGCAGACATAAATGCAAAAACAACAAATGCTCACTTGAAACGTTTTACATTCATGGCTGGCATAGAAGCAAAAAATGGGATTTTAGCCATCACTTAATACCTCCCATTTCATCTTCAATAGCGTATAAAGTAGAGTCAGCGGAAAGGGCTGCAAAGGGTTTTTATGAATTTGCCACTAAAGGATACTCCCCAACCCCAATCTATATATACGATAGATTGGCAGAACCTTTAAGAGATATGCTTGAAGAAAATTTAGCCCATATTGAACATGGTGAAATCGCTGTTACTTTTTCATCAGGTATGGCAGCAATTGTATCTTCTATATTAACAGTTATAAAAGCGGGGGAAAAAATACTCTCACACAAAGTTCTTTACGGTTGCACCCATAGTTTATTTACCAAGTGGTTACCACGATTAAATGTAGAGGTTAAATTTATAGACATGACTGACTTAAATCAATTAAAAGACAATCTAACGAAAGATGTTCGCATTGTTTATTTTGAAACGCCTTCAAACCCCAATTTACAACTAATTGACATAGAAAAAGTATCAAAAATAACTCACAATACAAGTAACAATATCTATGTAATAATTGATAATACTTTTGCAACGCCCTTTTGCCAGAGGCCTCTTGAATTCGGCGCAGATTTTGTAGTTCATAGTTTAAGTAAAGACATAGGAGGATTTGGCACGGACCTCGGCGGTGCTGTAATTACAAGAAAAGAATTCTTGAAAAATTTATTGCTCGTCCGCAAGGATTTTGGCAGCGTCCTATCGCCAAAAAATGCATGGCATATCCTCGTATATGGCCTTCCTTCACTACACATACGTTTAAAACACAAACAAAAATCAGCATTGAAAGTAGCCAAATTCCTGGAAAATCATAAAAAAGTAGAAAAAGTATTCTACCCTGGCTTAGATGCGTTTCCACAGAAAAAACTTGCAAAAAAACAAATGAAAACTCCTACGGGGAGCTTCGCACCAGGTACACTAATATACTTTATATTAAAGGGCTCAATCAAAGACACTAAAAAGTTCCTTGATAAAATTGCTAAAAATGCATATTCAATAACATTAGCAGTAAGTTTGGGACAAGTTAAAACCCTTATTGAAAGCCCTGTATTAATGACTCATGCAACGCTCACTAAAAAAGAACAAGAGGAAATGGGATTAAACGAAAAAGGTATTCGTATCGCCATTGGTCTTGAAGATCCAGACGACATTATAAGCGATTTAGATAACGCCTTGAAATAAACACTCAAAATCCTCTACTCTTATATGATTGGTGGTATAAAAGTAGACAATGTTAACTCAAAATTAAAAGAAATTAGCGATAAAAAGTTATCAGAATACTCAACAATTTTATCAAAGAAATATCCTATCTGTGAGAAAGATGAATTATTCAAATGTAGAAAGTTGATAGATTCATCGAAAGATATAACGAAGTTCACATTTCCATTGAAATACGCTTGTATCGAAAAGGATGATAACAATGTGACAATCTTCCAAGGTGTAAAAGAATATTGTGTTGACGAATTTAAATGTTGTTTGGAAGTAAAAAATTCAGATAAAAAACAATTTTGCTTCTATAAGGAGCCTTTTAGTGGGAGTTTTTAACTTTTAGATAATTTTCCCGAGGAATGTAGTAAGAATAAACCTATTCCCTGTATTGATGCTATAAATGCTATTCTAGAGGATCCATGGGGTCTATGCTGTTATAGGTCAGATATAGAACCTATAATAAAAAGGGAAGATTTTTGCAAAATTGTAAAAAGCGGATTTCCCGCCTGCTGTATAATACTTGAATTAGAGTTAGGAAAAGATGTTGGAAAAGAATGTATAAAAAAGAAACTAGAAGATTTTGTTAAAGTAGCAAATGTGTAGAAATTACCACACTTTCAAATTCCCCTTTTGTAGTTTACCTTCCATCCTTCATTCTTCATTTATTCCGAATTAGCGCGTTTAGAGCCCAACGCATTAAAGTAGCACAGGCATTCTTGCCTGTGAAAGACAAAGAGACACAGACAGAAATGTCTGTGCTACTTAAACTTTCAAACCTTGAACTTTTGACCT
>CAZWFP010000098.1:0-2912 GCA_964633175.1 uncultured Planctomycetaceae bacterium | reverse complement strand
GCCATACGTCATATAGATAAACCTTGCCTACGCATAGAACGAACAAGGATATTGCTAGATATCTTATGTATATGGAGTTTTTCATAAGTCCCCATCCAATAAGTATGCTTGCATAAACCGCAAGTAAAATTGTCAGTATAAACACTCTGGACATCTGATAATTCTTACGTTTTTCTTCATACCTTTTTAATTGCTGCTGTTCTTCTTGAGTTAACTCGGAATATCTTTTTTCTAAGAGAGGTCTTAAATATTGGTTGTAAAATCTGAATTCCTGCACCTCTGAAAATCTAAACGTTTCAAGCGATATTAGAGCAAGTAAAGTCAGGTTTATTACTATGTGTAATGATTTATAAAACTCATTTCCTTCAAACTTAGTTGTAAGTTCTCTAAACTTCCTTATCAGGAATCCAATGATAAACACACAAATTATTCCTATTAATATTGGGATAACCCATTTATTTAGCAGGAAGTAAAACTGCGGTTGTGTGGGGGGTTTTATCCAGAAATCCAATATTATTATCTTGCCTACTGTTATAACGGCAATAACGTATCCGCAAATCCTGAAATACGTGGATTGTTTACTGTAAATGAAATTCCACAGTACGAGTATAATCGCATATACTGCCCATATAGGCGTTAATATGGTTGTTTCTAACATTTTATATGTTTGCTTTTTTTCTAATAACCTGCCCTTTTCTTCTTCTGGAATACAATCGCTCTGGACAACGGCATTTCCTTGGATGCTTGTTGTACAGTCAGCAAGGGAAGGGAGGGGAAGATGCTTTATGTAACTGGACGGTTCTATTGATAGTAGCGTTATTAATAGAAAATTTACTACTATGTGTAATATCTTATAAAATGTGGTTTTTTCTTTTTCCATCAAAAGTTCTTTGAATTTTTTTAGTAGTATTCCAATTACGAAGATGAAGATTATTGCTATTAATATAGTTATGAACCATTTGTTCAGAATAAATTGCAATTGTGTGAAGTTTTTTCTTAAGAAAAAGTCAAACAATGTTATTTTTGATGCAGCTATTGCCGTAATGACGTATCCGAGTATTCTTAGATACGGGGTTTGAGCATTTCTTTTCAGATTCCATACCACAAGTATAAGAGCATATATGGTCCACATTGGAGATAATATTAAGTTATTTATCCCCGTATAAAAAAATCTGTTGGTTTCAATAGAAATTGAGGATAAAAGCAATACGTTGGCTGTGATATTGACAATCTTGTATAATATGTTATTTTCTTCTTCTAATATAATGCTTCTAAATCTTTTTAGAAGAAGCCCTGTGCAGAATACGGCAATTGTACTAATCAATACCGGTATAAACCACTCGTTAAAAATAAAATTTAACCGTGGTGAATATTGTTCAACAGAAGTGTATATTAATATATTGCCGGCAGTTATAGACAAGGCAATTATGAAGTATCCCATGATACGTAAGTATGGCATAGAAAAACTTCTTGCCAGGTTCCACAGTATTAGTATTACGGCGTATATTGCCCATATGGGAGGTAGAAGAGAGTGTTTTAATAACTTGTAACTCTGCTGTTTCTCTAAATATGTTTGTAATAAGTTGCTTTCGTTCTGATTTAATTGTATGGTGTTGTGTGATGATTGTATTTTATCTTTGTATGTGTCTTCTAATTGATTTACGTATCTGTTCGTTTCCATTGATATTAAAATCAGGAGTAACAGATTTGCCGATATATGTAATATTTTATATAAATGGTTTTTCTCTACCTCGGTTAATCTTTCTTTAAATTTCCTCAGGAAAAATCCTATTGCAAACAGCGATGCAAGAACTGCTAATATGGGGATAAACCATTTATTAACAATAAAAATTAGTTGTTCATTCTGCTTTTGTAAAAGGTCCATTATTATCAATCTTCCAACTGTTATAGTCATTACTATGTAACCAAATATTCTCGTATAAATCTCACCAAATTTTAATCCTACATATACTATGACTGCCGTTTCCATAGCCCAGAATATCGAAATCAAGAACGTTTTGAATTGAATGGGGATTGCAATTGTTATGAACGTTATGGCTATGGCTAATGAAATTATCATTACGTATCTGTGTTCTAAATATTCCTTTCTTAGTATGGTTGAAAACGTTAAATATATGGCACCTACAATTACTGCCCATGGCCCTAAATAACTATGATAGGTTTCATTCATTAGTTTGTATATCATGGCATAATATAGAAAAGGATTGGAAACAAATAAAACTATGTCATATACGTTTACTTTTATTCTTTTTACTAATTTGTTTAGAACTGAAATCGTTAGGAATATGAAAAAGAAGATAGTTAAAAAGAAGGCTGTAAATGGCAGTTTTTCTGGTATGTAAAATTTATGATACCATCCTGTAAAAATTGTTATGGTCCCCAGGAAGGAAATATATTGTAAGACAGACCAGTTTTTAAAGTATGATAAAGCCAATACTCCTGTGTCTAATATCGCAATGTAGGTAAACAATGGTATGTATCTATCTACCCCTGTGCTTAGAAGAATGGGGGTGAGAAATCCGCCTATTGTTGCAATAAATGATATTGGTTTTGCTTCATTGATAATTGAAAGGGAAAATCCAAAGGCAGTTATTACAATCATAGACGAAAATGCCAGTATCTGGTTCATAATTTTGTAGTAAGCAAAGGCACCGTAAACCGAAAGGTATAAGATTGCCACGCCACCACCCGTTAACATGTTTGCAAATAATTTGTAATCTTTCCTGAAAAACAATCTTCCCACTCCTATGAATGTTAATCCAATAAATGCTCCTATTGCAACTCTTCCCGTGGGACCTATCCAGTCATTGTCAAAGGCATATTTCAGAAAGAATGCAATGCCAAATAAAAATGCAAATATGCCAGAAATGCTCATCCACGATAACCCTACA
>CAZWFP010000097.1:0-3065 GCA_964633175.1 uncultured Planctomycetaceae bacterium | reverse complement strand
GCATATGGGTCATTTTTATATACGGCTAGATGGAAGTATTCAAAGGATACACAAACTTTAAAAATTTGCGACAGAAAACATACTGAATTTATAAAAGATAACATAGAATATTCCTTTGTTAGTGATGTTTTTAAATTTATTTTTTTATTTCTTCCTCTTTTACATTTCTTGCTTTCATTGTGTGGGATAGTTAGCGTATACGATTTCTTAAAGAAAGTTGCCACATCTATCAAAAGGTAAGGAAGTTTATTGATACTCAAAATTAATGGTTTTTAAGTGCTGTCTCATGATAGCAACCGTTATAAGGTTTCTTGAAAATCGATTATATTTTGGCATATTATAAAAAGTTATAATTGTGCTTAGTGGACGATTAAAATGAGCATAGCAAAGAATGTTATAAGATATATGTTTTTTGTGCTATTTTTTGTATTAGCAATTGCTAGCAGAACTAAATATATTGAAGGGATTGAGCAGTTAAAATATGTGGGATATATTTTTTTTACGGGTTTTTTCTTATTAATAATGATAATTGTATTTACGACCACCGATTATTTAAAAAAAATGAGGGATTTCCTGCCGTTTTTCATTCTTCATACCTATACAACAGCGAAATTCACTTTCGCATTATACACTAATGGAGGTAGTATTGATGTTATTGGTCCTTATTTAGGGGGTTTTGTAATATCGGTCTGTCTTTTGATTGCCTCAATTATCGCTTTTGAAAATAGGAAATTACAAATAAACTTTTTAATTCTAATGATATTAATACAACTTATAGGAGTGTTTGCCAATATTATTGGACGTATTGGCAATTTGGCGGAATCATTTGATTTAAGTGGAGTGGTTGAAATGTTGGTGAATATACGATATTTTCATTATATTTACCATATCCAGGGAGTGAGTAGCAGTTCCACAATTGAAGGAGGAGTTATTGATAACGTTTATATCATTGTTGGTTATATTATTGGTCTTGCTGCTTGTTTTAGTTTATGGCGATTTACTTCAAAAAAAACTTTCCTTATAACGCTTATATCTTTTCTATTATTTGCATGCGCAATTTCTTTCAAGAGGATATATATAGTGGTAATACCAATAATATTCTATACTTTCATAAAAACAGAAAAACCCCCTTTTTATTATATTCTATTAATGATTTTTATGTTAATGATTCTCCTACTCATTGCAAACAGTATATTTCCTATAGAGATGGGAAGTATATGGATGGAAAGAATTATGTATTTTGACGATGCAATAGAAGATAGAGTTGAAATCCCGTATAGAGTATTAAAGCATATTCTAAATTATGAATCCTTCTTAGTAGGAAGTAATGACATTAGTTTTTTTTTTAATAGATTGGCGTATTCTAAGAATCCTTTTTTAGAACCCCATATTGCTTTCTTCATTTACATTACCGGCATTTTAGGACTTGCTTTATTTGGTATGGTGCAATATAATTGGGCAAAAAATCTTTTCACTACCTATAAAACTTCTTCGCTTACACCCTTATATTTGTTCTCCATATATCTTTTTATTACAGTTAATATTACTATTCTGACAGGAAGTTGGGTTTTAGTTAACGCCCCTTTTTCACTAATAATGTATGGGTTAGGATACTACTTTTCTTTTGCAAGGAATTAGTTATTTTTGAGAATCGTAATAAAAGATGGGAAACGTTTCTAACTTAACTGCCAAAGCAAATTTAGTTCGAATGATGAAATATTTCAATTATATTAGAGCAATTCAGAACTTGGGGAAATGGAATGAATTTTCACTTTGCATTGTTGTATACTTGGGAGGTTACCGAATTGGCGAACCATTGAGTTTTCAGTTAATAGAGTAAAATCTTATCAGGATTTTCCATTGGTTTGTTAGCCAAGAGATAAAGTAACGCAATATATCACCTAATCGTGAAAAATATCCTTTTCTTAGAAGGACCAGCGAGACCGCGCCGGCCGTCCTCTTTATAAATCTATATACATAAAAAACAGATGAATTAGTTGAATAGTGTTGTTTATACATTTTCATATAATATATCATATCTCTTATGTGTAACTGATCTAATATCCTACCCCTTCCATAACTAAGATGGTGTAATCTCACACACGCAATTATATTAGGATGACTTAGGAATTTATAACTATTTTTTAAAAGCGCAAGTAAGAGGGGGAGTTCTTCTCTACCCATTCTTGTAGATGGGGACGAAATTTCTTTGAAATTGTTTAATATATATTGTTTTCTAATCATCATTGATGGAAATGAGAAAGGTGTTGAGCATATCTGTTTTGCGAAAAACTTATAATCATATATAAACTGGTGGTTGGACAGCCGCTGAGTAAATAATAATTGATTCTGACTATTTATGTAAATAGTTGAACCATGAATCACTGCTATATTTTCATCCGCCTCATCTAAAAGTCGTGAATTTATATATAAATTATTTGGAAACATTAAATCATCATAATCAAGGAAAGATATATATTGTCCTCTTGAAGTTTTTATGCCTTCAAGTAAAGCGCCTAATATGTGTAAGTTATTCTCTATATATTTGTATTTTATCCTTGGGTCAGCAAATCTGTTTATAATTTCTCTGATTTGCCTAACAATTTCGCTATTTGTGCTGTTATCTATTATGACTAATTCAAAATCTGGCATGGTTTGTGAAAGAGAGCTTTTAATTGCCTGCGCAAGGAATTCTGATCTATTGAAAACTCTCATTATTATACTTACTAAAGGCATATTTTAATTAGGTTTGGATGATACTAAGGCTTTTCACTAAAATGTCATACTTCAGCCAAGTTAATATATATCTGATACTTAGTAATATGTTAATAATAATCTTTGTTATTTTATTTATAGACGATGTTCTGAGAAAATAAGTAAACGCTTGGAGGTGCGACAATTCCAAATTGAGGCGATTCCCCTTTCTTGTGAACATCATAGTAATGGAAGGTTCATCTTTTGTTGGTTCTACTAAATGAATGAGAGGAGAAGGAAGATAATAAGCATATTCGTATTTTTCACACACTTTTAAATATAGAAATAGGTCATTACCTATATTTAACCTA
>CAZWFP010000096.1:1476-3141 GCA_964633175.1 uncultured Planctomycetaceae bacterium | reverse complement strand
AATTCGGAATAAATGAAGAATGAAGGATGGAAGGTAAACTACAAAAGGGGAATTTTGTAGTGTGGTAGTTTCTCAAAAGATATAAAAAACTCAAAATTTATCGTTTTACAATTCCCTTTTGGCGAACTGTTGAAAATAAACTTTTATATAAGCAGCATAGGAATTTTTGGAGGGTCTAAGGCAATCTTTGAATATGCCAACAGATTATATAATTTAGGACAAGACGTTACTATTTATATTATTACCTTTGATTACATAGATTATTTAAAATTACTCATAAGGAATAAAACCAGAGGACTAATAAAATGGTTTCCTAATAAAGTTCCTTTACGAGTAATACACCACAAAGTTCATAACGTATTAAAAGCGGACTGTCATATCGCCACGTTCTGGAAAACCGCAACAGTTTTACAAAATAGCAATATTAAAGGCAGAAAATTCTATTTTGTTCAAGCATATGAATCGTTGTGGGCAGGACCTAAAAATGAAGTAGAAAGAACTTATACGGATGAATTTGAATACATTGTATTATCTGACTGGCTAAAAAATATCATTCACAGGAAGACGGGTAAGACACCTCTGGTGCTCGTTACTCCTGTTACACCTGAATCTATAGGTAATAGCCAAAAGCCAATAGCCAAGAGTAACTTTTTTAGAGTAGGTTACAACTATGTCTCTAAACGTTTTAAGGGTTATCCCGAATTTGAAGGCGCAATACTCAACTTAGAAAAAGAAATACAGAATATAAAGGTAGTTATACTTACAGCAGAAAAACAAAAGAAATTCCCATTTAAAAATTTTGAAGTTTGGAATAGCCCACCTCAAGAAAAGCTCAGTGATTATTACAATTCGTTGGATTTATTCGTATCTACGAGTTGGTATGAAGGATTAGGTATGCCTGCAATGGAGGCAATGAAATGTAAAATTCCTGTATTAACAACAGATTCTCTGGGGTGTAGAAACTATGCCAAACACTTAGAAACAGCATATCTAATAAAACCTAATTCAGTATCAGAAATAATAGAGGGAATTAAAAAGTTATATAACGATATTATTCTCCGACAAAAATTATCAGAGAACGGTTATAACGAAGTATTAAAATATCGCTGGGATAAATCCACCGAGCAACTACTAAATTTTTTGCAAAAATAAAAACTAAATGTTGGAAATTTAAGGAAATACTTTTTTTAACTCTATCTTTATGTTTTTCAAAACCTTAGAAGACAGCGTATCATTTTTATTAAACGATTTATATAGATTGTATATGTTATTTTTCAACGTATATACATCAACCGTTTCATAAGCAGGGTCTACTATCCAGTATTCTTTAACGCCAAATCTTTGGTAAAGTTCTTTTTTTACTATCAAATCATTCTGTCTTGTGGATTTTGATATAACCTCCACCACTAAATCAGGCGCTCCTTTTATATACTTTTCCGTTATAATATTAAGACGCTTATTGGATATAAAAAGTATATCCGGCTGGACTACGTTAAATTCATCTAAAAAAACATCCGTAGGTGCGAAATAAATTATGCCTTCCCTACTTTTATCTACATAAGCACACAATTCCTCTACAATATTTCTAATTATATCCTGATGCTTTATTTCAGGGGATGGCGCCATAAGGAGTTCTCCTTCCATTAATTCATATCTTTTATCATC
>CAZWFP010000096.1:0-1376 GCA_964633175.1 uncultured Planctomycetaceae bacterium | reverse complement strand
TCGTATAAATTATCTAATATTGACTGATGTTTAAAACCAGGGGATGGCGCCATAATAAGTTCTCCTTCCATTAATTCATATCTTTTATCATCATTTAACAGCGCATAATCCTGATACGTAAGCAGCTTTTTTTTAGATTTTGCCGCCACTAACCCCATATTTTTATTATAACTAAGAATTTATTTTATAAATACAGTTTATACTTATTTTAATATACCTCTCATGACAGAAATTATTGCTGCAAATATGTCTAATAAAAGCAAAGTGAAATAGTAGTATGAAAATTCGTATCCTTTTCTACATGCCCAATTTCGCATGGGGAGGTGCCGGAAAAATAATTTTTACTATACTAAATAGTTTGGATAATTCCCAATTCAATAAATCACTTATCGTAAATTTTGACGAAGGGGAATTAAAAAATTTCATAGATAAAAACGTCGTTATCCTTCCTCCTCTTATGAGCAAAGGCAAGAATGTAGCATTACAACTTCCAAAAGCCATTTTAAAACTTTCAAACATCATAAGAAACTATGATATTTTGGTATGTGGATTAGAAATGTCCACTGATTACATTGGTGTTTTAGCACGCGCTTTACTTAACAGGGAAACAAAGATTGTAGTTTTCTTTCTTAATGACGTATATGAATTTATAAAAGAATTCCCGAATAGGCGACCTGAAATGATGCTGACAAAAAAACTAACAAGATTTGCTGACGCAGTAATATTTTGCACCAAACTACAACAAAAGAAATACCAGCGCGATTTTGGCATAAAAAACGGCATAAATTTATACCCACCCATAGATATTGGCAATATAGTGGAATTGAGCAATGAACCGACCGAGAAAAATTACTTTAACAACGATAAGATTATATTT
Source organism: uncultured Planctomycetaceae bacterium (assembly GCA_964633175.1). Taxonomy (GTDB): domain Bacteria; phylum Planctomycetota; class MHYJ01; order CAZWFP01; family CAZWFP01; genus CAZWFP01. Next base: position 499 of record CAZWFP010000096.1, on the reverse strand, counting down.
GTTTCTTACGGCAGGTTCGCAACTCACAAGCGATTTGATATAATAATAAACGCATTTCAATACCTACATGAGTATAATTGCTCACTTATCCTTATAGGCGATGGTCCTGTAAAAAATCAACTTGTATCGTTAGTGAAAAAGAACAATCTTGAAAGCACCATATCTTTTTTGCCATATACTCCTAATCCTTATAAATATTTACGAAATTCTTTTGCATTTTTATATGCCGGCAAATATGAAGCGTTTGGACTCGTGATAGCAGAAAGTTTGGCGCTCGGCAAACCCGTAGTATCAACCCCTACCCCTTTCGGACCACTTGAAATTATAAAACACGGGGAAAATGGACTTATAGCAAAGGACTTTGAACCAGAAAGTTTTGCGGACGAGATAAAAAAACTCATTACCAATAACAAACTATATGAAAGTATGTCTCGTAACGCATTAAAAAGTTCAGCCATATTCGACATAAACAAAATAATAAAGCAATTTGAAAATATAA
>CAZWFP010000095.1:0-3198 GCA_964633175.1 uncultured Planctomycetaceae bacterium | reverse complement strand
AATGCCGGCGTGGCGGAACTGGCAGACGCGCTAGACTCAAAATCTAGTGAGGCTCGCCCTCATGTGGGTTCAACTCCCTCCGCCGGCACTCTCTTGACTATAGTTAACAAATTTACAACTTAACATCTCGCAAAAGATCGCAAACTACAAAAATAAATTTTAATTCAGTATTATATAATTGCACATCGTGATTCATAATAATTGTAAAAAAGGTATCATCTTAATATTTGTCATAAGTATCCTAGCCGTGCTGGTCGCCATTGCCGTTCTTGGATATAATCTTGCTACTACCACTAAAAGTCTCTCCATTGTGGCTATAAATAAAGTGAAAGCAGAATTTGCAGCTGAAAGTGGCGTGAGATATTCTTTGAGTAATGTTTTCAGGCCAGGACAAAATTGGGTTTACTATGGTGAGGATTTGAATAAAAATTATCAACTTGATGAAGGTGAAGATTTTAATCGAAACAGCATTCTTGATACTCAGAGCGCACCACTTGACGGCAAACATATGCCTTCTTTGCATAAAGCAACTATCGTATTAAAAGATGGTAAAACAATTCATTATTCTGGTGATTTGCCTGACACTCATGAACATAAAATAATATTTATTTTGAAAATTGTAGATGAATCAAATAAAGTATATGCTGCTCCGTTGAATGAAGTAAAAATAAGATTTATAAGGAATCTTTGTGAGATACTCAACATAAAGTTATCGGAACATTTTTCTAACTTTGAGGAGTTGAAAAGTAACTTGCCCTACAAGGATTTTCTAAAACTTTCAAACTACGTAAGTTTTGCCAAAGGCGCATTACAAAAAATGGTATTTCCTTCTTCAGGGCTAAAAGAGGGTTCTACGATACTAACCCGTTTGCAACTCCTTCCCACTACTTTTAAGGAATATGAACTTGAATTGCTGAATGTTAATAGTGCTCCACCTGAAGTGATAAAGGCAGATCTTATGAATCTTGAGGCGATATATTTTAAAGAGGATGAGGCATCTTATAAACTTAACTTCTCCCCAAAAGATATAGGTGTATGGGATTATTGGAAAATAATAAGAGAAAAATCTTTTCTTATAGAAAAAATAATGAATTTAGGCAGAACTGATAAAGGTCCCATAAAATTAGGCGAGATGAAAAAATATGCAATAGCACCCAGTAGCGTTGAGACCATAACCCAAAAAATAATAGAAAGAAGAATTAAAAGCAATTTCTCTTCTTATCTGGACTTATATGATTTTTTGTCAACTATAGTAAATGAAAAATTAATATCCGAACTAGATAGAGATATCGTCTTTGCAAATTTACATCCTAATCCACCTTCTTCTATTTTTACACAATTTTCCAACTTTTTATTGAAGATAAATAAGGAAAATATACTCAATCCCACTATTCCATTTGCATTTACTCCGCAGGGCACATTTTCCATCGAATCGCTGGGTATGGTAATAGACGTTAAGAATCAGAAAGTAATTGCCCAGGATACGGTTAAAGCATCTGCAAAGTTGCAGGATTTATTAAGCTTCAGAACCTATAATGATTTTAACGGTTTTTCATTTAAAGGATTGGATATTTATCCTTTTTCAAAAGAATTTTCCAAAAAGATGAAGGTTGACCTTAATAGTTTTATTGGCTTGAAGTTTTATGAAGCGCCTCAGGATAATGATACGATATTTTACGCTTCTAATACAAAACCAAAAAGTATAGAGGTCGATAATGAAGAGCTATTGGATTTTGTGCCAAACATTTATAAGGGTTATAGACCGTTTTTTACGACGGAAGGGATATATTCTGGCCAGGGGCATTTTTTGAAAATCCCTGCCTCTGTCGTAAATATGGTTGACCTTAAAGATATTGCCCAAGGTATGCTGGATTGTGGAAAGTTAAATGAACTATTTAAAATAAATCTCGGTAAAGGTTGCGGCCAAGGAATTAAGGGCTCTATATCTTTCCTATATAAACCGCTTTTTGATACGGTTAATCTGAAAAAAGCAAGAATGATTTTTTCACTCAATAATTTCAAGAATAATAAAGTAAGTGCATTGAACGTTCTACCTTATGTTTCCCGAAAATTCTGGGCTGACTATTTTCCTGTTATGGAAAATTTATCCGTAGGTGCACCAGCATGGATATGGCAAAGTTATAGAGTCGGCTTTTATTTTGTCGCAACTACTAAAAAACCGGAACAAAAAGAAATTATTGAACAAGGGAAATGGACACATTTTAAACTTGTATTTGATACCTCAAATTATATAGATGTTTCTAAAGGGGCACGGATTTATGTAAACGGTGAAGATGTTTCAAGACATATGGGCTTCACAACTACCGTTGGGTTGAGAGGCGGAATTTTTGGTGTGCCTGATTATTTTACTAATAATTACCTGAGATTCGGCGAAAGTTATAAAGAAAATGCATGGAATTTTCCTCAGGATGGCTTATACAATAAAATTAAAGTATCTAAAAATATAGATGCTCCTTCCTGGGAAGAGCTGAAGATAATGGATGATAAAGAGAAACTGGAGATTGTTTTTCCTGAATTTAGCCAGAAAACGTTTTTTAGTTCTATTTACGTAGAGAATTATTCTAACCTATTCATAAGTGTAATAATACTGAACAAAAAAGGTGAAATAACGCATATTTCTAATGGAAGGGATATAGTTATAATTAATAAGGATATTTTTCCTGATGACAAATTGAAAATTGTTGTAACTTCTCAGCCAGATGAATTTCCCATAATAACCGGCATAATAGTAGGAACACTTAAAACGTCTGCCGAATTTATAGAATTCTCAAGACCGCAGGAATAAAAATTCCATCAGTTTCATATGAAGGAAAAACATCCCGTCTGCAATTCCCCTTTGTTAAAGGGGTGGCAGTCACGGCAGTCGGTCCCACCGACCGTAGGACTGACGGGATATTTGCATCCACCCCCTCTCTGGTAGAGGGGTATTTTTTACTTTTGAATTTTGATATGCACTTTTGAGTTTTGACCTTTGACATTTGACTTTTTGATGTATTCATCATTCAGTATTGCGGAATGTTACTTTATTCAGACACTGTTACATTAAATAAACGGTATTAAAAGTGTATTAAAATAACTTCATATAATACCTATTATTTGTTATATATAATGATGTGAACGTTGGCATAAAATTTGCTACAAACTGTATATGGGTTGTAGTAAGTCAAAAGTAAGGAT
>CAZWFP010000094.1:0-3362 GCA_964633175.1 uncultured Planctomycetaceae bacterium | reverse complement strand
AAAATCATCTATTCTGAGAGGTTTGAGAATATCTTTAAAACAAATTTTTAAATAATCAGGCGAATATCTAAACCATAGCAATAATGTATAAGTTCAGTCAAATATTGAACTTTTTACAAAACAGAGTTGGTGTGATATGTGAGATTTTTAATTATGGAACTCTTAAATATGCAATACATACATTAGTAAAAATATAGATAGTACAATATATGGCTATAAATGTGCTTTTAAATATAGGATTATTTATGTTTGATATGACTAATATGGGAAAATTTATGAAAAATGGCAATAAATAAATCAAAATTCTCGGATCATTAGCAGTATAAACGGTATGTGATACATACACTATAATGGAGAACAAGAATACAAGTGGTATAATGAACTGCTTGTTTTGAATGTAGGTATATATTTGTCTTATAACAAAAATCCATATCATCAAACTTATTAACCCTGCTATGTCGATTCTCGTAGTTTTACCAATGAAGATCAAGGGACAATAAAAAAAATCCAAAACTTTAGTTCCGGTGTAATAGAATAATAATCTAAACGGAATATAAAAAATCATTTCAGACGCTACTAACTTCAGACGTGAGAAATCGGGATCGCAGAAGAAAAATTCTCCCAGATATCCCCCTATGCTTCCTCTTCCTGTTAATATAAACAGGTCTAGATAAAAACTTGCACATGGGATTACTGATAAGATAGAAATGAATGCCCTTTTATACTTTCTGTGCAGTAATTGGACTATAAATACGCAAATCACTAAAACTATACCCATAACCCTTGTATAAGCACATAAAGATAAGAATAACAATGAATATAAATAACAGGTAATTGAATTATCATATGTGTATCTGATAAAGTAATACAGAAACAAGATATATAATATAAAAAACGGGCACTCTGTTAATACCAAAAAGAAAATGTTTAGTACAGAATGATTTATAGCAAATAAGATCGAACTCATAAAAGACAAAAATTTACTGTTAGTAATAACGGTTATCACTTTAAATAGCAATACTACACTCAATACGTATGTTATCAGGTGTATATATATTAAAACACGGGTAGGATTGCGAGAATTTTCATATATAACGGCAATGATCAATGGATACAACGGTGGATAGACAACCCTATTTCTATATTCTTGTTTATTGTAGGTATTTACATATCCCATATCATTAGATAAACTTCTTCCAATGTCAAGATACAGTTTTGAATCCGGAGATTTAGAAATATCAAATACTTCTGAATTATATCCTATATTAAATAACCCTATTGCAGTACTTAATATTAATAAAATATATGTATATAGCCGGTCCATAGGAAATTTTACCATTTTATGGCAGTTTTCTCAAGTAATAGCATAATAAAATCAATATCTTGTGCATTACTACATACCAAAATATTAGAAAAACCGACCAGTTACTTGGTAGGATATTAGGTTCCTCTTTGTTTAATTCTACTATACTAAAACAAAAATGGTTTTCAAGAGTGGTATCGGCGTAAGCAGAGAGGGTATAGTTTCCATCTACAATGAGATTGCCACGCAAACTAGGAAGTTTGCTCGCAATGACGAAAAGGGGTGGAAACTTGAAAACCAATTGCTTTTTAGTATACATCATTAGTCGCTTCTTAGAAACTGACCAGTTACCATTAAATCCGTTTTTTGTCGTTGAGTCATCCATTAAGCCACCGCAACCGCTATAGAAAATAAACTAGATATAAATAAAATGTGGATGGTACGCACAACTACAGCTAAATATCCCGATTTAGAATATCCCATATTGGGATATATTATAATAAGATTTTAGTTTTATGTGTGATAAATAATAGAATATAGGATACAGTATACAGAACACAGGGAAGAAGAAGTCAAAGATCAAAAGTGCATGTCGAAATTCAAAAGTTTAAAGATGAGATTGCTACGCAAACCAAGAGTTTGCTTGCAATGACTGGCTTTTTTTGGCTTTGAGCTCGCAATGACTAACTAATAAGAAGTTAAATGTTCAAGGTTTAAAGTTTAATGAATATGGCTAACTGCTATTTTCACCCTCCACTAACTCCTCCCATCAAGGGAGGAGAATCAAACAGTTTCCTCTCCCTTTATGGGAGATGGTTGGGTGAGGGTGGAAAAATATGACAGAAGTGGGTCTTATAAAGATGTAATTACAATGTGATTAAAATGGAGTGACCTGCCAGCCGGCTTTGTTGGTGTAGGAAAACGTTGTTTCAAAAGTATCACCTGTCTTTACGTTTTTAGGGTTTGTAAATGGGAAGAAAGCAAGGACACACCATGAACTCCAGGATGTTTATTCTGTCTTTTCTGGTGATAGTATTATGTCGTCTGTAAAGTGTATATGAAAATAACTGAGAATACCATTAAGAATACCATTTTTTTGTATTTTAATAGTTACTTTACTTGTGAATGAATCTGTCTTTAATTGTTTAAAATCAATAAAACCAGATTCTCGTGGTTCAGATAGAAATTCAAAGTTAGAAAGTTGTGTTACCAGGATATATATTACGTGGTTTTTAATGCTTTTAATTATTGGGGTAAAATCTAATGTCCATGGTTTATTGGTGAAAATATTTATTAAATCAGTATTTTCATTTTCTTTTAGATAAACAGGAACAACGAAGAATTTTAGTCCTTTGGGAACGAATAAGCCATCTGGTTTTAAAAATCTTTTTTTGGCATCTAACATGATAGGAAGTATATTTTCCTCCAGCCCAAACGTGCCTATGGTTTCAGATATAATGACATCTACTTTTTCCGGTAATTTAGCAAACGTTGATTCTTCATTTATGAATACTATCTTATCTTTAAATCCGTTATATTCTGCCATTTTCTGGGCTATTTTAATCATAGGGGAACGTTCAATAGCATATACCTTTTTAGCACCTGCCTGGCAGGCAAATAAAGATAATATTCCGCTACCTGTTCCTATATCCAATACTATATCATCTGGTTTTACTACTTGTAAAATAGAGCGTCTTAATGTTTCAGTCCTTGTTTTATCCATAATAAATGCAGTGTGTATTGGTATCCATTCAGAAGGGGTATTTAACCCTTTGAATTGATAATATACGTTTCTTAGATATTTTTTAATTTTGTACATAGTATGGTTCATAAGTTATGTTTTACTGCTTAATGAAGTTTAAACCAAAAAGCAATTGATTTCAAACGTAATGAGATTGCCACGCCCTGCGGGCTCGCAATGACGGATAGATGCTGTTCGCTCGCAAGACAGGTAAAGAGTGACTTGAAAATCATTGTAGTTTAGTTTATTATAGGTTTGATATGGCGGTCTTAATGTAGTTTATTTCTTTTCGTGTGTGGGAAGCGTTCAAAAATATTG
>CAZWFP010000093.1:0-3529 GCA_964633175.1 uncultured Planctomycetaceae bacterium | reverse complement strand
CACGATTACAGAGAAGTTCCCGAAGATATTAAAAAGAAATTGTTTGAAGTATATTAATAATTAACAACCACTATATACCAAAAGAAAATTGGTTTTCAAGAGAAACATACTCCTCTTCATTGATGGGAGAGGGTTGGGTGAGGGTGAGCACTTGAAAACCACACACTTTTTAGTATAATAGAGATTTTGGAGGAGGTATTAGATGAAAGAAATTGTGTGTTCAAACCTGAGTAAAAAGTATGGAGATTTTCTCGCTTTAAATAAATTAAATATTGAGATAGAGAAAGGAGAGGTATTTGGTTTTTTAGGTCCTAACGGTGCAGGTAAAACGACGACAATTCGTTTATTGATGGGGATTTTGGTACCTACGGAAGGCAGGGCATATATTAAGGGGTTGGATTGTATTGAGGAATCTCCAAAAATAAAAGCGTTTGTAGGTTATCTCCCTGATGTTCCTGCCTTTCATGATTATTTGAGGGGAATAGAGATCTTAAGATTTGTAGGACAAATGCATGGTCTAAAAAAGAATGAACTTGAAAAACGTATTTCTGAACTTTTAGAACAATTTGGACTTTCTGATGTTGGATATGAATTTGCCATGAACTATTCTTTAGGTATGAAGAAAAAACTTGCGATTGTATGTGCGTCTCTACATAATCCCGATATTTATATTTTAGATGAACCTACGGTAGGGTTGGACCCTTTTGCACAGAGAGAGGTTGAAAATTGGATAAAGTCCGCTCCTGCGTTTGGGAAAACCGTACTTTTAAGTTCTAACTACCTGGAAATGGTTGAGAGAACGTGTAGTAAGATAGGTATCATTAATAAAGGGCAATTACTGGCAGTGGGAAGTATACAAGATTTAAAATCTTCTTTATGCCCTGGAGGTTCTTTACAAAATATATTTTATACTGTGACTGATAGTAATAGTCAGTAGTTTTTAAAAGCAATTTGAATAGTATAAAACTTCTATTTACTATACTAAAATTAAAGATACGTATAATAATTAACACTTTCATAGCGATATTCAGAAGAATTAAGAAAAAAAGTAGTGAGGGTGGTGAACGAAAAGCAACACCAATAAAAAGAAGTTATGGGTTAAAGGACCTGTTGCTAGGATTTTTGTTTTTTATAATATTTACAGATGTATCTATTTTTGCAATTTTGGTTTTTATATCTAAGGTACATAGTGTTATTGAATACAGGGAAAGTAAATTACAAAATATAAATAACGGTAGTAAAAAACTGGAGCAGGAATTTAGTGATAAAATTGCAAAGCATATAGGGAAACTAAGAAAAGGAAAATCTGAAGAACTATTTAAACATATTTTTGTTGAACCAAAAAAAGAAATAATATATTCAGGCAAATATTATGAATTTATCTGCTTTTTACTATGTGTGTTGTTTATTACAACTATGCTTTTTAATGTAAATATCAAGGATGATATGTTTGTAGAATGGTTAATAACTATGCCGGTTTCATTGAGGACAATATACATATATAAAGTTATAGAGGGTATTATTTTAAATAGGTGGGGTTGGATGTCTTTTATTCCGTCGTTAACTGTTATATTGATATATTGGGGGTGGGGATGGTTGTCAATAGTTTATGCTATCTTGGCGACGTTGATGTTGAATTTTATAGTTGCTATGATTGTATTTTTATTTGAATTTGCGTGTAGAAAACTGTTCCCGGTATACTGGCTTAATACTATAAATGCTATTGCTATTGGTTTAGGTTTAATGCTATTCTACTTTATTTTAATGTTAGTTAGTGTTAGTAGTATGAGTTCGTATATTTTAAGTTTTCTATATGATAAGGTATCCAAAATTCCTATAATGTATTATCTGTTTCCTGTAGGAGCAATTCTATCAATTTTTAGAGATAATGTGTATTTTAATTCTTCAACAGCAGTATTACTGCTGTTTGGAGAAATTATTGCTGTAACATCAATAGTAGGTATGATTATTTCATTTATATCCAAAAAAGGTATTGAATTTGTGCAATTGGGATATAAGGGAAAGAGAACTAAACAGAAGCAGGTGGGTAGAGAAATTTTATCAGGGATAATTGGCAAGGATATAAAATTGCTGGTAAGAGATAAGGTGTTATTTGTAGAAACTGTTTTTTTTCCTTTATTATATTGCGTTTTTGTGATATTGACCCAGTTTGAAGATTTATCTATATTTCTTAATTCTATGAAAATGTTTTCGGTTACACTTTTTGGTATGGGATTTTATCTATTAATGAATGCTGGTCTGCGTGTATTGATATATGAAAAAGATGCTATGTGGCTTTTATTTACGTTTCCACATAGATTTATCACGATAGTTTTACAAAAGACAATTTGTTGGATGTCTGTATCATTATTTATTGTTGTTGTACCTTCTATAGTGCGGTATATATGGATTGGCAGTTTGAAAATGAACGATTTAATAATAACTATATATTCCACTATTGGTATTATTATATCAGCATTTGTGGCATCTGCTTTAGCAGTATTGGACTATGAGCCATCCCAAGAGAAGGGTTTTCATGGATTACAACGAGAAAAAGTTGACACAGTTTATTTTTTTATGATGTTAGGGGCTATGTTAGGAGGGGGAATATTCTTACCTTCTATTGAACAAAAATTATCAGTTGTAGTATTGCTATCTATATATGCTGTGGCTTTGTGGCAAAGATCTTATAAGTTAGAAAAATATATTTTAGATCCTACTGCAATGCCAAAGAAAGAATTTGATTTAGCGTCTGGTTTGATAATAACTATAATCTTTTTCTTTATTCAAACTATACCTGGTATAATATTGTCATTATCTGGACTGCAAACATCATTAGTGCTATCTGTATCTTATGCAATAGCAGGCGTCATTGCACTCAGTATATTTTTGATGGAGGCAAAATATTATAAGATAAATATATCTAAATATGTAAATCTTGTTCAGTATAATAATGTTGGAGTTTCATTGTTTTTTGGAGCTATAATTGGTATAGTATTAGGTATTATAGGATATGTTTACCTTTTGGTGATTTATAAAAATTATGGTTTATATGCAAATAAATTAACACATAATATAAAGTTTGATGTCTTCATTATTATATTATATGTGATATTGGCACCTGTGTTTGAAGAAATAATTTTCAGAGGAATAGTTTATAAAGGTATGAGGCAGTGGCTTCCATCTATAATATCAATTGCTATAAGTGCTTTAATATTTGCTATATGTCATCCTTATATGTTAGTAATACCTGTTTTTATAGTAGGTCTTGTAACTGCGTGGATTTATGAAAAGATGGGAGTTTTATTACCGTGCATAATTATACATTCTGTATATAATGCTATTATTCTTGCCGTCAATATGTTTCTACTTTAATAAACACTATAAAATAAGAATTAGGAACGAAATGTAATTTGCAATTTATAAAGATGAATTTTCAAGAAGTTCTATCTTGATTATTTCTTCTAATTTGGTTTTTATAGCGTTTTTGCCGATACCGTGTTTTTCTAATAGTTCATCTGCGCTTGCG
>CAZWFP010000092.1:0-3702 GCA_964633175.1 uncultured Planctomycetaceae bacterium | reverse complement strand
AGGGGGAATCTGTCCGGCAAGTTTTGGAAGTTGTAATCCTACTCCTACTGGTCTTGCAAGTTGTCCTGGCGTGGGACAGTTTGACCTTACTAAACTTGAAGACCAACTGGATTATGCTGAAATTCAAAGGACAAGACCTATTTATCCTTTTTTTGATCGTATTGATATATGTAAATGGGGAGGTGACGAAGAGTTAAAGAAGCGCGCAAGGTTATTCAGAAGCGAATTAAAGTATCTTGTTTCACAGGCGGGAACATGGAACGTTACTCAAAATGCGCAGGATGCATTTACTGGTTGGGCGAGGCAGGTGATGGAGGGTTATAAAAAAGCATGTGAAATGTTGTCCCAAGGTGGTTGTGGAGGAACAACTGGTCGGGCGTTGGTTGCTGCTGTTGACACTATTTACGACTACCTGAAAAAATGCGGTATAGAAAATCGTGCCCATCCTGACTATCCGAGACGCCTTGCTAACTGTGCTCGACTCTCTTTTTCTGGGTCAGGTTGTATGGATGGCTCGAGCTTTGTTTGGGAATTAAAAAGGGTTCAGTCAATGTGCGTAAATGCGCAGGCAAAAAACTGTAATGATAACGGCTCACTTATAAAACTAATAATCGCCTTTATGAAGGCGGGGCCCGGAATAGATATAAGCGCTGTGTGTCAAAATTAAAGTATTCAATGATTGAATATTTAACAATGAAAAATTAACAAATGGAAGAAGGAGATTGGGTGAGAATGAGGGATGAAGATATAAAATATTCATTATTTAGCATTCAATTTTCAAGTATTATTGTTGGGAGGTTCTGGTTTCCAGAGTATGGTTTTGCGGTGAAATAAAGTAAACCGGTTACCATACTCTGGAACTGGCCCTCTTGGTCATTACTTGTTAACTAGTGGAAGGTAGCGAGTGAGATGTTTCATTTAATATTCTACAGAGTATAGATAAAGGGCATAAGGAGGAACGCAAAATCCTAACTTTTTCCTGTCTTTTTTTTCCAATCCCTCTTTTATCGCCTCAATCGTTTTTTTACCCCTCCCTATCTCTAATAACGTTCCTACTAAATTACGAACCATCTTATATAAAAATCCGTTTGCGGATACGTAAAAGATAATCAGAGAGTTTTTTTTCTCTATCCTTACTTCATAAATGGTTCTTACAGTATTTCGTATTTTTTCGCTGTATTGAGTATTCTGTTTTCTAAAGGCGGTATTTTCCAGTGCTTTGAAATCCTTTTCTCCGATAAAGACATCTTTTGAGGATAATATTTTTTCATAATCAAGTTTATATGGGAAGTGGAATATCTTTTTTTCCAATATAGGATTTTGATGGTATGAATTATCAACGATATACATATAAGTTTTTTTCTTTGCGGAGAATCTTGCATTGAAATGGGTGCTGACTTGTATTGCTTTTCTAATGACGATAGAGTGAGGGAGGTGAGCGGAGATTGCTTTTGCGAGATTTTCAGTGTCTAATGTAGAGCGTGTAAGGAAATTAGCGACCTGGTATAAGGCGTGGGCGCCTCTATCAGTTCTTGAAGCGCCGATTAAGTCAACTTCTTCATTAAATATTCTTTTTATAACTTCTTCTATCGTTCCCTGGACAGTAGGCACGCCTTCTTGTTTCTGCCATCCAAAGAACTCAGAGCCGTCGTAACTTAGTATAAGGGCTATGTTTCTCACATCATTATTTATTACACCTATTACGAGTTTAGGGGTTTGGGAGTTGGGCTAATAACTTCTTAAAAATATTCCACATATTAAGCCCTGAGCCAATTCTTAAATTATCCCATGTTGTCCAGAAGCATATAGTATTTGCGGATAATCTTAGACGGCAGACAAATACCTTATCTTTGCCGGCAGCATATTGAGGTGTAAAAACCATATTATTGCTAAATTCAATGTGCTTATTGCTTTGAAATGCCTTACTTATCTTAGTGAAATCAGGTTGTTCTTTGACTTCAATAAATACACAAGCGCTGTGTCCTACTGTAACAGATACCCTTACACAAGTTGCGAGGATGGGAAGTGGATTATTTTGTTTTCCTAATATTTTGTTCGTTTCCAGCGCTATTTTTTCTTCTTCTTTCGTAAAATCAGGATTGGTCTTACCGTGAAAATCATAATCAGGTATTACGGGTATTGCGTTTAAAACAGGGTTATTTTTAAATACATTTAATTTTATGTTTTTTCCTTCGATGTAATTTTTTAGATTAACTGAGAAATCAGCCATTGCATTTCTGCCTGCTCCGCTTATACTCTGATAAGTGGAAACATATATTTTTTTTATGTGGTATATGGGTATTAATGAGTGAAGAGGATAGGCAATGCCAATCAGGGCACAGTTTGGCTGACTATATAACTTTTGAGATTTTTTTATAAGATTGTCATTTATACCGTCTAAAACCAGCGCTGATTCTCTATCTAATCGGAAGGCAGAAGAGTCATCTATAACATAAGTTCCTTTTTTTAAGAAAAGTGGGACGAACTTTTTTGATAAAGTTTCATCTACAGAAGAGAAAAGGACATCAACATCAGGAATTTTATTTTCGTCAAAAGGCAGAACAGTAATCTTTTTTCCTTTGTATTGTATGCTGATATTTTTGGTTTGAGAGGAAGAGAAAAGTAAGAGTTTTTCGAATGTAAATTTATTATCTTTATTCATGATGGATAGTAGTTCTTGTCCCACCAGTCCTGTTGCGCCTAAGATTGCGCAACTTCTAAAAGAGTTATTAGCCATTAGCCAGAAGAGGGGGAATTCTTGTTATATTTTATTGTGAGTTTAGCGCGTTAGATTTTTCATTAAACATTAAACTTTAAACCTTCAATTTTGACAACGGCGGACGGCAGTCGGACCTTCCGACTCGGCCCTGCCAAGTTTAAGTTTTTTACATACATAAATTTTAAAATTATAAAAGCAAATATTATAATAAGAAGTAATACTTTAAAATGGGCAGTTAGCTCAATTGGTAGAGCGTCTCGTTTACACCGAGAAGGTCAGGGGTTCGAATCCTCTACTGCCCACCATTTTTCTTTTCATTTGCATCGCTTCGCATTTTCTATAAATTCATCGTATCGTTTATTTTCCAGTATGTCCAGTGATTCTTTAAAGAAGGTATCAATGCCTGGTGTATCTTTATACGAGCTTAAAAACGCTTCTTTTAATGTTTCAGAAATGTTACCGCTATTTCTGATTTTCAGGTAATCTACAATAGTAATGTTACACGAAGGCGTAATTAAATTGGAACACTTTTTCTCACCACATTCTTTTTCCATGTCTAATTCGTATGCCTTCTTGTCACAACAGGAACTGACTTTCTATACCACGCTCGCAGGATCAGATGAACATATGTTGTTTTTACAGAATTCAGTCCATATATTATCAAAAATTGTTTTTATATATGCTCGAACTTTTAGTTCAATCGTCAAATACCAGTTCTTATATTCAGTGGTTAGGTCGGTAGAATCAATTGCCATCTTATTCTTCTCTTCACTATTGGCTATTGGCACTTGACTTTTGGCTGTTTTGAGGAATTTCTTCAAATCCGGGAATTTAAGCGGAGCAAACGTCGGAATTTTTTGCAAGACCTTAGTAATTAGTGACGACTGATTAGCAGTCAGTTTTTCTTTATTGCTCTCCTTCTGAGCACTGTTGACTTTCCATTGCTCCCTTAAAAAGTCAAAGGTCAAAAGTTCAAGGTTTGA
>CAZWFP010000091.1:0-3740 GCA_964633175.1 uncultured Planctomycetaceae bacterium | reverse complement strand
GCAAACTCTGAATAAGATAATAAATTTTAAAAATTTTTCTAAAATTGTAGGGCGGAAAAATGGGTTTTTCTGTAACGGCGCAAAGAATAAGATATAAAAAGGATGAAGAATCATTTCCCATTGAAGAGAGGAAACAGCTTCTTTTGGGTTTATCGATACAAAGCAAATAACAGCAGAAGAATATTGTAATATGGTAAATACCTTTGATGTTGAAACAGGGATATTAAATGGAATCAAATGTATATATGAAAAAGACAATAAAATTCCCATTGTGGGATTTACTATAACTGGTTTTGGTGGTTTAAAAATAGCAAATAGAGGCGCAGTGGCTCACATGGCTGCTAAAATGATATTGTCAGGAACTCCAACAAAAAGCGCTGATTCTATAGCAGCGGTTATCGAAAGATTGGGAGCGTATGTTGAGTCATCCTCTCATTATGACACATATTCCATAGAGGCAATAACTTTGAAAGAACATTTTACCACCATCTTCTCTTTAGTGTGGGAATGTCTGAACCAACCCGTATTCCCTCTCAATGAATTTAAAAATCTTAAAAATATTACTAAATATCAAGTGCAGGAGTTATATGAGGACCCTTTTAATATAGCATACAAAAATTTAAGGAAGGTTATGTTCAAAAATCATCCTTACAGATTTTCTGTTATGGGTGAACCATCTGAAATACAGAAAATGTCTATTGAAGACGTAAAGCGCATTTATACGAAAACCGTAAGAAAAAATAATATTATAGTAGCACTCGTCGGCGACATCAATAAGAACGAATTCTTGGATGTTTTATCTACCAACATTGCGAAATATAAATTATCTAATGGTTATATAAAGACAAAAATAAGTATTCCTAAGTTAAAAACAGGCAAGGTCATTATGGAAAGGAAAAAAGGTATATCTTTACCTGTCATAATCATAGGATTTAGATTATGTAACATCTATGATAAAGACAAGTTTACTTTAAGTTTTATAGATAGTTATTTAGGAGGAATGTCTGGAATTCTATTCAAAAGAATAAGGGAAGAAAAGGGGTTGGCTTATGAAATAAGTTCATTCAGTAATTTTACTCCCGATCTCGGTGCCCTATATATATATTGTAGAATAGATAAGAAAGAAGAAAAAACTGTGAGAAAATATATTGAGCAAATCTTGGAAGACATAAAAAAGAACGGCGTCACTGAAAATGAACTCAAACAATTTAAAAATGAAATAACAGGTTCTGTTTTACGGCAGGTGCAAAGAAGTATAGCACGCGCAAGAAATTATGGTATATATTATTTATATAATCTGGGATTGGACTATACTAAAAAATTCTTGGAAGAAATAGAAAAAATAAACAACGATGACATAAAAAGAGTAGCGAATAAATATCTTGATATGGATAAAGCAATAATTTCAATCGTCTTTCCAAAATGATAAAAAATGTTTGAATTTATTACCAGCAAGATTGACTCGATATTTGGTAAGATATTAGCGAAAGATAAGCTTACTCCTAAGAACATCCAAGAGGGCGTTAAAGAAATAAGAAAAGCATTACTAGATGCAGATGTTAACTACAAGGTTGTGCAAATTCTCGTAGATAAAATTTCAGAACGGGCTTTAGGAGAAGCGAAAATATCTGGTGTAACCGCTTCACAACAGTTCATAAAAATATTTTATGATGAACTTGTTGATATTTTAGGTTCTAATGAGGCAAAAATTGACTTTATAAAATCACCTTTAATAATATTCTTAATTGGATTACAAGGGTCTGGGAAAACCACTACTTCGGTAAAATTAGCAAATTTCTTCAAACAGCAGGGTAAAAGCGTATTAGTTATAGGTGCAGATACCTTCAGACCCGCTGCTAAGGAGCAAATTAAGCAATTGTCAGAAAAGGCATCTATACCATACTACACCTCTGGTGCCGATGATCTTGCTATTATAAAAGAAGGTATCAAATTCGCTAAAAGCAGTAACACAGACGTTGCTATTGTTGATACCCAAGGCAGATTACATATACAAAAGGAACTGATGGAACATTTGAAAAAACTATATGATGAAGTCAAGCCTGAATACGTCTTCTATGTAGTCGACAGTATGGTAGGACAGGATGCCGTTAACCAGGCATCTATTTTTCTAAATTACATAAAAGTAAGCGGATATATTTTAACCAAACTTGATGGCGATTCAAAAGGTGGTGTTGCATTATCATTAAAAACCATAACGAATCTTCCTATATATTTTGTAGGTGTTGGAGAAAGAATCGAAGATTTGCAGAAATTTTACCCTGAAAGAATGGCTGAAAGAATTTTAGGTATGGGAGATATAGTAAGTTTAGTGGAAAAAGCACAACAACACATAAAGGAAGAAGAAGCAAAAGAAATGCAAGAAAAGCTGCTATCTGCTGAGTTTACCTTTGAGGATTTCTTGAAGCAGATTAAACTAATGAAAAAATTAGGTGGTATAACAACTTTATTATCTTATCTTCCTGTTGGACTAAAACAAAATCTCCCTGAGAATGCGGACATCTCTAAAGAAATCAAGCATATGGAAGCGATAATTTTATCTATGACACCAGAGGAACGTCGGACCCCAGAGATTATAAATGAATCCAGAAGAAGAAGAATAGCTAAAGGCAGTGGAACATCTACCGGTGAAGTAAAAAAGGTTTTAGATAACTTTTCTAAAATAAAAAATATAATGAAAAAGAGTAGCAAAGCTCGTGTGCCTTCTCTTGAAGAATTGCAAAGAATGTTTAGAATGTGAATGAAGGCAGAAAATCTTATAGGAAGAAAATATAGATTCTATGGAAGAGTTCAAGGCGTAAATTTTAGATATACAACTCTGAGAATCTCAGATAACTTTAAAGTTACTGGTTATGTTAAGAATATTGAGGATGGTTCCGTAGAACTATTATGTTTTGGTGAAAAAACTGAGGTTGAACAGTTCATAGATTCTGTAAGGAATCATTTCAAAGAAAATATAACCAGTTTAAAATGCGAGGAAGTAGAATATTCTGAGAACTATAAAAAATTCGCAATAGAATACTGAATCTAAGCGAGTATTCAAATTTATGAATGCCTTGAGGCATTAATTCATTAGCGATTTTATGAAGGAGAGGTGCCAGAGTGGTTGAATGGGGCGGTCTCGAAAACCGTTAAGCCCGCAAGGGCTTCGAGGGTTCAAATCCCTCCCTCTCCGCCAGAGGAAAATACCTAATCCCCCTTCACCCCCTTTCATCTGCCTGCAAGAAAAACAGATTCCCTAACTCTGTTTGACATTCCATATACTAATGATGGCAATAGTGTCTATAAAATTTAAGTAAAATTATATAATAATGCCAAAAGAAATGTCAACTATCACAAAGAATATAAAGAAATACCAGCAAAAGTTGGTATATCTCAAGAGGAGTTATCTAAACTTGTCGGTATCGCTTTACATACAATTACTAAAATTGAGCAAGGGACTACGTCAGCCCCCAGAATTGAAACCGTCGGAAAATAGCTGACGCCTTAGGCGTAAGCGTTGACGAATTATTAAAAAAATAATTATGAAAATCATTCAAACTACAATGAACAAATTGGTTTTGAAAGATACTGCCGAAAAACAAAAATATTCTATAGAAGAAATAAAGAATAAGGTTATTTTAGGGGATGCCTTTAAAGTATTGCCAAAGATAGAAGATGAAAGTGTAGATATGGTTTTTATTGACCCTCCCTACTTTTTGCAATTGCCAAATAATAAAGAA
>CAZWFP010000090.1:0-3741 GCA_964633175.1 uncultured Planctomycetaceae bacterium | reverse complement strand
GGCGAACTATTGGTTCTTAATTTTGTAAAACAAATTTATTATCTATATTATTAAAATTATAAACCCTAACAGTAAAACTTTCATTATAAAAGTTGTTATATAGGGAAACACACAATATTATAGCAGGTGATTTTGGGACCAGATATGTATGCAGGTATACTTTCTATTAATCTACCTTCTTCCGTAAAGTAAAGGAATTTATAGTTTAAGGACTTTAGCAGGTTGAATAGTTGATTACTTGATGAGCCGGCTATTTTCAATCCTTCTTCTAAAATCTCTAACATTATAATTGGCTTGTATTTTTGAAGTATCTTTTGTGCTCCATCTAATACAAAAGGCTCATGCCCTTCTACGTCTATTTTTATTAAAGTTATTGTAGGTATATTTATACTACCAAAGAACGTGTCCATTTTATTAACTCTAACTTTTTCTATGTTTTCTAACATAACGTGACTTTTACTTCGGAAATTATTGGATAAGGTATTAGCCCCTGTTCTACCACCACCTGCTACGTAAATTTCTGCTTCTCCATCATAGTTGGATAGAGCAATTTTAAATGCCTTTACATTGTGTAGCTCATTTAGTTTTATGTTTTTTGAAAGTAGAGTATATTCTCTTTCACTCGGTTCAAAAGCGCAAACAGTACCAGTGTTTCCTACTAATTTAGAGGCAACAATAGTATATAAACCTATGTTTGCACCAACGTCTATAAATACGTCACCTTTCTTCAATGTTTTTCTTATAAAGTTTAATTCATTTGGCTCATAGTTACCTGGATATGCAGTTGACATATCAGTAGCGGTATAAGTAAATATCTTCGTATCTTCCAGCCATTTGATTTTTTCCAATGTAAAGTTGTATTTGCAATTCTTGAATTTTTCTCTTAACTTTGCTATCGAGGAAGGAGTCCATCTCGCTACAGCGCTCAACAAGATTCTAAACAATCCCTGAAATAGTTCTTCTGGATGCAGTATATATTCCCATCTATACCAGTCCTTTACCTTCACCTTTAATTACAATTTCGGATAACACACTACATCATAATACAATCTCTTCGGTTCAAATATATACTCAGGCGCAACTTTCGTAAGATATCCTTTTTCATCATAATATAATATTTCATAACTATAACTTTTAACTAAATCAAACATTTGTTCACTGCTGCAACCGGTATTTTCTAAATTTTGTTCGCTGACTTCAAGCATCAGAAATGGTTTGAATTTTTGCAGAGTTTTTTTCATTCCCTCTAATGCAAATACGTCATATCCTTCAACGTCAATCTTAATACCTGTAAGTTTGCTTATATTCAGTTGGTCTACATAATCGTCTAACCTGTATGTGGGAACGTCCTCAACTCTATCCAATTTTATATGATTGCCATAAAATCTTGATGCCAATGTGTTTGTCCCCGTATCTTTACCGCCTGCTACTATAAATTTTGCGGTTCCATTATGGTTGGAAACGGCTATCTTTAAAGGTTTAACATTCATTAATTTATTTAATTTAATATTTTTTTGTAATAGTTCGTATTCCCTTTTACTTGGTTCAAAAGCAATAACCTGTCCGGTTGTTCCCACTAATTTAGCTGCAACCACTGTGTATAAGCCCACGTTTGCACCTATATCAATAAACACATCTCCTTTTTTAAGTGTTCTTTTTAGAAAATTAATCTCATCCTTTTCATATTCACCTTTACCATATACAGCACTATAAAAATATGTTGACAAAAATAGTAAAACTTCTGTATCTTCTTCCCATTTTACTTTATCTACGGTAAAATTGCATCTGGTATTTTTGAAATATTCTCTCAATATGTCTAATGTGCTTGTATGATACCTTGCAAGATGTGAAACTAATATTCTGGAAAGCCCTTTAAATAATTCTATTGGCTGTATAATTTTATCGTATCTGAACCATTCCCTGACTTTCATAAGAGATAGATTTTAAGATCGGGAATTTAAAATTATACTAATCCTACAACTGAAAAAGTTTAGTTTCCTACGAAATAGAAATGATGAATTATGAATGATAAAAGGTCAAAAGTCAAAAGTAGATGAAACGAGATTGCCATAGGGCTTTGCTCCTTGCTTTGCCCTGTACTTGTGAGAGCGGCGGGCGGCAGTTGGTACTACCGACACGCCAGGCGGTGCTACCGCCTTTGATTTTGAGGTCTATTGCGTTAAATGGCAATTTTTGACTAATAATTACTTTAATTGTGGGAACACTTCAGTAATCATACGATTATTATATGGTTTTTATGGATGATATTTCCCATGGATGCAAAAATGAATCTTTTATTTTGCTACCGTATAAACTTATAAAGTGGTAATTCCTGATTTTATAGATGTTTAAAAAATATTCTATTGGTTTCTTGTAAAACTTAGCAAAGTTCAGTTTCACTTCTATTGGAATGACGTTATTTTTATACTTTACAATAAAATCTATTTCTTTTCTGTCTTTAGTTCTCCAAAAGTAAATAGATTCTTTACCAAAACGTTTGACTAATTCAGAAAATACAACGGTTTCAAAAATTTCACCTAAGATTTGTGGTGTAAACGCTTTTAACCATAGTAAATTTGCTAATCCGCTATCGTAAAAGTATATTTTAGGTGTTTTAAATAGTTCAGATCGCAGATTATTGTGAAATGGCCTTATCAGTTTTATAATGTATGTATTTTCTAATACAAATAGGTATCTCTCAACCGTCTTCTTCGCCATACCACAACTGTTAGCTAGTTCCTGAACGTTGATAAGTTTTCCTGATTGTGATGATAAAATCTCCAGAAGTTTATTAAATTTATCTATTTCCTTAACGCCCGCAAGGTCTCTTATGTCTTTTCGTAGATATGTATCTATAATCTGCCATAGATACTTTTCTTTTTTCTCTTTTTCAGTCATTAATACTACTTTTGGTAAACTACCGAAGATGGTAAATTCTTCAAATAATTTTACCAATTCTTGTTGTTTTATGTTTGTGTATATTGGTATTGATTTCTTTCCATAATTTTTAAAGAGTAAAAATTCTTCAAATGAAAGTCCAAAAATTTCAAAAGTGTAAGTTCTACCGACAAGTGCTTTTTCTAGTTTCTTCTTAATTTCAAATGTAGATGAGCCGGAAGCAATTAGTTTAATATTGGGGCAGTGATCTACAACTAATTTAATAAAATTGGCAGGATTATTCAGGTATTGAATTTCATCAATTAAGAAAAACGTTCTCTTGTTTATATTAAATCCCACTTCTAAAGCAAGTTTCCTCAGGTTGTCAATACTATCATTTAAAAGTTGTAGATATTTTCTTTCCTCTAAGTCAATGTAAAATATTTGTTTTGTTTCATTTTCAAGATATTGTTTTAACCAGAGTAAGATGGATGTCTTACCAACTTGTCTTGCACCGTGTAGAATAATTGCTTCTTTTTCATCTTTATACTTTAGGATTTCATCTACGATGGTTCTTTTGTATATTTGTTGAATATCTTCTATGTCGGTCATACTTATATTATACTATAATATCATTAAAGTTCAACTTAAAGCAATATTGGATGATATATAGTATGCAAGGATAGAAAATTAAGACGTTTATTCAAAAATACCATCGTCCATAAAATCAAACAGAAAAATTATTTCTTTGTAAATTTTACTAATGTTTAAAATCACACTAGTTTGAAATACAACTTTATGGTAGTATAATCAGTAACTAAAACTATAACAAAGAGTTTGGTTATATGATAAATAAATTTCCAC
>CAZWFP010000089.1:0-3747 GCA_964633175.1 uncultured Planctomycetaceae bacterium | reverse complement strand
AATCCTGCGGAGCAATCTCACGATAAAGTCCAGCAGTGTAAAGTTCATGAAACGGTTCAAAGAAAAGATTACAAAGAGTTGGACCAAAATTTGTTTGTAGCCAGTCAGCCATGGTTACAACTTTGGCTTTTGACTGTGTACCACTTGTGATTTCTTGTAGAACCTGTGAGGCTATTTTCTGCCCCAGATAACGCAAGTGATTTTGTATAGGATAAGAAACAAATAAATCTTTGTCCCGGAAATAAACTGCAGATCGGCGTGTATAGGATTTTACAGAAGTTAAAGATTTGATAAACCGCAACACCAGCGGATCACCGCCGAAGATCCAGTGTCCACCGCCAATTTCAAAGCGGTAGACCTTGCTATCCTTCGGGGCTACATGCAAACGTTTCGTTGAACCAGGGCGCATGTAGTAAGATGAACAAATTCCACCCGGCCATTCTGCTGCTTCATACACGGGCAAATCCGAAGCATAGCCCACCGCCAAGCCGGTCATACCAGCGCCGATGATTAAAGAAGTATAATCTTTACCTGATTTTGTCATATTTCTTATTTTGGATTACTTCTTTATAGACATTTTCCAACTCTATGAAATGATTATACATAGATTTTATAATTTTATTTCTACCTTCCAATATAGAATGATTTAGGTTCTCAACTTCCCTTGGGTTTTGAATTATCTTTTGTATAATTTCAGCAAGTTCTTCTGGAGAACAACTTTTATTCACCCAACCTGTAACGCTATCTATTGTATAATCAACAATCCCTCCTATATTGTTTCCTATTACAGGGATACCTTTTGCAAGAAACTCCACCCCAACATAACCATATGCTTCTTCCCAAACTGAAGGAATTATTCCAACATCTATTAAATTAAGAATCTTATCTAAATCTCTTATACTGTATCCTCCATAATAGGCAACATTTGGGAATTGCAACACTTGGTCCTTTACCTGTGGGAGTATTCCTCCAAAAACATGAAGCTGAAAATGCGGTATAAGTCCCCTATTTTTTAGGATTTTCAGAGCTTCAAGTAGAAGAAATGCACCTTTAGGTACTGAAGCAAAACCATTCAATGTACCAAAATTTATAACTTTGTTGATAGAGATTCTTTTTGGCTGAATTTTTTCCAAGTGCTTAACGGTTGAATGAATGGTTACAATATTTGAAGAACCTAAAAAGAAACGATATATCCTTTCAACTGCTTTTGATTGCGCAATAAGTAAATCTATCTTTTTAAGCCTTTCAATATTTATTTTTCTTCTTTCTTTGAAGAATTTTGTTAATGAAGGTAAGTCTTGGGCTGTGAACGATTTCATAGTAACTTTATTTGTAATCTTGCATATTTGCTTAAACCTACGCACTACCCTGTATACTTTTCGAATTAATGAAAAAACAAGTGAACAACGTTTCAATTCATACAAAATTGTATTTCTCCAGAGTTTTATTTTATTATTCTTGACATCCCCAATACACCTAATACACTTTTCAGCTGGGTCTAAATCTCGGCAGTTTTCAAATTGAAAATCAAATAGCTTCAATGTGGGACAGAGCAAAAAGTAATCGTGAAGTGTCATTACCATAGGTATATTCTTTTCCGCAATGATATCTATGAGGGAAGCCGGTAATCCTGCCAACTCCTGGATATGTATTATATCAGGTTTCACTTGCTCTAACACCGATGCAAATATCTGTTCAATAACTTCGCATTCCAAATCGAAAATTGTGCCGATGTCCCCGCCATGATAGATTGGCGGATTAATAACTTCAAAAATTGTATATCCAGCCCGAAGCCACTTTCTAATCATCGTTTTTTTCATAAGTGGGTAGTGCCTGCCTGAGCAAAAGTAAAAAACATCATACCCGTGCTTTACTTGTTCTTCCATTAAGTCTTCGGCGTATTCTATAAGTCCCCCACCTCTCCATGGTGTAAATCCATAACCAATATGCAAAACTCTCATCTTATACTCTCCATAGAAACCTTTTAATATGAGTCTTTATTAAAGGGACTATAATATCCCTGTTAAGGGAGAATTTTAATAGTTTCAACATAGTTGCAAAACTTAAATGTTCAACCTTTACAAATTCCATAGGTCGTCCTTTTGGAAAATCTTTTGGATAATAAGACAGTATTAGCTTTTGCCGAATAAATAGCCAATGAGTTAGATATGCATACCTTAAGTTCGACTTCAGATGCGTTAGGAATTCCTTTGTCACTGCAGCAAATGATTCAGTAATTAAAGCTATTCCTCCTTGCTTGAGACTTCTTTGAATCTTAACAATAGCACTTATTGGATCTTGCAAATGTTCTAATATTTCAAGACATACTACGATATCAAAAAATTCAGAAGGTATATCATCATAATTTGTAATCAGACTAATATTTATACCATACTTTTCAAATCTTTTTTGGGCAAATTCAAATGTTTTGCTACCAGGAACATCAAAATAATATATACTTGCCTTTCCTTTGTAGTGGTTATAAAGAAAAATGGTATCACTTCCTACACCATCTCCAAACATTAATATGTTAAAATTTATGGCACTGGTTCTTCGTAGGTAGATATCTATACGATTTTTTATTCTTTCTAAAACTATTTTCTTCCCTTCGCGACATGATTCTACCATAAGTTCAAAAATAAAAGCATCAGTTGCTTTGTAAATGAACTCCATTTTTTGTTGTAAATATTAGGATTAATGTCAAATTCAGAAGCCGCAGTTAATACATCCCACCCTTTGTTCAATGCTTCTTTCCAAACTCTGAATTCAACTTCTGAAGAGGGCAAACCGGTTAGTTCAGAAATTTCTTTTACTATGTCCTTAAAACTATAATTCATAAGTTTTGTTTCAATAATTTTTCATATAACATTGTCATAATCAAAACGATGAACTCTGTTATTACAATACTTGATGCAGCACCTATGTATGAATATAAATATGTCAATATAATTAGTAAAATTACTCCAACAATTGACGCCAACACATGAATTTTGTTAAATATCTCATCTCTACGAGAAATTAAAAGAAAATGTACCCGAAAAGCATTAGCGTTTATTATGACCACTGAGACCAAAAGAATTTTAAGCGAGATACTAATTTCTGGATAAACCTGCCCGGCAAAAAATTTAACTATAATATCAACAAATGGCCAAGCCATCAAGTATAGGATTAAATAAGCAACAGTTGTGATGTTTTGTAATTTATGAACTATAGCATATGATTTTGAAGGGTTAACAGAGTATACTTGGGAAAGCCGTGGATATAAGGCGGTTAAGATAGGACTTATTAAAAACTGAATTGCTGTCGCCATCTTCTCTGCAACAGCATAATACCCTACAATTGTGTAGTTTGTAAATAAACCAACTATGAAAACACGGGATGCTGTATATAAATGAATTGCTACTCTGGAGAAAAAAATTTGCCATCCTTCTTTTAAGACATTCCAAATATCGAGCCATGAAATCTTTACAAACTTAAATCGAAACATCCGCACACCTACAACTGTTCCTATAAGTCCAACCACAACAGCACCTCCCCCCATTAATCCAGCGTACACCAGAGTATCTTCAGTCCGATGCACAAAGACAAAAACACCCACCAAAATTGCGAGTTTCATTACTAGGTTGATCACCGAGATGGCTACCATGCGCTCCATCCCCTGAAAGAGCCAGGTGGGAAAGAGCATATTACCCAAAATAGTACCATAAAGCACCAGAAGTATCCAAAATACTTCCCTAAGCTTAGGTA
>CAZWFP010000088.1:0-3774 GCA_964633175.1 uncultured Planctomycetaceae bacterium | reverse complement strand
AAAGGGAAAGAAGAAAAAGAAAATAAAAATTTAATGACTAACTGCTATTAGTGAGAGTGGCAGGAGTGATGGTATAAGAAAGTTCAAAGTTGGAGGTTTAATGAAAAAATTAGTTAAAATGATTTGAGATGGTGAATAGGAAGTATAACTACTGCATTATAGTTCCTGTCTACAACGAAAAAGAGAAATTGAAACTTCTTTTAGACAGGTTCCCTCTACAATTTTTAGAAAAACTCATAGTAATTGATGATGGTTCAAGCGATTCTACTTCGTCAATGCTAGAAACAAGGAAGATAAGGTATATTAGGCACAAAAGAAGATACGGGGTGGGATGTGCTATAAAGAGTGGTTTAAAGTATGCAATAAAAAACAAAATAGATATATGTGTAATTATGGCAGGTAATAATAAGGATGCTCCTGATGAAATTTCGAGGGTTTTGAACCCTATTATTGAAGGGAAAGCGGACTTTATTCAGGGGTCCAGATTTCTAAGAGGAGGGAGGTTTTCAAGAATGCCTCTGTATAGATTCATAGCAACTCGTTTAATTCATCCATTTCTTTTCTCCTTAAAAGCGGGAAAATTCAAAACAGATACCACCAATGGTTTTAGAGCGTTTAAAACAGTTATCCTTGAACATCCGCGTATAAATTTTTCAAGAATCAGGTATGATTCCTACGAATATGAAATTATTTTCTATTTAAGAGCAATAAAGGCAGGATTCAAATGCATTGAAGTTCCTGTTTCAAAAGTATACCCGCCTAAAAAATTAGGTATAACAAAAATAAGACCTGTATGGGACTGGTATAAAATGTTGAAACCTTTTTTCCTTGAATATTTATTTTAAAATGGGGTGATATCTAAAGATGGGATTGTGTATTGGTGTAATAGGGCTGGGGCACTGGGGTAAAAATTATGTTCGCTTGCTAAACGAACATCCACAAGTCAGTGATATATATGTATGTGATATAGAAAGAAAAAGGGTTGAAGAGATAGTATCAAAATATCCTCGCGTAAGGGCATTTTCAAACTATGCTGATTTATTAGGCAAGGTAAAAATCAACGGAGTAATTATAAGCGCCATTGCATCTACACATTTTGACATAGGTATAAATTTTCTAAAAAAGGGGGTCCATACACTTATAGAAAAACCTTTAGCCACCACTCTAAAAGATGCCGACAATTTGGTTAAAACAGCAAATAAACAAAAATGCGTTTTAATGGTCGGACATACTTTTTTATATAACAATGCAGTAAGAAAGTTGAAAGAAATCACATCTTCAAATTCTTTTGGAAAGATTTTTTATATAGTTGCAAGAAGAACACATTTAGGTCTTATAAGACCAGATGTCAGTGCTCACTGGGATCTGGCTTCCCACGATATCTCTATCATAAACTATCTTACGGGCAAACTTCCCAAAAAAGTTCAGTGCGATAGTTCCACCATTATTTCAAAATCCAAAGTGGATGCCGTATTTATAACTTTGTATTATCCCGATAACATAATTGCAAATATACATGTTTCTTGGATAGATGCGAATAAAGTAAGAGAGGTTGAGGTAATAGGTCAATACAGAAAAGTTGTTTTTAACGATATAGACCCTGAGGAGCCAGTAAAGGTCTACAATAAAGGCGTTGAAATTGTTCCAGAAGAGGAGTTTTCCAACTTTGGAGAGTTTAAGTATATATTAAGAAGTGGCAAAATAGAAAGTCCACATATAGAGATGGTTGAGCCATTAAAATTGCAGTTAAATGATTTTATTAGTGCCATTACAGATCATAGAAAGCCATTTGCTGATGGTGAAAATGGACGAGCGGTAGTTAAGATATTGGAGGCAGTTGATAAATCTATCAGGAATGGGGGAATACCTGTGTATGTCTGATACTATTGATAAAGAAAAGATTATAATAGAGGAGCCCATTTATAAGGATAGTGGGGTGATATTAGGATATAAGCCATCGCGTGAAATACCAGATGAAAGGTTAATTATTAGAAGAGGGGCTGTGATAAGAAGTAATACGGTAATCTATGCTGGGACGAAGATAGGTATGAATTTGCAGACAGGGCATAATGTCATAATTAGAGAGGAATGTGTTATTGGTAACAATTTTAAAATATGGTCGTGTTCTATGATAGATTACGGAGTTATAATAGGAGATAATGTTCACATTCATTGTGGTGTATATGTATGTCAATATGCTATAATAGAAGATGATGTATTTTTAGCGCCGGCGGTAACTTTGGCAAATGATAAATACCCTGTAAGAAAGAGTGGTTGGGAGGCGCCCAAAATTTTAAAAGGAGCAAAAATCGGAATGAATTCTGTAATATTGCCAGGAGTAATAATAGGAGAAAATTCTATTATCGGCGCTGGAAGCGTTGTAACCAAAAATATCCCACCTTACACTGTCGCTTTTGGTAATCCCGCTAAAGTTTATAGAAAACTCTAACTATAAGTGAAATTTATCCCACTTGTCAATATAAATGCTGAATATTCTTTTCTAAAAAACAAAATCCAAAAGGCAGTTCAAAAAACCTTAAAAAGCGCCGATTTCATATTAGGTAAACCGCTTCAAGAGTTTGAAAAAAATTTTGCAAATTACATAGGAACAAAATATGCTTTAGGAGTGGCTTCCGGCACGGACGCCCTCTTTTTATCATTGAAATCCTTAAACTTAAACGAAAATGATGAAGTAATCCTTCCCGCTTTCACATTCGTCGCAACCGCATTAGCAGTCGTAAACTGTAAATTAAAACCCGTTCTAGTAGATATTTCCGAAAAAGATTATTGTATAGACATAACGCAGATTAAAAATAAAATAACAAACAGAACAAAAGCGATTATCCCTGTACATTTATATGGCTATCCCGCCAATATGGAAGAACTGGCAAAGATTTGTAAGGAATACAACCTATATTTAATAGAAGATGCCTGTCAGGCTCACGGTAGCTGTTTCAATAGAAAAAAAGCAGGCTCTTTTGGCATAACAGGTTGTTTTAGTTTCTATCCTTCAAAAAATTTAGGAGCGTATGGCGATGCAGGAATGATTACTACAAATAACGATAAAATATATGACTATTTAAAAGCCCTCAGAAATCTCGGACATATAACAAAATATGAACATATATATTTAGGAATAAATAGTAGGTTGGATTCAATTCAGGCAACTATACTGAATGTGAAACTCCCATATTTAGATAAATGGAATGCGCAAAGGAGAAAAAAAGCAAATATATATAGAAAATTGTTAAAAAAACTCCCTGTTATTCTGCCACCAGAAGATACGGAAAAGACATTTCAAACTTTCCACCTATTTGTAATAAGGACACAAGAAAGAGAGAAACTTTATGAGTATTTAAAAACCAATAATATCGGCGTAATTATACACTACCCTAAACCTCTTCATCTTCAAAATTCTTTTCAAAAATTTTTTAAGGAAGAAAGTTACCCTGTAGCAGAAAAAGTATCAAAAGAGGTTTTAAGTTTGCCTTTAAATCCATTTATAAAGAAAGAAGAAATAACCTATGTGTGTAAGAAGATTAAAGAGTTCTTCAAACGAGAAGGTAACAATTTATAAGCGGTTTTACCATAATATCCTCCTTTCGCAGGATAACAATCACAACTCTTTTACACTCTCACTGCTTACTGATTTACTAATCAGAGACCCTTTTAAATATTGAAACATCACCATATATATGAAATCCCTTATACAAAAAATCAAACAAGATGTATTTCAATTTTTTAAACATATTTTTATTTTCATCCGCTACGTTC
>CAZWFP010000087.1:0-3841 GCA_964633175.1 uncultured Planctomycetaceae bacterium | reverse complement strand
ATGAAGGATGGAAGGTAAACTACAAAAGGGGAATTTGAAAGTGTGGTAATTTCTGATAACAATGCTTTTACTTTTAAGTGTTAAAATAGAAGATAAAATTAAGCATCTCCCCAACTCTAGGAATAGATAACTTATTTTAGCATTGCTAATTTTTTGTCCTACCAAATGAGATTACTTTTATAAACTCCACTGTTACCCGTTCTACAACCTTTTTATCCTTCTCTTTCATCACTAAATCAATCATCTTAACCTTTATGCCAGGTAATCCCTGTTCACAGACAGCTAATAATGAAATTAACTTACTTATCTCGACACCGTTATACGTAAATTGATAAACCTTAAATTCATATATTTTGGATTTTTGTCCCTCCAATGATCTTTCTGCCTTTTCTTCTTTTTCTGCATATTGAACAAAAGGTATCTGTAGCTCCTTTGATTTACTCGCAATAAAATCAACAACACTTTTGCTAGATTGGCTTTTAATCTTATTAAAAGTGCTATTCAGAAAAGAAAGTTTTAATAGTTGTAATTTCAAGTCATCTCCTTTAGTTTGAAAAGAATTATATTCTTCAGATAACACACTAATAGATTTTTGTAAATCAACAAACTTCATAAGAAAGTAAACGTTGGTGACAAGTAATACAAGAATCAGAACAGTCAATCCTATCTTTACCATTTTATCATAATCTCAAATTCTAATGAACCATCTTCTTTTGAAATAACAGAACCATTTAACCTGGCTTCAAAATTTTGAGATTTTAGCGACTCAATTATTGATTCTATCGCTTCCCTTTTTGATGTTGATGCTTTAATGGTAAAATTTTTCTGGATTATATTTATGGTAAATTTTAATATGGATATATCTTTTACTTGTGGGATAAGTAAGAAGTTTTGTAATATGGCCAAAGAAGAAGATTGTATTGGGAAATTAGTGGAAACACCTAAAGCATCCTCTACCTCAGATACCTTTTGCTTTACTGTATTATACGACTTATCAAAACTTTCCCAATCATTATTTGTAGCTTCCTTGTAAAGAGTGGCGAATTCTTCCCTTACCTTGCTTATGTCCTTTTTATTCCTGTTATAATCATTCTTCTTAACATAATACAAGGGAGCAAGGCTGAATAACAATATAACCATAAGAAACAATATATGGTAAAGAGTTTTTACATACGGTTCAATTTTTTTGAATTCTTCTTTTAATAAACTTTCTTTGTCAGAAACTGATGCAACACCATCAAGATAAGCAATCTCCGAGTCATTCTCCCATTGACTTTGCTTATCTACATTATATCCTTTTGATATTAATCCTTTAGATAAATTATCCAGATACGGGAAAAAACATATCTTCACATTATTACTCTGGTTACTAAATTTTAGAAAATTCATAACAAATTTTGATAACGCCTCATGGGATTGATTTCTTAACTCTTTGTAGGAATAAAATGGTTCAGAAAAATTTCTTATAGTTACATTCTTTAAATAATCATTATAGGTTAGAAAAACTACTTCATTAGGAAAAAGAAAAGAAATACCTATACAATCCTTTATTTTAGCATTATAAAAATAAAGTAGTGGTAGAATGAACGTAGGTAATACATGCTCTAAATCAAATCCAGAGTACTTATTCAACAGATTCTGCAATACATTTTTTTTAATTCCCCACGCAATCAGGTAAATATTTTTATTGTCTGAGTTGGTAATAAAATACCCTACCGTATAATTTTTTATGTTCTCACCCGGATAGAATTCTTCTAATGAGAATTTAACAGCGGTATATATTGAATCCCCAGATATTTTGGGCAACATTATATGTCTTACAAGCAACAAGGTATGAGGAATAAGAATTATTGTTTTAAATCTCTTATTTTTCTGAGGTATTTCTATTTTAGCATTTTCTTCAAAAGAATTTGTCTGTAAAATCTTAACCCTATTACTGTTATCTATAGATATGCAGTTATATATAATTCTTTTTGTAGCATCTATTATTACATTTTTATACTTCATATTTCAAGATTTCTATTTTAATATTAAATAATTGATTTTTTCATAACTATATGTAAAATACCTTTTTATGGCAGCAGGATTTGAAGGAAGAAGAAGATATAAAAGAAGAAAGCGACAAAAGAAAAGTAAGAAATAACTCTAGAGGTATATATTTGCATTATAATGTGGGAATCTTGTGATTTTTCTGTTTTATAATTTTCCTATCTATGTCAATGGGAGAAAATAGCGTCTTTATAAAAAAACTTATAGAGAAAAGCGGTGCTATAAAAGAAGGACATTTCCTTTTAGCATCTGGCTTACATAGTAACAAATACATACAGTGCGCTTATTTAAGCAGATTTCCGTGGATTACAGAAGAATTAATAAAGATATTGGCAAAAAAGCTATCTTTAATAGAATTTAATCTCATTATATCCCCAGCAGTAGGGGCAATAATTTTTGGATATGAATTAGCAAAAAAAATATCTAAACCATTCTTTTATGCTGAAAGAGTAGGTGGAAAGATGCAACTTAGACGCGACTTTAACCTACATAGTGGGCAAAAAGTCCTGATAGTAGAAGACGTTATTACTACAGGTGGCAGTGCTCAGGAGGTAGCGCAACTTGTGAAAGAACAAGATTCAGAAGTATCCAGTTTTGCATGCATCGTCGTTCGTGGAGACGTTCCATCAGAATTGTCACCGCTATTTTATTTATTCAAAGCATCACTACCAAATTATGAACCCAATAACTGTCCTATGTGTAAAAATAATATACCCCTTCAAATCCCAGGCACCAAGCAACTCTATACCAAAAGCTATTAACCATTATAAGAAACGAGTAGTTTAGGAATTGAATATAGAGGATTGGAAACTAAAGATAAATATTAAATTTATAAGATACAATTTCAAACTTGCAGTAAATAAAAGTTGGGGAGCAAGTGATGGAAATGATCTCAACAAGAGATGCTTATGGAAAAGCGCTTGTAGAGGTAGGCAAAAGAGACAGCAATATAGTCGTTTTAGATGCTGACCTTTCCAAATCAACTCAAACTCAATTTTTTGCCAAAGAATTTCCAGATAGATTTTTCCAGATGGGTATAGCAGAAGCAAATATGGTTGATGTCGCCTGTGGACTGGCTCTATCAGGTAAAAAACCATTCGCAAGCACTTTTGCAATATTTGGCACAGGAAAAGCATGGGAACAGCTAAGAACTATCGTAGCCAGGTGCAACGCTCCCGTTAGATTTTGTTGCACTCATGCAGGCATTTCAGTAGGTGAGGACGGTTCTTCTGCTCAGGCAAATGAAGATATCGGCATTATGAGAGTTATTCCACGAGTTTCTGTTATTGTGCCCGTTGATGCAGTTCAAACAAAAAAGGTCATAGAATATTTAGCAGGTGATATCAAATCACCTGTTTATGTTCGCCTTAGCAGAAACAAATGGCCTGTTATATTAGAAGAGGAACATAAGTTCGAATTCGGAAAAATAGATGTTTTACAAAAAGGTTCTGATATTGCTATATTCTCTTATGGACAAACACTTTCATTCTCTTACTTGGCAGCTCAGGAATTATCAAGAAGATATGGAGCTAGTTTTTCAATTGTGAATGTTCATACAATAAAACCGTTGGATACGGAAGGGATAGTTAACATTGCAAAAGATTCAAAAATAGTCATTGTATTTGAAGAACACTCCATCTATTGTGGATTAGGAGAACTTATAGCAAGAGTATTACTTTTAAACAACGTATTTAAGAAGTTTATGCATATAGGAATAAATGATGTATTTGGTGAGTCCGCAAGCGCAGATGAACTATTAGAAAAACACGGTATCGGCAAAAACGCTATAAAA
>CAZWFP010000086.1:0-3977 GCA_964633175.1 uncultured Planctomycetaceae bacterium | reverse complement strand
AAACCTTGAACTTTTGACCTTTGACTTTTTAAGGTATTCCCTCTTTGTGGTAATTCTGGAAATTACCACACTCATCGTTGATTGGTATCCTACCATATAGTTTTAATGTCAACTTCCACCCTTTATAAAAAACAATATACCAAATATAGCGGTAGCGGCTATTACATAAAATATAATGTTTCCCATTGCACTCCTCCTTATTCTTTGCTTTTTGCACCTCTAAAAAATTTTATACAATCATATAATTCTTTTATATTATTATTTAAAGAATTTACAGTTTCCTCTACTTCATATATCTGTTGATAGAGCGTTTTATAACATTTGGACTGGTTGGCAATAATCTCTTTACACTTGAGAAATGATTTATCAGCATAGCAATGTTTTTTGATTTCTTTGTGGAAATTTTTACACTCTTTAAATATGCTTTTCATAGTTCTTCTAATTTTTATTAAATTTACTTGAGTATCTTTCAGTTCATCAGAATGTTCATCGCACATGCCAGGAATGTTTGTGCTAGTTTTATCCTCCTTGAGTTTTTGTAAAGCGTCTTTTGTTTGTTTCAAAATCTTATATCCATCCAACCTTGTTCTATTTATGTCCACATCACAGGAAAATACATACATATTATCAATAAAAATCATTGCTCCTACTATAATGAGAAAATCCATAAAAATTTTACTTAATACTATTTTTGATATTATTTACAATCTTAAGAAACTCTTCTTTTTCTATAGGGCCTGATATAAGATAATCGTTAAGTAATTTACCTTCTTTATTAAAAAAAGCGATTGTAGGCAGTCCCTTACTACCAATTTCAGCAAGTTTCTTTTCACAATATTTTTTGTCGGAACCAGTGGTGCAATCTACCTCCAACAAATAATAGCCGCTTAATGCTTTGATAACGTCAGCGTCATTGAATAAAGTATATTTTTCTTCCAAACAACCAGGACACCATAGAGCAAAAAATTTTACAAGTAATATTTTATTCTGCTGTAATGCCTTGGGTAATGCCTCTTCAATAGTTCCTTTTTCGAATAGTGTATCTTTTTCTGTAAATACTATCTTCCCAACCAACCCTAAAGATAATACAAGAAATATTACCAATGCTGAAACACGGATTTTACTCCCTATATGGTTTATTACTTCAGGAATTGAACCAAAAAGCCATTTCATATATTTTTTTATAGCAAGTCCTATGACGATTGTAATAACGACTAAATATAAGTATATTTTCACAAAATAACCCCATGCAAAATATATTATACTTCCCAATATTAATATGCTGAATAAGATTTTGATTAAATTGGCAAAGGTGGGGGATTTAGTCAATGTTTTAATAGTTGAGAGTGAAAAGGAGCCAACTATCAAAGGTAAGTTTAATCCAACGGCATATATGAAAAGTGTAAAAAACGATGATGACTTTGAACTACTATGAGCAACCTGAGTTAAAACCCAGAATAGAATGGGACCTATACATGGAGACAGAATTATACCTGTAAGCCCTCCAAACAAAATACTTATCAACCAGTTTCCTGAAAATTTGCTTTGTAAATTTAAAGACGGGAGTTCCATAGCTCCCATCGTCCAGTAGGTAAGCAATATGAAAAAAGTTGATATTCCCATTATTACGTAAAAATTTCCCAACTGCGAACCTAAAAATCCTCCTGTTGCATTAGATATCAAGCCTAATAAACCAAAAATTGAAGCGGAAGACAAAATATAGAGGGAGATAAATCCAACGAACTTTAACTGGTTTTTTCTGGATAATGTTTGGAACCATCCTAAGGTTATTGGAATTACAGGCAGAATACAGGGCGTGAAGGCACTAATTATTCCTAAAACTAAAAATGCTATATACTTCAAGATATTATTGTCTAATAAAAATTTTAGTGATGTTATAATATTACTACGTTGAGAGGGTTGGGTATTTTTAAGTTGGTTATATATTCCCAAAAGTTTAGGGTCAGAGTTTGCCATACTGTTACCAACTTCTATATCCACTGATATATTTTTAGTTTCCGGTTGTAAGCATACTTTATCTGTGCAAGGTCCATAAGTAATTGTATAATATAGGGTATATCGTGATTCTTTTAATGCTTTAAAGACAGTTGCTACATAGGTATCTTTTTCGTATAAAAGAAGCGTTCCGCCAATTTTAGGATAATCTTTCACTATGGGCTGTGGATATAGAGTTTTGATAAATGATATACCGTTGTCCGATGCCACTTCAATTTTAGTAGGTGTTCCCTTTTTCTCATCAGGATGATATATGTGATATTTATTCTGAATAGAAAATTTTACCAGTATTACTATTTCGTCACTTACAGAAAATCTGTTTGCAACAGGTAGCAGTTGAATTTCCACTATGTCTTTTACCTTTAGTTTGGGAACACCTATTTGAGAAAGAAAGTGCATACTCCATAAAAGGGAATATAGTATTATCAGAATTTTAGGATTTCTATAAATCTTCGTCTGTTTGTTGCACATCTCTATTCGCTATCTTCCTCCCTATCTCTACCACTCTCACTAATCTACTTTTTTAATATTAACCATACTACCACTCCAACTATTACCACCATAACTATCATCATTATCTTGTGGGTACAAAATCCTGTGCTTTTACATCCGCTCATTGGACATTGCATACCCATAATTTTATTCTTTATTAATTTTACTAATCATTTCTGCTTCTACATACTTTCCTACTACTAACTAACTTTCTCCCCTCCTTTCATTAAACATTATTACTTATAGATATTTAAGTCTATAAATTTATTCCATCATTTAGCGTAGATATAATGCTATTTCTGGTTTGTGTTTTCTATATATTCTTTTTCTAAATCCTGTAAGATTTTGGAATGCTTCTCTTCTATGGATAGGCTTTTAATGTCGTTTAAGAATTGTCTTACAAGTTCGGCATTGGGAGCATCAGGGACCTTCTTTAGATATTCTTCTAAATATATTTTTGCTTGTTCGATTTTGTTATCTGCTAAGTAACAAAGTCCTAAATAGTAGGCGGTTATAGCCCTTTTGTTATTGAGTTTGTAAGCCGTTTCCAAGTATTTTATAGCCTCTTTAACCCATTTATAATTCTTTTCAAGTTGCCATCTTATGAAGAGGATTCTACCTATGCCGAAGTAGGCATATTCAAACTTGTTGTTTAATTTCATTGCCTGCATATATGCTTTAACCGCATTTTGATGGTCCTGTGAACATTTGTCATAATCCTTTCGCAGACAATAAGTATTGCCTCTGAGGAAATATACTGTTGCTAACCCCCCATAAGCATCAACATAGTTTTTATCTTTTCGTATGGCAAGGACAAACTGTCCCATTGCTCTTTCAAGGTCTCCTTCCATAAGATACATACTACCCAATTCATAGTTATCAGATGGTTTTAATATATCGGTTTTGCCTGTATCCACGTCTTTAAACCTGCATCCGCTGCTAATTACCAGCTGACAAACAACCAACAGCAAGCAGTAAGATGGTATTAAAGATTTGAAATTGAGGGTTAAAGGTTTATCTTCCATTTTCTATTTTTTAATTCCCTATATTCAACTTCTCAGTTCCCTTACTCCTGGCTTTGTCATTGCCCCAAAAGCAGGGATTTATGCTGTTGATGATGCCTGGCTGTTGAGTTTTCCGAAGTAGCATATAAGTATTATAAACATTTTTTATGAACACTTGCATTCTTGTATAGGTTCACATAATTCCCCTGCATTCCACCACTTTCTTGTCAAGACCGCCTAAGTGCTTTTTATTAAACTTTTAAACCTTGAGCTTTTGACATTTTACTCTATTCATAATTGCTATCTTAGACATTTATTCTTTGTTATTGCGAGTTTAGCGACTTGGATTTTTTTGAAGCTTTTGAGTTTTGATTTTTTCTTACATTTATCATTCATAATTCTCTATTTGTGCAATAGTTCGCCAAAGGGAATTGTAAAACGATAAATTTTGAATTTTTTATGTTT
>CAZWFP010000085.1:0-4137 GCA_964633175.1 uncultured Planctomycetaceae bacterium | reverse complement strand
GAATTTAATCTTGACATTTTAAATCTACAATCTTATAATTATAATAGAAGGTATGAGATATATACATAAGAAAGGGGGTGGGGAAAATGAAGGGAGTATTGGCGGTAATAGGGGCGTTCGTATTAGGTGTCGCAGCTAGCGTGTTGGTAATGAATGTTAATAAAGTAGCAGTTCCAGCGATGCAGGCACAGACGGCAGGAGGCGCAGGGAATAATGCCATATTACTAGGGAAAATTGCTGGGCAGGATGCATTGGTGGTGTTGGACTCCAGCACAAAAACAATTCTTATATACAGACTTTTGTCCGCTCAGATAGAGTTTTGGGCTGCAAGAAAATTTGAAACAGATCTCGGTTGCGAATCGTTTGGAACTACCAGACCGAGTTTTAATGAGGTGAAACAGAAATGTAAGTTAGAGGAGAAAAAGTAGACAACAATTGATAATAAACGATGCGGCAAGAGTGTTCAGGTTTAATGTAAGGAGGAGATAGGTGCCTGAATTTTTGGATGCCGATGCGGTATTGCGGGAACTAAACATAAGTGAGGCAGACCTAACAAAATTAGTTTCAGAGGGTGAATTAGTAGCGTTTAAGGATGAAGTTTCACAAAAATTAAGATTCTTATCTTCCGATGTCTTGCGATTGAAAGAGAGCGTTAAAGGTAAGATATATCTTACCTTAGAAGAGGTTGAAAAGTTGTGTGCATTAGAGAAAACGGAAATAATGGATATGGTTTCAGAAGGAAAATTACAGGCATTTAAAGACGTAAAAGAACCAGAGGTAGTAAAGTTTAAAAAAAGTGACGTGATAAAACTGCTCAAAAAAAATGGTGGGTCAGAAGGTCAGGCTGCGGTATCGGTATCCGCTGCACCTACTCCTCCTGTTAAAACTGTTAAAGAAGAAAAGCAACCATTAAAAACTGAGAAACCAAGGAGTGAAAAGCCAAAAGAGCAGAAAAAAGTTGATAAGAAGAGAGAAGAAGTGAAAATTGATAAACCAACTTCTGAATCGGCAGTCACGACGGGTGAGATTGAACTGGACATAAAAGAGAAATCATTGACGCAAGGTCCCCCAAGGCAGACCGATGAAATTGAAGTAGCACCACCTCCAATTCAACCCCAAGAGAGTAAGAAAGAAAGTGATGATCTGTTTTTGGAAATAAAGCAAGAGGAAAATCTTGATTTAAACGTCCAACCTCAGGAACAGGAAGAATCACTATTTAAGGAGGAATCTACATCAATGGAAGAGACAGATGTGGATTTGGGTAAACTTTTAGATGAAGGTGGGACAACGACAAAGGAAGAAGAAGAGAAAATTGAGGAGGAGGAGGTTACCGTTGCACCAAAATTAAAGAAACCCTCTCCAAAAACAGAGGTTCCATATTTTGCGCAAGAGGGCTATGAAGAGTCCACTTTGGAGATGGTTTTACTGTTTTTGACACTTGCGATTATGATTGTTATAGGTGTTTTCGTATACGATAGTTTCCATATATTGGAAAAAGGGAAGATTGTAAGACCCTCTGATTTTACTAAAGAGATAGGTCAGCAAGTTGCCTCAATGTTGGGTGCAAAGGATAATAAGGGGAACCCCCTTGATTTAGAAAGCGCATTAATGGAAGAAAGAAAAATAGGAGGTAACAAATAATGAAGAGAACTATTGCGATTGTTTGTGGATTATGCCTGTTTTCATTGTGGGGCACAGGATGTGTGACATCAGATAGATATAGAACTTTGTTAAAACAATATGAAACGGATACACAGGCATATAAGACCATTACGGATGAGTTGAGTGCAAGGAAAAGCGAACTTGAAGCCCAATTGGAAAAATGTAAGGTTGAAAACAAGTTTTTATCTTCACAATTGGATACACAGAGAGAAAAGTATCAACAAGCATTAAAATTAAGTGAGCAGATAAGAAAGGACTTAGAAGAGTTTGTGAAAAAACATCCAGGCACACACATAGCACCTGACGAACAATTGGTAATTGAGGATAAGATATTATTTGATGCCGGCAAAGCATTGTTAAAAGAGGAAGGTGCCAAAGTGTTAGATGATTTTGTAACTGATGTATTAAAGGGTAAGGATTTATATTTAAGAATTGTCGGACATACGGATAGTGACCCTATACAGAAAACAATCGGTATATGGAAGACAGGTTTAAATCACGAACTTGGCGGTGCAAGAGCCCTGACAGTTCTTGAATATTTGGTTAAAAAGGGTGTTCCAATTTCTAATTTACATTTCGAAAGCTATGGCGAAAACAAACCAATAGCTCCGAACGATACAAAAGAAAACAAAGCGAAGAATAGAAGAGTGGAGATATATATTATAGAGAAACGACAGTCCAAATAAATACAGCTTACAAAAAACAGAATTATGATGATAAATTTAACTTACAACAATTAGGATGGAAGGAAAAGTCAAATGTCAAAGTCTAAAAGTTAAAAGTTTAAGGTTTAATGCCGAAACAGAATCGCAATGGCAAATAAAATGTTAAATATTCATTATTTAAAAACCTTCCTCGCTACTTACTACCTCACTGTTTGATATCTTTCTTCTTTTTAAATGAATAAAAAAGTAAGTTTTATAAGTTTAGGTTGCCCGAAGAGTTTGGTTGATAGTGAAAGGATGCTTGGCATTCTGGCAGAAAATGGTTATATTATATGTGAGGAATATTCTGATTCAGACGCTATAGTAATCAATACCTGTGGTTTTATTGAAAGTGCAAGGGACGAATCAATAAATACGATAAAACAGGCAATAAATATGAAAAAACGAGGGGTTGTGAAAAAAGTATTCGTTACCGGTTGTATGGTTGATTTCCGCAAAGATAAATTAATAGATGAATTAAAAGATGTAGATGGTTTTTTAAGCGTAAGGAGCAGGGATAGTGTTGCTGACTTTCTTAGGGTATTATGGAATAAAAATAAAAGGGATAAGTATTATAGAGCAAATAATGGTGAACCATGCTTGTTCGATAGAGGTAGATTACGACTTACTCCAAAACATTATGCTTATGTAAAGATATCAGAGGGCTGTAGTAATCCTTGTTCATTCTGTTCCATTCCGAAAATCAGAGGACCTATGAGAAGTAAATCGGAAAATCAGATTGTAGATGAAATCAAAGAATTAGTTCAGGATGGTGTGAAAGAAGTGATACTGGTTGCGCAGGATACCACCCTGTATGGCTGGGATATATACAGAAAAAGCGGACTTGTGGGTTTACTGGAAAAGATAACAAAGATAGAGGGTGTGGCATGGGTGCGATTATTATATGCTCACCCTGCGCATTTAACAAAGGAAGTTATTGACATTATTGCCCAGTCACCTAAAATAGTTAAATATATAGACGTTCCCATACAACACATATCAGACAGAATTTTGTTTGCTATGAACAGAAAGGTTGGTGGTCAAATGATAAAAGATTTGCTTTATTACATAAGAAGTGTGTCTTCAGAAATTGCTATAAGAACTTCGGTGATTGTGGGATTTCCAGGCGAGACCGACAAAGAATTTGAAGAATTGTGTAAGGCGATCGAAGAGATAAAATTTGATAGATTGGGAGCATTTATTTATTCCCCAGAGGCACATACCCCTTCCTCAAAATTTTTGGATCAGATTGAATACAGAATAAAATTAGAACGTTTCGATAGAATAATGAAATTACAGGAGAAGATTGCTAACTTAAAAAATAAAGGATTAATTGGTAAAGAGCTGGAATGCATAATAGATAGAAAACATTCTCATAATTCCAGAAATGGTAGCAATGATAATTTTCAATTTGAAGGGAGGACATATATGGACGCTCCAGAAGTAGATGGTGTTGTATATATTAACGATTCTGATTTAAAGATAGGACAGATTTATAAAATAAAAATCACCGATTCAGCTGGTTACGACCTGATTGGCGCACGAGTAAATAACATAACTTCTTTACTCAAATCTTAAGAGCGCAGGTCAAAGTTCAAAAGTTTAACGAGAAATCTAACTCGCTAAACTCGCAAAGCCGTAATAACCCAAGGATGAAGGAAAAATTACAAAAGGGGAAATTTAGGACTGTGGCAATTTCTAAGTTTATCCAGAAACTACCACACTTTCAAATTCCCCTTTTGTAGTTTACCTTCCATCCTTCATTCTTCAT
>CAZWFP010000084.1:0-4212 GCA_964633175.1 uncultured Planctomycetaceae bacterium | reverse complement strand
GCGTGTGTTGGTGTGGATCCTAACTAACAATAATTTTATATTAGAATTTTATATTAGTATGGGGTTTGGATAGCAGTTGCCTAATTTGTGGATTTATATGATTTTATAGTTTTGAATTTTAAGGCGCGCTTTTTATAACGTCAGAGCGAAAGAACGTATTTGAGTTTTGACAATGAAGTTTTTCTTCAATCTTATTTACAGTTTTTAATGTCAATATATCCACTTCGTGGTCGTATTTGGAAGGAGTATTTATAAAACTTACGAATTCTTTAAACTCTTCTACAATAAGATTTTTGAATTCATTTTTTATTACCTTAACATTGTTGTAGTTGTTGGTATTGGTTAACGAAACAAGGTGTTGAGGAGTTAATGAATCAGGAGAAGGGGTGGATTGTTTTTGACTAAAGATGGTAAGCGATTGGTCTAAGAAGTTGAGTTTGTATATAGAGGTGGGCTTATATATAGTGATGGTTCTAATAGCAGTGGCGGAGACTCTATTAGCGGCGCATTCGGCAAAGATATTATTGGGGAATTTAAGTATGACCTTGGCGAAATCGTAGTGAGCGCCGTAAATGGATGATGTAAAGCCATATAAAGTGTCTGGTTCTTTTTTTATAATGTTCATAATAATATCTATGTCATGAATCATAAGGTCTAATATGACGTTTATTTCTCTAATTCTTTCGCTGAATTCGTTAGAGCGAAGCGCTTCTATAAAGATTTTTGTATTTTTATTGTTCTTTTCTTCAGGTGAGAAAAGAAAGTTTTTTAGTTCTTGAAAAGGTGGGCTATATCTTTCGGTATAACCGATTTGGATATGTGTATTATTATTTTTTGCGATATCGAATAAGATTTCTGTTTCTTTAACGTTTAGTGTTGAAGGTTTTTCCAGTAGTATAGGGATTTTGTGTTGGAGGAAGAACTTTGCTATTTCGAAATGGGTTTTAGGAGGGGTAGCGATAATAATGGCATCAACTTTTTTGTAAGCGTCTTTATAATTTTGTGTCGCTTTTATATTTTTGAATTTATCTATGATTATTTTTAATTTATCTTGATTTTTATCGCATATGAAGGATATTTTGCAAAACGGGAGGGAAGATAAAGAATTTAAGAATTGAGTTCCTCTTTTACCTATGCCGATGATACCTACTTTTAACATTTTAGGGAGGCGGGGAGAACAATTGCATCTGGTGGTTAAGTTTTGCGGAAGAGTTCCTTATATCTACCTGAGGGGCTTTTTTCGCTTTTTAGTAAATAATCCAAAAGGGTTATAACTTCTTCGCAATACAAGCCGTTTTTAGTTACATAATCTTTTACCTCTTTTTTACCTTTAAGTTCGATGTATAGCATTTTGAAAACGGTTTTTAATGATTCTAGGGTTTTTTCTGGGAAGCCATTTCGTCTGAGGCCGACAGCATTAACGTATTTTGGTTTTGCTGGGACGCCTTTTACCATAAGGTAGGGTGGGACGTCGTGGGCGATTCTTGAAAATCCACCAACGAAAGAATATTTACCGACAGTGGTAAAATGGTGAATTCCGACAAATCCGCCGAAATTAGTATAATCTTCTATTGTTACATGTCCACCCATTTGAACATTATTAGCCATTATAACGTTATTACCGATAAAGCAGTCATGGGCTATATGGCAATAAGCCATAATGTAATTATTATCGCCGATTTTGGTAAGGTGGTCGCCTCTTATTGAGCCCTTATGAATACTGACGAATTCTCTTATTACATTATTTTTACCTATTATTACTTTATCTTCTGGGGTATGTTCATAACCTTTAATTTGGGCTGGTGCACCGATGGTTACAAAAGGATAGATTATATTACCTTCATCGATTATGGTATTATCAAAGATGTAAGCATTGCCTAAAATTTTGGTATTATCTTTTATTATGACGTTTTTACCGATATATACACTTGGTCCTATTTCGACTGTGCTGGCGATTTGAGCGGTGCTATGAAGAATAGCGCTATTATGTATTGGCATAGTCAGAAACGTTTTCGACGAACATGAAGGTGATTTCTGCTTCTGCGGTTATTTTATTGGCGACTTTACAATGTCCTTTTACAACTGCCCATTTATCTTTTAGTTTTAGAGTTTCTACTTCTATGAAGAGTTGGTCTGCTGGTCTTATGATTTTTCTTAATTTAGCGTTTTTTATGGAAAGGAGGATAGGGTATTTTTTAATATTTTGATTGAGGAGGAACATAGCGCCTGCGAGTTGGGCAATTGCCTCGATCTGGAGGACGCCGGGCATAATGGGTTCGCCTGGAAAATGTCCTTGAAAGTATGGCTCATTTATAGATATGTTTTTTGTTCCTATTGCTTTTCGTTGGGGGTCAACTTCTATAATTTTATCCACC
Source organism: uncultured Planctomycetaceae bacterium (assembly GCA_964633175.1). GTDB lineage: Bacteria > Planctomycetota > MHYJ01 > CAZWFP01 > CAZWFP01 > CAZWFP01. The sequence goes on along the minus strand of CAZWFP010000084.1, from coordinate 1,837 downwards.
AGGAGGAAAGGGTACCTGTGTGGTAGGATGGAAAGGATGTTTAAAGAATTTTTCTGTGTGTTTTCATTTATTGCTTTTTTCAATTTTGCCAAAAATTCGAGGTTAGTTCTGTGTCCGGAGCGGATTGCAACTATATGAGTGCGTAAACCAACGTTTAACGCTGAAATGTCGCCGAGTAAATCCAGAATTTTATGTCTGACAGGTTCATTATAAAATCTTAAACTTCCGTTAGGATTTTGTAGGACATCATCTAAGATAATGGTATTATTTAAATTGCCACCCAGTCCTTCACCGTTTCTGAATATTTCTTCTGCCTCTTTGCGCAGGCAAAAGGTTCTTGCGGCTGATATTTCTTTTTTAAATGTTTCTGTTGTTATGTCGAAAGTAGCGGTTTGTGAAAAGGGTGGGATAAAATTATTGTATTCAAGGGTGTAAGAAATTCTAAGGCCGTCGGTATAAGGGAGCGCAACTATGCTTGTGCCGTCTGACTGGTAATAAACAGGTTTTTGTAAAACATATATTGGCTTCTTTTCATTCTGTTCCACAATTTGGGCGTTTTCAAGGGCGTTAACGAATTCACGGGATGAACCATCCATAACAGGTATTTCAGGTCCATCAACTTCTATTGTTACATTGTCTATGTCCATACAGGAGATGGCAGCGGTTAAATGTTCGATTGTATCAATTCTTATATTATTGAAGGCAAGGATAGTTCTTCTATTGCTATATGATATGGTATCTAAGTCAAGTTTTATGGGGCGAGTGCAGAAGCCGTTTTTTGGTATAAATGTAATACCTGTGTTTTCAGGAGCGCCAGCGATTTTAACTATACTTTTTTTGCCTGTAAATAATCCAACTCCTTCAATAACCACCTCTTTCTTTATGGTTCTTTGTTTCCTGTATAGTATCATATCCATAGTTATAGTAGTTCGGTATTAGGTATTTTATTGCAAGTTAGCGAGTTGGATTTCTCTTTCAACTTTTGAGTTTTGAATTTTGACCTTTGAGTTTTTATTTCATTCATACTTTTTACTTTCTCCTGGATAGTTGTGATATCACTTTTTAGGTTGGGCTTTTTCTTCAAGGTATCTTTTATTTACTTCATCTATGATGTTTTGCGTTATATCAAGTTCATTTTTGTAATAAATTACAGTGCGGGGACGAATTCTTTCGTCAGTTGGATAGTTAGGGTCGTAAGGTAAATCCCTATCCTCTACCTTTAAAACAAGAGTAAATTTATTTTTAATGGCATATTCTTCAATGATGTTTCTAAATTTGTTATACAGTTCTAAAGTAAATCTATTGACCCTGTCTCTTAATTTTTGTCCGAATTCCTGTCTTTCGAAATCATAATTTGCTTTTAAAGTAGCCAATTCTTTTTTTTTCTCAGTTATGGTGAAATCTCCAGCCCCTGTCTGCTGTAACTGGCTTATTTCCTCCTGCAATTCTTTCATTTTTTTTTCCATTTCATTTATTTTTTTTTCAACGTCCTTTTGTTCTTTTTCCAGAGAACTCTTTATTTCCTTTGCTTCCAGAGAATCGTCAAAAATTTTCTTTATGTTAACGATGCCTATTTTGAGGGGTGATTCTGTAGCAGCTTGGGACAATATCATATTAACCATTAAAGCGCTAATAAAAAATATTAGATTAACTGCGACTGTTTTTTTCATATACACCTCCTTCTATATAAATTATCTCTTCTGGTACATAACGCTTTTTTTTTCATATTAAAGTAGAGATTTTAATAAAATTTTAGAAAATTAAATAAATATTTTAAGAAAAGCAGAAATTACCACAAAGAGGGAATACCTTAAAAAGTCAAAGGTCAAAAGTTCAA
>CAZWFP010000083.1:0-4251 GCA_964633175.1 uncultured Planctomycetaceae bacterium | reverse complement strand
AATGGAGCTGAACTTTTCTGGTTTAGGTAAAGGGTTTAGGTAAAGAGTAAAGCAAAGGATTATAATATATTGAAGATGGTATGAATAAGAAAAGAGGTTTTACGTTATTGGAATTATTGGCGGTTGTAATGATAATTGGTCTTCTGGCGGCTATTATTGCACCGCGACTTTTAAGTAAGACGCCTCAGGCAAAGATAGCAGCTGCTAAGGCAAATATTTCTAATCTGGTTCAAGCGATTGAAGCATTTCACATGGATTTTGGTAAGTATCCAGAAAAATTAAGTGATTTGATTACAATGCCATCTTACGTGAAGCCAGATAAATGGCCTAAGGGAGGGTATTTGACACAGGCGGTTCTACCAAAAGACCCATGGGGAAATGAATTCGTATATTTAAAACCTGGCAGGAATGACCAGCCGTTCGAGGTAATTTCGTATGGAGCGGATGGCAAAGAAGGTGGACAAGGAGAAGATACAGACATTTCAAGTGCCAAACTTTCAGAATAGTCGTTAAGAGGAAATATTGCCTATTCTTTCGGATTGTTCTTTTTGTATCTGATTTCTAATTTTTTGCAATATAGGAAGGAAGATACTTAAAAATTCCTTCTTTTTCCTCCCGGAATACCCTCCATTCAAAAAAGACAAAAGAGATGTTGAATGTATCAATATCTTGCCGTTATTTATATAAGCGTAGATGTCAATAGGGTCATAGGGGCTTGCGTTAATGCCCTCCTTTTTTTGCCCTCCCTTACCTTTGAAGCGCGCAGGACGAGGTTCCTCCCCAAAGCTTAATAAATTCGGAAATACCAAATTCCCTTTGTTGGCTCTCTTACTAACGTACAATCTGATACCTCTACTGTTTATATGTTCTTCCACCTTGGACATGTCAACAGACGGACTTAAATTATTCGTAAATATAGAAACAGAATTTTTAAACATAACGGTATGGTCCGACCCGTCTGCACTAAATTTTACGTTAATTATAGACGTTATGTTATTCTCATCAACCTCCCTTAACTTTTCTTCCGCTCTTACTCCTTTTAGGTATTTGCTGAATATTTTGTAAATGGTATCCGAACTTATAAGCATATTTGACAGATATTTCGGATATTCTACACTCTGGCTCTGAGTAATTTGGTGGATCGGCTTATCCATACTTTGATAATAATATATCCCTCCTGCCAGGGCAGATAATATTAACACTATTACAACTATTATTGTTCCCATAATATTTTACTCCTTATATAATTGTAATCACTTTTTTTAATTATACCTATTATATAATCGTTTTTTTAAAAATATCACTTTTTATGCGAATAGCAAAACCTATACCTTGTTTTACCTCTATATATGTAACTTGTTATTCTCACTTGATACCCAAATGTAACATGTTTAATTTTGTAACCATTAGGAAACAGTTTTATATAAGAAGCCAAAAGTTAAAGTTCAAAGTTCAACGTTTATTGAAAACCATTTTTACCTTAGGACAAAATTATAATAGAAGCTTCCCCCTTTTCTATTACAATTATATCTTGTGTTGCGTTAAAATTAATCTATAATACGAACTAAATACTAAGTGATGCTTAAAGTTGAGAATTTGCATTTTGAATATGAGGGTGGCGGGTTTAGGTTAGAAGTTCCCGATTTCAATTTAAGCAAAGGCGAAATTGTTCTTATTAAGGGATTTAATGGATGCGGGAAATCTACATTTCTCAAACTCCTTGCAGGTATCCTAAAGTTCTCAAAAGGCAAAATTATTATTGAAGGTAGTTCTATTGACAAGTATGATGGAACATTATATACAAAAATTGGCTATCTAAGACAGCAACCAGAAAATTTTCTTAACGTAACTGTCAAAGAATTAATACTTATGGGAAGGTATCCATATAATACTAACCTAAGAAACATACCATATACTCAACTGAAACACTGTATTGCGATTTTGAAGGATTGTGAACTATATGAACTAAGAAATAGCAATCTAAGTGAACTCTCGGGAGGGCAGATTCAAATGTGTTTCTGGGCGAAATTACTTTGCCAAAATCCGAAGGTATTTCTGTTAGATGAACCTTTTAATAATTTAGATGAGAAGAATTTGGGAATTGTTTTACGAACCATGAAAAAATTAAAAGATGCTGGCAAAGGTTTTATAATCGCAGCCCATATGTCATGGCGCTATGATATAGACTTTGATAGAGCATATGAATTTACTAGTGGGAGGTTACAGTTTGCGTGAGAGATACTGCTATCCTCATACTTGCAGGTGGTAGCGGTAAACGGCTCTGGCCATTTGTTGATGCTAATATGCCAAAGTTTCTTTTCAGACCTTTTAGCAGTTTTACCAAAAATAATAATACTCTTCTTGAAAATACCATTTCTTTCGCACAAAAGTTGGTTCCAAAAGAACGTATATTTATACTTACTACCAGAAGCCAGAGAAAATTTATATATGACTTACTGCCAAAATCGCTTTACAAAAACATTCTCATTGAACCAGATACAAAAGATACTGCCTTTGCACTAATATATGGCGCATTCAAAATATTTCAAAGATTAGGACCAATGTTCCTCCTCAACCTTGCTACAGACCATATAGTAAGTGATGTGGGTAAATTCAAAGAAGGCATTGATGCTGCTACACAGCATAAGGAATTCTTATATCTTTTTACATCACCTATAAAGTTTCCCAGTATACATCACGGTTATGTAAAAGTCGGTGAGAAAATTTCAGAAGATGCTTCCTTCCCTATATATAAGGTAGATAGATTTATTGAAAAGCCTCTGATAAACCGTGCATTATCTTTTGCAAAAGATAAACAATATAGATGGAATTGTGGCATATTCTTCTGGCATTTTAAAACATTTATGCAGGAATGTAAAAAAGTAAAGCCACTATTTAATTTTCTTCACAAGATCGCTAACGGCAATGTCAAGTCAGCATATTCTTTGAGCTCACCTGGTTCTATAGAATTTTCCCTGCTTCAGAAGACAAAAATATTGGCAACTCCGTATGCAAATATTGGTTGGTCTGATATCGGCACATGGGAAAATGTGGTGGACTTTATAAAAAATAAAAATGGCAATTATACAAAAAACGTTCTCACTACCTACAATGCAGAAAACATCAATCTTTTTGGGGATTTCAACAAAATAAAGGTAATAGGATTAAAAGACGTAATAGTAGTGAAAAACAAAAATAACCTGCTTATTTCAAAATACGGACAAACCTTTCACATTAAGAACATCGTCTAATAATCATATAACGTCTCAGCTGTTTTTTTGTATTATCTCCCTGAAGGTATCTTACAAACTGATTCTGGGAAACACGGTTTGCAAAAATCAGGCAGACAAGGTGCTGTTATTAAACTGCACCTTCTTTTTAAGTTGTCAGTGCAAATTTCATTGTTACCGTCCCCGTCACTAACTGACTTGCAGATACATTTACCTCCTTCACAAACAGGTTCCAGTTTAGGGCAGGGTAGAGATGGACAAACAATGTCGGAACAACTTGTTTTAGGACAATCTTCATTCTTCGTGCATTTTGGCTCTACCACATCCGGCTCGCAGCCCATAGCGCTTATGCATTTCTTGAAACATTCCATATCCAATATTTCTTTATCACCTTCCTTTTTAGTGCATTCTGGCTGACATTTTTTAGTTGCCTCTCTACATATCTCAATCTTTTCTATTTCTGAATCATCTACTTTTACATCTTTGCAAAGTTCATCATACGCCGCTGGTGGGATTGTAGGAATTTTTGCTTTATCTTTTACCTCATTAATAAGGTTAGGCAATTTCTCTATTACATCGGGGCATCTACCGTGCAAAAGTAAAAGTTGAATCTCCTGTAGTTTTTGATAAGTAGTACTACTATGTAGCTCGGGTATATTTTCACAACTATCAACTGCCGCTGCCCAGCTATTTTCCACACATTTAGCATAAACACTCTCACAACAAGACTGAGGTGGATTTTCGTCACATTTTATTACACCGGCACATCTTGTCTGACAGGGATCCCCATTTAATAATTTATCAATACATGCCATATCATCTTTTTTACAACAAAGAATAGGCCTACACTCTTCACAATCCGCTGGCTGTAAATTTCTGATTAATCTTCTTAATCCTCTACCCATACCGCCACCAGTACACGTCTGGTGGAAGTCCGTCTCCATTCCACAATTACCTATACCAATATTTCCTATGTCATCAAAATCGATAGATGTTGGGATGGGTGGTTTGGGAGAACTTA
>CAZWFP010000082.1:0-4459 GCA_964633175.1 uncultured Planctomycetaceae bacterium | reverse complement strand
CAAAAGTAAAAGATATAAAAAATTCAAAATTTATCGTTTTACAATTCACTTTGGCAGATTGCTGCCTCATCCCGCCCTTTTACCTCAATATAGTAATACCTTAACTAATTAAAATCAAATATTTCTAAATACAATTCATTATCTACAAGATTTTCATTAAAATTTGTGTAATATATTTTACATATAATATCTCTTAATACCTCTGATGGAGGCAATTTATTTTTCATTGACTTTTTAGCAACCCCCTTCAATATTTTTGCATTATGATACAAGAATATTGTTAAATTTATATCAGTTTCATCAATTGAATATATATTTGCTTCTTTTATTTTAAATATTGGGCTTGGATTGCCAATTCCAAAAGGTTCAAGTTTTTTAAGACCAAGAATAAAACTTTTGTCAATATCAGAAAGTTCTATTTCTACATCTACTTTTTCATTATTTTCGGGCAATTTTATCCTATCCATAACTTCACTGATCCTCTGCACGAACACATCAAAATTTTTCTCATCTACTTCAAAACCTGCCGCCTCCTTATGCCCTCCAAACTTTATTAGATAATTTGATAGATTTTCCAACACGTCTAATATATTGCCATTAGGAAATCTCGCTGAACCTTTCCATACATTTTCAACTTTCGTCATAATAATTGTGGGAACACCATGCACCATAGCCAATTTAGTAGATATACTACTTATTATCCCCGGATGCCAATTATCTCCATATAACAAGATGTAGTTTTTATTACCAATGTCTTCTTCAATACTTAAAATTTTCTGTTCTTCTCTACGCCTTTCTTCATTGTACTGCGTAAGAATCTCAGAGTATTTCTTTACTTTTTCAGCGTTTTTCTCTATTAAAAAATCAAAGGCACACATTGGATTGCCCATCCTACAGCACGCATTAAAACGAGGTATTACTTTAAAAGTGAGCGCCTTTATACTTACATCATTAAATAGTTTTACCTCATTTTTCAGCAAATATTGTAAACCATAATTTACCGGATTACATAAACTTTTTAATCCCAACCTTACTATTGTTCTATTTAATCCAGTAAGTTTCCCCATATCAGCTATGGTACCTAATGTTGCAATTTCTAACAGCTCCAATAAAATTGTATCCTGTTCATCTTTATTTATTCCACTAAATAATCCAAGAGCCACTAACACAGAAAGCCCAGAACTGGTAAGATTCCCTATAATATTATTATCATAACACTTTGGATTGAAAACTATAACATTATCCTCCTTCCTGTTTAAATTTTCGTGGTGATCTATAACTACTATTACACATCCACTTCGCTTTTTAAGTTTCTCTAATCTATCTATATCTGATGTTCCCACATCTAAAAAAATCAACAGCGTTTTCTCATGCACCCTATCCTCAAACAATTTGAAATTTACACCATAACTACTAAACGCCTTTTCCGTCACTATTACCTCAATATTGTCAGTTATATATTTAATAGTTTTATAAATAATAGCCATACTTGCAATGCCATCCATATCGGAATCACCATACAATATTACTCTACAATTATTTCTTACTGAGGAAGATATAACATCTACAACCTTTTGCAATGGAGGAAATTCCAAAGCCCTGTGTAAAATGTTCATGTTTAAATTTACAAAAGAATCTATATCTTCTATAGATGTTAGCCCTCTTCCCATAAGAAGTTCTACTATTTTGGGATGAATATTTAAACTTTTCGCAATTTCATCAATTTTGGTTTGCATGCTTTGTCACTTCAATACGTATAACAGTTGCTCTATAGCAAATTTCGCCAAGGAATTTTTTATTTCAATTCTTGAGCCCTTATACTTTTTCCGTAATGTTATGGTATTTTCTGGAACTGAGATAGATACAAAGGAAAGCCCTTTCAATGTTATATCTTCATCTGTTGGTGAAGCATAACAAGTTACACCTATTCCTATATCAGATTTAAAAATTGCCTTCACATTAATGGCTAAAACTTCTGTTACTTCCCTACTTACACTACCATAAGTATCCAATATAGATTTATCAACCTTCAGGATAGATATCTTAGATTCGTTAGAATAACATACTACACCTCCTTTGTAAAATTTCGATATACCTTCTATATTTGTAATAAAATGAGATATAAGTCCACCCGTGCACGATTCTGCTATACTAAATGTCAAATTCTTCTCTTCCAACTGTTTTATTAAAGTGTTAGGAGTATAATCTATTCCTTTAATCCCCATTTTTTTACGGATACACTACCTTTAAACAATTCTAATGTTATTATTCCATTTACATGTTTTCTCAACCTATTATAAAAACCTATAATACCATCTGTTGACTTATTAAACCATTCTCCACTATAAATCAGTGCGGCAAAAACACCTGAAAGCATATTACTTATTTGCAACGTTCTATGATCAAAAATCAATCCTTTTAGGAACTCTATAGCTTTATATAGAACTATACTTGCAGGTATTTCATAATATTCGTAGTTTTTTTTACCCAAGAGAGAATTTTCTACCGTTAATATCTTCCCTATCCCATATTTACCAGCCAATAAATTAAGTTTCTCCAATATCTGATGAAATAATAACTTTTCACCATTTAATTTAAATGGTTTCCCCTTTTTAAACTCAATGGATACTTCTATAGGTTGTTCAGGGGTATTTTTAACATCGCTTACCCAGAAAAATGCATTGGATGGAACATCGCTTATTTTATATAAATTGTCCGACAGCGATATAGTTCTACCAAAAATGTTCTGGTCTATATCCATATAATTATCGTAGTCGCCTAAATTATGCTCTTTAGCAAACTTTTTATCATCGTTTATATTTTTCAATTTTAGTTCTTTTACAGGAAACACAAGTTCAAAATCCGGGGATAATGCAGCTATACACTTTTGAAATCTTATATGATCATTCCCCAGTCCTCTGCAACCAAGAGCAATTTTCGTTATACCTTCTTCATAAGCATATTTTATCAACTCTTTTGCAATCAATGGGCGTGAAATCGCATGACAAAGGTTATATCCGCTTTCATAACTAACCTGCGCAAAAACGGCTGGAAGAATATATTCGTTTGCAAATTCATTTTTCAGGTCTACAATATACGATGATTTTGCCCCCGACTCGATCGCTTTTTCCCCTAAAGGATTTAAATATTCCTGTTGCCCTATCTGTATAGAACAGGCATATACATCATATCTTTTAATTTTCGCTAACCAATATAAAGATATTTCCGTATCTAACTTACCTGTGTAACCTAAAACTATTTTCTCACTCACACAACTTCATAAAGCGGATTTAATACCGCTCTCCATTCTTTAATCTTGTTTCGTATAAATCCTGCATACACCTTCCTTTCCATATAGTGCCCTAAAGGATCTGGGATTGTCAACGTTCGCGAAAGATTAAATAAAACATTACTGACTGGCTTTAAATATATTCTTTTCCACGTTTGAACATCCGCCCCTTGTGGGCCAAATCCAGGACTTAGAATCCACGAACTTTTAAAAGTATCTTGTACCTTTCTAACAGCAGCCGGATTTGTGGCACCAACTACAAACGCCAAATATTGTTCGTTATTATACACCTTATACATTCTGTCCAACACTTCTTCCCAAAACTCTCTATCACCAGTTTTTATCCTTTGAAAATCCATTGCCCCTTTATTTGAAGAATATACCACAACAAATATTAATTTTTGATTTGCTCTTGCGACTTTTATAAATGCATCTAAACTATCTATGCCAAAGTATGGAGTGGTAGTTAAGGCATCTATCCATTCATTCTTCAAATAGGTTTGAGCATAAACTTGCGCTACCTCAGGAATATCATTCCTCTTTGCATCTAAGATAACAAAAAAACCATATTCTTCTTTTGCCCGTTTTATTAATTCAAGACATAACTTAATACCTTCACTTCCTAAAAACTCAAAAAAAGCCATTTGAAATTTTACACCTACCACCTCGTCTTTGCACAGGTATAATACATCTTCAGCCCACCATTTTATAGATGTTATAATATCTACATCCCTCTTAAGATAGCAGGGCGGAATCTTATCTATATATGGATCTAACCCTAAAACTATATACGGCGGTACTACCTTATTAATAACCCTCTCTTTTAATATCTCTAAAGCATCCATAGTTATCATTATATCAAAATATATCTTTAAATAAAAATATTAATACCAACCCCAATAGTTCGCCAAAGGGAATTGTAAAACGATAAATCTTGAATTTTTTATGCTTTTTAATCACGGTTTTTATCTATTTTAAGGTTTTTCTTTTCTCTCTTTTTCATAAAAGATACGATTATTAATTATAAGTAGAACTGTTCTACGAAAAACCCCTTTTTCTCTCTTTTCTTTTTTATCTTTCGTAGAACAGGATTACTATATATCTTCCTTTCGTAAAACGGGGCTACCGTAGAACAGGGCTACTATAGGGTAAATAAAAAAATTATTTAAG
>CAZWFP010000081.1:0-5306 GCA_964633175.1 uncultured Planctomycetaceae bacterium | reverse complement strand
GAGAGTGATAATTATTTTATTGGAAACAACAATCTCATTTTTTTAGGTTTGCGATTTAATAAGTTGTATATAGTAAGTTGTAAAATCAAGTAAGGAATAGGTAGAGTTTTAAGTGGGAAAGTTTCAAAGAAATCTGACGCGCTAAACTCGCTAACTCGGAATAAAGGAAGAATGAAGAATAAAAGGTAAAGGGTAACTACAAAAGGGAAATTTGAAAGTGTGGTAATTTCTGTAAAATTTATAGTAAGAAGTATCTAAATAAACTTATATATAAAATCTTTGATTTTTTCTACAGCGGGTAAGTGTCCTTCTCCTTCTGTTTTACACACGAGAATGCCTTTATCAGGTTTGAGAAAATGATACCCTAACGCTTTTAGTGCTCTTATGTTTCTTTGCGTTATCTTATTTTTATACATATTGGTATTCATAGCAGGAATGAATAAAACGTCGTTAGTAAAGGTCAATATAGTTGAAGTAAGCAATGAACTACATAATCCGACGTAAATTTGGGCTATTATGTTTGCGGTAGCAGGAATTATTACTATAATATCATTATTCTGGGCTAATCCTATATGTATTGGAACGTCAAAAGGGTTATTTTCCGTAAATAAGTCATAATAGGTTCTGTTTTGAGTAAGTGTTTCAAACAATAGTGGTTGAACAAATTTTCTTGCTCCCTCTGTTAGGATGACCGATACTAAATGTCCATCTTTTTGCAGTAATCTGATTAAGTCACAAACTTTATATATGGCAATTCCGCCTGTTACTCCTAATAATATGTTTTTCTGCTTCAATAATTATTTGATTTCTAACTGCACCTTACCCTGAATTATTTCTTCTAATGCAATCTCCACTGGGTCATTTGATTTTAATTCTACTAAGGGAGCAGAACCACTTACTAATTCTTTCACTCTTTGCTGGACCAGAATGCTGAGTTTATAATAACCACCTACTTTTTTGCTTGCTTCTTCTATTTTCGCTACTTCCATTCGTGCCTCCTAATATATTTTTCTATCTTTTTAACAGTTTTTTTAAAATCATCGTTTTTAATTATAAAATCATATTTATCGGTATAAATCTTGTCAAATGAAAGATTTGGTAATGCTTTGGAAGTTATATTTAAATTGAAAATATTGTTTAATTCGTTGGTTATAAGTTTGATTCTTCGTGAAAGTTCTTTTTGACTTATACCTCTGCTAATAAGTCTTCTTATGAGTTCATTGTAATTCGGAGGAACAAGATATATCTTTAATGATTTTATACCTAACTTGTCTAAATTTATAATACCATTGTAATCAACATCTAAGAGGGGATATTTTTTAGAGCGCCATATTTTTTCTAATTCAGTTCGCAAGGTCCCATAAAAATTACCAATAACTTTTGTATGCTCCACGATTTCGTTTTTGTGTAATAACTCTAAAAATTTTTTAGCATTTACGAAATAATAATTTTTACCGTCTACTTCATTTTGCCTTTTAGGGCGAGTAGTGACTGAAACTGATTTTTTAACAAACGGGATGTTTTTCTCCAGTTCAAAAATAATAGAACTTTTCCCGACACCACTGACTCCGGAGATTATAATAACTCTATTATCTGTTGTCACACCTTTTGATAGGTTATATATAGCCAAGATAGATAATTCTTAATTTTTCTTCATCCTTTTCTGATAATTTCTGCGAATTTTCGAGGGTCTAAACTTGCAGATCCTACCAGATAACCACATAAACTCTTAATATCGGATAATTCTCCTACGTTTTTATCATCTACGCTACCACCATAAATTAACTTAGTTATTTTTCCACCTGATACCTTTTTAACCAGCATTATTATATCTATTATATCATCCTTTGTTGCTCTAATACCCGTTCCTATAGCCCAAACCGGTTCATAAGCAAAATAAATATTATCCGTTAAATTTACATTATTGAAAACATTTAATTGCTGTTTGATAACTTCTTCTATTTTATTATTTTGTCTATCTTCAAATTTTTCTCCAAAGCAATATATGAACTTTACTTTATTTTCTATGGCAAAAAGAACTTTCTTATCTATGAAATCCTGTGTTTCTTCAAAAATGTGGCGTCTTTCAGAATGACCTATTAAAAAGTATTCTATGCCGACATCTTTTAATATATCTATTGATACTTCTCCGGTATAAGCCCCGCTTTTTGCTGGATAGAAATTTTGCCCACCTAACTTTATATTGTAATGATAAAATCCTATGATTCTCCACAAACTCTCCATAACACATGGATTTGGAAATATTATTATCTCTTTTGAGTTAAACTCCTCTTCCTTTAACGTTTCGGTTAAATTTTTAATGTATAGCAGCGATTCTTCTATCGTTTTATTCATTTTCCAGTTAGCACAAAATAGTTTTTTCTCAGTCATTTTCTTGGGGTAATTTTTGCCATTTTAACTTATCATTTGGCGTAATTTGTAATTGATATTGTGGTATTTCTGCTATCTTATAAAATCTTATTTTTTTACCATCAACATTTTTACTGAATAAAAATCGCTTTGTTGTAACAGTTCCTTCGTAAAAAATCCTAACTTCTACAACAAAATATAAACTTTCTACTGTTAAAAAATCCTTGATGCTATTATAAAAAGGTTCAAATTCAGAATACTGACTTATATCACTAACATTTTTTATTCCGGTAGAAGAGTTTTTAACTATGTCTTGTAGCAGATCGTATGCTTTTTCAGTTATATTGTCAGAAAGTGAAAGAAAAACCTCTTTGCGAATGGTATTAACATTTATTTTGCCTGTGCTATAAACGGTGACAAAATCACTTAAAGGAACGAATTCATTATTGAATATGTATTTATATTGAAATTGTGGAAACGATATGAATTCTTCAAAGGTCAATAAATTAACCTTTGTTTGATAAATTTTTATTCTTTCTTCCCATAACTTAAATAAATCATTTAATTCATTGGGAAACTTTGCGATTTTTAATAATCTTGAAAATATTCTCTGATAAGTTTCTGAAATAGGGTTTAAAAGGTCTCTGGAGAAGACGTTATTTAATGGCAGTTTACCATCTTCATCTTTTATGGAAATTGTGAAATAGTTAGTGTCAGAAAACCTATACTCCAAATCATCTCTCGCCCAAACCTGGTTTGGACTGTTAACATTTGTATAAGCACTCTCCATAAGTATTTTCTTAGCAAACTCCTGCGCAGAATAAAAATACCAGTTTGTATATGTTTCATCGTAAATCTTATTAGTAACGCTGCTCCAAAGATGTAGTTTTGGATAAAGTCCCAGGAAGACAAGAGAAAATACAAAAGCAATGATTAATACCCACAATAGTATTATTCCTTTTTTAAATCGCTTATTTTTTAGCCCACACATAGATGATTAAAAGAAGTATAAATTAAAAATTTGCTTTTTATTAAACTCTAGAAGTAACGCAGAAATTACCACAAAGAGGGAATACCTTACAAAGTCAAAAGTCAAAAGTTCAAGGTTTAAAATTTAAGGTAGCACAGACATTCCTGTCTGTGTATCTTTGTCTTTCACAGGCAAGAATGCCTGTGCTACTTTAATGCGCAAAGGCGGAATAAAATAATAATATAACAAGTATTAAATGATGAATACACAAATGACGAATGGTGAAAATGAGATTGCCACGCCCTTTGGGCTTGCAATAACGGCAAATATGGTAATTTCTGGAAGTAACAGTTGTGGAGGGTGGAATAAGGTGTGCGCTATTGTGCGTATATTTTCTCCTCTTTATATTTAATGGAGGCGTTGCCTGGTTGCAGGATAAGCCGCGTGGATTTGATGTATCGTGGATTCGTACCTTTTATTAGCTCATTTTCAGGAGATATTCTTGCAAACTCTTCTGTAATTTTATGGAGTTTACTTACACCTTCTTTGTTCCATTGAACTTCAGCTTCTCCGCTTAGATAACTTATTACAGGTGCATAATCGTCCGCCAATAAAATGGTATCCATCTGAAATCTGATGGTAACTTGCGGTATGTCCTGGAGTTTTATCAATTTATTATAAGGAAGTACAAGATATCTTAAAAGAAACCGCTCTTTTGTGGGTTGGGTTAAAACAGTTACAATTTTGCTCCTGACGTCAAAATTTTTATTATTAATGGATAAATAATAACCACAGTATAAAGTAAAGAAAATATTTACCTTTTTTAAATGACTGAATGGTTCACACGGTGGTGTATAATCTTGCCAAGATAAAAGTATGCCTTCCCTAATAGCACTGGCATAAAGAGCGCTAGGGGGTGATACTGCCGGAATACAAGTAGGCGTGTTTATTCGAGGCTCATTGATAATCTTCCTTACTATGCCCATTTGATTGAGTCGTATGAAAATACCACTGGCAGAACCCATAAGATAAGTCCTGGCGTATCTCAAATTAGAACGTTTTAGTCTTTTACGAAGTCCATATTTATAATTAGGAGTTTTTATCGACTTCGCAAATAGAATCCATTCGTCCTGAACGCTTTGTGGCAAGGACTCATAATAGGTTCTTAACATACCAAATACCTGGCGTAAATTTATGGAATTATATAGAAGATGCTCTTCTTCACAAATTTTCTTTATTTTCTCTTCATCATCAATTATCTCCATATTATTCTCCTTAATTTTAAATCTTAACCATGTAGTTTTCACTGAAAACCATTTTTACATCAGTATATATTGAATTCATATAATATATATGTAATGAAAACGCCTGAAAGTATAGGAATCTATAGGAAGCTTATAATTTAACATAATGGATATTATCGGACCTTATATGTTCAATATTTAAAGTTTGATAAGATATCTAACTCACTAAACTCACATACTCGTAATAAAATAATAAATAATTCGTTGCCTTGTCAAAACCGTTCTTTAATTGGATTTGAATTAAAAGAAGTAATTTATTTTTTATTCGTGGTAGGTGTTTGAACAGGAATAGTCTTGGTATTAGTGCTAGTTTGTTGCGTTTTTTCTTTTTTAATTGTCTCTGGCGCTTGCCTACTTGCATTTAGTTTGTGGATTCCTATTATTATAATGAAATAAAGCGCAGCTAATACGGTGGTAATCTTAATCATCGTTATATTGCCTTTGCCACCAAAAAATGATTCTGGTCCTGAAGAACCAAAAATCCCTCCCATACCTTCTTCTTCGTGTGGTTGGATCAGCACAGCTATCACAATCAGTATGCATATTAAAAAAAATACTATCGTCAGTAGCGTTACCATTATGAAGCTTTTATTATATAAATTAAATTAATATAAAAATCTATTTATCAAATAGAGGGAGTATTTTTTTAGGTATAAGCAATA
>CAZWFP010000080.1:0-5335 GCA_964633175.1 uncultured Planctomycetaceae bacterium | reverse complement strand
AACTTTTGACCTTTGACTTTTTAAGGTATTCCCTCTTTGTGGTAATTTCTGCATTCCTCAATTCAGAAATTATTTTATAATCGTATGAATGGCGTTGAAGGGTATAGAACATAAAAATAAGTGTTTTAAATGTAAAACAAAATTTGAAAACGATGAAAAAATTTTTAATTTTTTGTATTTAAATGAAGAAGATGAAATAGAAAAATTTACAATATTGTGCAGTAAATGTTTTAGCGGGATGCAGAAAAATGGAAACGTAATTTACTGGCAGACCATTTTTAAAAAACCATTTTCAAAAAGGGCTTTTATTAATGGATTAGCGGGATATTTCTTTGCTAATTACGGTTCTATGGTAGATGAAAAAGCAAAGTTTATTATTGCATATCTGTTATACCAGCAGAGAATTTTGAAGATAAGAGAGCAGAATGAACAGGAAATTATATTTGAAAATAAAAGTTCTAAGCAACGATACAAAGTCCAGAATTTTTATGGGAAAATTTCGTTAAAATACGTTAGGACTCTTTTCAAAGATTTGTGGAAAGTGATAAATTCGACTTCAATATAGATTCCTGCTTGCGCTACTCGCACTCTGGTTTGCAAGATTTTTAAATCTAAAAGTGGTATTATTTAATAAACTGTTTAATATTATTTATTAAATCCTTTTGTATATGCCTTAACATATCAGTTCCGTGACCAACATACTCCTTGTAAGATGCTATTAAATTAGTGGTTTTTGCACCTTTAACTTCAGCATATTCTTTTTCCAATTTTTTGCAACTTTTATAAGATACTGTATCTTCATCCGTTGAACTTGAATAAATTAAAATTTTTACATCGGTTTCTGCCAACGTCTTTATTCCTTCAATAGTCTTCACTCCATGATAATCCAATCCTGGACTTAATAAAACAATAAATTTAATCTGTGGATTTTTTGCAGCAAATTGTAAGGCATAATTTGCTCCTATACTTGCTCCAATAATACCAAGATTTTCTTTTTTTACGCCTTGTTCTTCCAAAAACTTAACCGCAGCTTCCACATCTAGTAATGCACTTTTATAATCTTCATTAGTAAAACTCTCATACGATATTGCTTTTTTTGGAGGACAGGCAAGGGTTGTTGGAAATCCACCTTGAGGACACTTATCCTCCTTATAGACACTTTCACCATGTCCACGCCAATCCAAGTTTAATATATTAAATCCCAACTCAATCAGACTAGGTATTATCTGATTATACGAACTTCTATCTGATGGGAGCATATGCAATAGCAAAAGTGTATTACCTATCAATTTTTTGTCTTCCTCATTATAGTTAACTTTATATAAATCACCTTTTAAAATCCAACTATCTTCTGTTTTAATTTCTACAGATTCCTTAATAATGTCTTTAACTTTCTTAGGAGCGTTCGTTTTATCTTCCTTTTTTTTATCTTGCTGTATGGGAACTGTTTGATTTGTTACATCTGGCATATCAATGATCTGCCCAAACATACAAAAACCACAAGCCAAAAAAAGCAGAAAAACCGCTTTCCCTTTCATAAACTCCCCCTTAATTTGCTACACAACCTTTTA
The DNA here is from genome assembly GCA_964633175.1 of uncultured Planctomycetaceae bacterium. Lineage (GTDB taxonomy): Bacteria > Planctomycetota > MHYJ01 > CAZWFP01 > CAZWFP01 > CAZWFP01. The sequence continues at coordinate 3,764 of CAZWFP010000080.1, read as the reverse complement.
ACTATCTCTTCCCTAAAATTATTTCTATTTTCTTTCTTTTTTTATTCCTTACAATTTCTACTGTTATCTTATCATTAGGAGAATAATCAAAAAGAATATATCTAAGTTCAGAAGCATCAGAAATTTCTTTACCATCAATTTTTAATATCACATCGCCTTCGCGCAAACCCGCTTTCGCTGCTGGTGAATTTTCTGCTACGCGTTTTATAAAAATACCACCTTCTTTTTCTAATCCCAAATCATTCAAAAGTTGCTTAATACTCGTATACTTTTCATTGTATTCAGATGCAAAAAATCCCAAACTTGATTCGTTAACTTCAATAAATTCTATACCAATAAAAGGTCTGCCGGATTTAGATAGTATTTGCTTTACAACCTTTTTTACAATGTTGATAGGAACTGCAAAGCCGATACCACTGGTTGCAGAAGCATCTCTTGATAAAACAGCGGCGGTAACCAAACCTATAACTTCACCTTTTAAGTTTACCAAAGCACCACCGCTATTACCTTTATTTATTGAAGCATTAACCTGTATAAGAGGGGCTCTAAAACTCTCATTTTCTGAAAAAACTAATTTTCTTTCTTTAGCACCTATAATACCACTACTAACGGAGGTGCCAAGTCCGAAAGGATTGCCAATCACCAATACTCCCTGGGCCACTTCTATTTTGTCTGAATCTCCAAATTGTGGTTCCATTAACTTTGCACCTTCTACGTTTAAAACCGCAACGTCATTGTCAGGATCACATCCCACCACCGTGGCTTTCACCGCTTTTTCATTATATAAATGAACCAGCACATTCCCTGACTGCTCAGCACTATTCATATCGCATAACGTCCTGCCGAAACCATCCTGTTTCAATACCGGTTGAACAACATGAAAATTGGTTATAATGTGCCTATCATCATATACTATTCCTGAACCTTTAACTTGAAAGGTCTCCTTCTTAATCCGCGGATTAAAGAGTTCCTCAAATATATCAAATTCAAACCAATTACGTTTAATCTCTAACTCTCCCGTTATACCAACTATTGAAGGACTGACCAATTTTGTAACGACGGTATATATCCTCGTCGGATCCTCTAAACTTTGCAATTCACTTCGTAGTTTGTTCAATTCCTGGGTGTGAAGTTTATCTAAATAAATAAGTCGTTGCAAGTATAAGCCGCCTACTAATCCTATTACAAAAACAATATATATTTTCAATTTATTCACATTTATTGACCTTAATAATTTAATTTTTCGACCTTACCATTACGGATAATCTCAATATTGCTACCTTTTGCACTCTTTAAAAATGGCCTCAATTCTCTTTTCAACATCCAACTATTATAAATTTTTTTCCCATTTACACTTAATATTATATCATCTTCCTTCAGTTTCAAAACCTCTTCACCAAAACCGCCTTTTTTTATATTTTTAACTCTAACGCCACTGTCAATCTTCCATCTTTCCACTTCTTCTTCATTCAGTTCTTCTGTATCAAATCCAAAATCGCTGTACTTTCTCACCCCTCCCCTTTCCACTCTTTCATTATTTGAAAGTCCATTACTCTCATCTTCCTCACTACCCAAAATTTCCTCTTCTAATTTCCTGTTCCATTCTTTCTGTTTTTTCTTAATATCCTCCCACATCTTATTCTGCCATTTTCTAAGTTTTCTTATCGTCTCTTCTACATTTTTGCCTTCATTCCAAATACCCAGCTGGTCATCCTTCCAATCAAAAGCAAAACTATTATTATCACATTTTACCTTACCTTTGAGCTCAGGATATTTTTGCAATAATTCCTCGCAAGAAGATGCTTCATATCGCCTACACTTATTGTTCCTGCACAGACTAATGCTTATCCCGCTTTGAGAAAGCTCAACCTTTTGCTCTATGGCTCCCCCTCTACCACTTTCTTGTTTACTACTAGCATTATCAGAACTCTCCTTTTCATCTAACTGTGATTTATTCTTACTTTCCTCTATATCTTTTATTAATTTTTTCAAGAAAAACCTTGCATTGTAACTATTACTCTCTTTTTCACTCTCAAATTTTAACAATTCCATAACTTTTTCATCGTCTTGAGCCATCTTTTTCAATTCATTTAACGCTTCTTCTCTTTCCTTTATATGGACGCTATCTATCTTGTCTATCAGTTTTTTTACCATCTCCTTATCAATCTGTTTACTATCAACCTGCCCTATTAAACAATACGAAACAACAATAAATAAAAGACCACTTATACCTTTCATCCTCCCTCTCCTTAATAATTAAATATTAAATAACAATACTTCGCCTTTATAAAATCCTTCCTTCCTCATTTCTTGATTTTCTTGATTTTAAAACTATACTTTTTTTCTATAATCTTACCTTCTCTCATTATTTTAAATACTATATCGTTACAATCGCTTCTCATATTTTTCTCCAAACTCTGTTGATCATTTATTATATTCCCATTTACTTCTATAACAATATCATTAGGTCTTAAGTCAATTTCCAAAGAATGAATATCTTTGCATCTTAAAAATTTATTTTTTATAGCATCAGTTTCAAGCAGGATAACGCCACCATACAGATTTAATTCTTTCTTCATACCTTCATCAACAGGAATTGCAAAAGATTCTGCTCTACCAGGTGTATCATTCTTAGCAATAGGCATAACTGGATTAACTTTAATCGTTTTAGATGACCTGTTACCCATTGAATAATCTTCTTGTAAAGGTTTATGATAAATAATATTACCCACAAAATAGCCTAATGATAAACCCACTACAAGAATGAAAGCATAACTAAAATTTAAAAGATTAAGAGGGGTATCAAGTGATATAAAATTTATACTATCACCAAAAATCTGATTTGAACTTCCTGATTTTGCAATACCTAACGAAGAAGCGGTATTTGTAGCCCCTGCATTTTCCACCTTAAATGTGCCTCCTCCACCACTATTATCCGTCAATACCAATTTATCACCCAAAATATTTGCTTTGACGTTTATGGAATTTCTATTTATTGCCTCTACTACTTCCTCCACCGTGGCCTGCTTTGTCAGATTTATGATTTCTGTGGCGCCACTCAAAAGCAACACCATTATTATCACATTTTATCTTACCTTTGAGCTTAGGATATTTTTGCAACAATTCCTTGCAAGAAGATGCTTCATATCGCCTACACTTATTGTTCCTGCACAGACTAATGCTTATCCCGCTTTGAGAAAGCTCAACCTTTTGCTCTATGGCTCCCCCTCTACCACTTTCTTGTTTACTACTAGCATTATCAGAACTCTCCTTTTCATCTAACTGTGATTTATTCTTACTTTCCTCTATATCTTTTATTAATTTTTTCAAGAAAAACCTTGCATTGTAACTATTACTCTCTTTTTCACTCTCAAATTTTAACAATTCCATAACTTTTTCATCGTCTTGAGCCATCTTTTTCAATTCATTTAACGCTTCTTCTCTTTCCTTTATATGGACGCTATCTATCTTGTCTATCAGTTTTTTTACCATCTCCTTATCAATCTGTTTACTATCAACCTGCCCTATTAAACAATACGAAACAACAATAAATAAAAGACCACTTATACCTTTCATCCTCCCTCTCCTTAATAATTAAAATTAAATAACAATACTTCGCCTTTATATAATCCTTCCTTCCTGGAAGTTTCTCTGTTACCACCCCCTTTCTTTTTAAATACTTCGCCTTTATAAAATCCTTCCTTCCTCATTTCTTGATTTTAAAACTATACTTTTTTTCTATAATCTTACCTTCTCTCATTATT
>CAZWFP010000079.1:0-5767 GCA_964633175.1 uncultured Planctomycetaceae bacterium | reverse complement strand
ACCCTTTTCGCATAGATAGTATTATACTTTACTAGCCTTTAAAAAAGCAATTCATAAGAAGAATACAGGGGCAGGCTTTACCTGACATTCCTCTACAACATTGAAAAATTGTTCTTCTATGATAATTTCTGGTCGTGGTATTTTAAGTTTAATTGTTATCGGTTATTTTTTATTATTAATTTTATCAAGTTGTTCTTTTGCATATTTAGCGTAAATAGATTGTGGGTATTCTTCTATAATTGTCTGAAGATACGTAATGGCAGCATTTTTTTTCCCTGTTCTTACATAATACATCGCCACATCAAAGTCCGATTTCGCTTTTAGATTATCAGTATTATCTTTTAGTTGCTTATATGCCTGTTTATCCATTATGTCAGTTTTTGTATTTTTGAAATATAATTTTGTTAATTCTGTTTCCATTTCATCAAGATTGGTTTTATCATAAGGTTGCCCCTTGGTATGGTTTTGTTTACTATGAAACATTCTAACGACAGCGAAACTTGCGTATTCATCTTCTGGATAGAGTTCCACGTATTTCTTATAGTATGTAGATGCCATAGAGTATTCTTTGTTAGAATATAAAAAATTCGCATATTTCATTATATTTTCTTTTGTATATTGCGAGAAAGGATACTTTTCCATCAGTTTTTGAATTATATTATGACCTATACTTTTGGCAGGCAGTATAGATATACCCCATATTTCTCTTTTTGCGCCTTTTAAGAAATTAAATCCTATTTCGTATTGTAATTTTATTATCTCATCCAGATATGGAGAGTGTGGGTATTTCTGGGTAAATAATTCCATCACGCTATATGCTCTATAATTTTTATTGGAACAAATCCATGCTTTTGCTAAATTTATCATAACTTTTTGTGAAAATTTTTCACTTTTTGAAGTTCTGTAGGCGCCTATAAAGTATTGAGCTGCATCCGCACACTTTCCCTGTTTTAATAATTTTAACCCTTCCTCATTTAGTTTGCCACTTCTTCCTAGGCGAATCTTCTTGACATTGACCCAACCAGTTTCTTTCGTCCATTGCCATTCACTCCTTAAGTTAATGGTAAACAGCAAGCAGTAAATGGTAATAGGTAAGATAGCAAAAGAAGAAGTTGACAAGTTGAATGTTTTATACCACCTATCTTTATGGCTTTTGTCTAACATCTGGGTGGGTATTATAATAATGGTAAAAATTATTTTTTATTGAGAACAGAAATTCTCTCTGTAGAGAATCATTAACGTCAATATTTATTTCTTTGGGTAGGTTAGTGGCGAGGAGGAATTTTATAAACGATTGCATTCTTTTTGACATATTCAATTTATCTATGGAGGTATTGTTTAGTAATCCCATAAGTTTAAGTATATTTGCTACGAAGCAGGCATAGTGGATGAACTTAAGGTTGTCTGTGCAATCTATGAATTGAATGAATTCATCCAGATACTTATATATCTGCCTGTCTTTATAGCCGAAGATAAAAAATTCTTCTATAAATTTTTGGATGGACATGATAAACTTCATTTTTTCTATGTTTTTATATTCAATGTTTCTTATATGTTTTGAAGAAGTAATCAGAACAATATCATTGTGTGTGATGTTACCATGCATTTCTATTTCATATTTACAAAATGTGTTGAAAGGTCCGTCAAAATCAAGTTTGTTTATTTTATAAATTCCCTTAGCATATCCTAAAATATATCCATTGTTTTGCAAAAATAATTTTACAAGTTGACTTGTGTTCCTGTATATATTTATATTAATTACTAATCCAGTATCTTTTATGAACATAGAGGGCTTTTATAACACCTTCTTAACGACTCCTAAGTGATTAGTAGGTTTAACATTTATTCCGAGTTTAGCGCGTTAGGTTTCTCCTTAAACTTTTAAACCTTCACTTTTGGCTATTGACCTTTGAGGTTTTATTTCATTTATGATTTAAGATTTAACTTTTTTATGTATTCGCTTAGACCTTGCAACTCCGTTAGTGTCAAAAATTTAATTTTTTTATCTTTTATCTCTATCATTTGTAAATTAATGAAATATTGCAATAGTTTGTCCATTTCTGACTGATCTAAGTTAAAGAATTTTAATATAGATGAATATTCAAATTCCTTACCTTGGTATTTGTTCCAGAGAAGGAGGAAATCCTTATACGCTTTATTTGATTCACAGGTATTTATTAATTCTTTTAAATATTCTTTAGTTATATAGCTGGCTAATTCAGTTTTATCGATACTTTTAAATTCTATAAATTCTATGCCGTTGCCTGGATTTTCAGGGTCATAAGAAGTCCATCTTACAATGCCTTTGAATTTAACGGTTTTTTCACTGTCTGGTAACTTTAGAGTTAATTCTAGAATTGTATCTTTGGGGAAAGGGTAGATAGTTGAAAGGAAGATACCACCTAAACTTATATTAGTGGCTTGAGCGGTATTTTCAATGTCTTTGGCGCTTCCTAACGCTTTAATGCTTACTAATAGATTCGTTTTGAATCTTTTATATTTTCTTTGTTGAGGTCGTTGCTGTTCCATATCATTTTTTAAACAATTGTTATTATAAAATGCCTTCTAATGGAAAAAGTATTATTAACGGGGGCAGCAGGATTTATAGGTTCGCATCTGGTGGACTTCTTGCTAAAAAAAGGTTTTTATGTGATAGGTATAGATAATTTCCTTACTTCTAATATGAAAAACATCAAGCATAACTTTACTAATCCTAATTTTAAAATGATTAATGCTGATATATCTGAGAGAATAGAATTCAATGAATCGGTGGATTATGTTCTACATTTTGCCAGTCCTGCCAGTCCCAAGGATTACTTAAAATATCCAATACAAACGTTGAAGGTCGGTGCTTTGGGGACATTAAACGCTCTTGGTATTGCAAGAAAGTTTAAGGCAAAATTTTTACTTGCATCAACAAGCGAGGTTTATGGTGATCCACTGGTTCATCCACAACCGGAATCGTATTATGGTAATGTAAACCCTGTAGGTCCAAGAGGTGTATACGATGAAGCTAAAAGGTTTGCAGAAGCATTAGTATTCGCCTATCACAGGCAACATAAGTTAGATATAAAAATTGCCAGAATATTCAATACTTATGGTGAAAGGATGCGACTTGACGATGGAAGAGTAATCCCCTCTTTTATAACTTCTGCACTATTGAAGAAGCCAATAATAGTGAACGGGAATGGAAATCAAACGCGATGTTTTTGCTATATAAGCGATATGGTTAAAGGCATATATAAGTTTATGATATCTAGTTATTGTGGTATTATAAATTTAGGCGATACAAAGGAAATAACGATAAATGAACTTGCAGAAATAATAAAGAAACTAACAGGCAGCGGCAGCCGAATAATCCATACTGGTAAGATGCAGGATGACCCTCAAAAAAGAAAACCTGATATTTCTAAGGCGCGAAAGATTTTAAAATGGCAAGCAAAAACAAGTTTGCACACCGGTTTAAAACATGCTATTGAATACATAAAAAAGTGTTTATAAGCAGGAAAGAATTAGAAACAAAAGAAGAGAAGACATTAGCGCCTTATGCGGTTTTATCTAAAAATAGTAAAGGAAGACAATATAAAGAAGAAGAACATCTCTATAGAACCGCATTTCAAAGAGATAAGGACAGGATTGTTCATTCCAATGCCTTCAGACGGCTTGAATATAAAACACAAGTATTCGTTAACCATGAAGGAGATTATTTCAGAAATCGCTTAACACATTCTTTGGAAGCAGCATCCATAGGTAGAACGATAGCAAGATGTTTAGGAGTAAATGAGGATTTAACGGAATGTATAATTCTCTCACATGATTTAGGACACCCGCCGTTCGGACATGCTGGTGAAAGCGCCTTAAATGAATTATTAAAAAAATCAGGTGGATTCGACCATAACGCTCAAGCGGTAAAAATAGTAGAATTTCTTGAAACACCATATCATAATTTCAGGGGTTTAAATCTGACATATGAAGTAAGAGAGGCGATGAGAAAACATTCAAAAAAATATAAGGTTGAGAAAGAATTCTTGCCTAATTGCGTCCCCCCATTAGAAGCACAGATATCAGAATTTGCTGATAATATAGCATATGTAGCACACGATATCGATGATTCATTGAAATCAAATTTAGTAAGTTTAGCCGACCTGCAGGAGGTTGGTCTTATAAAAGAAATTTTTAAGCAAATAACTCCATCTGATGACCCTTCTATATTGAGAAAGCAAATTGTAAGAAAATTTATAGATATAGTTGTTTCAGATTTGGTTTTTACGACCAATAATAACATTGAAAACAAAAAAATTGTTTCCGTGGAACAGATAAGAAAGCAAAAGTCATTTTTAGTGTCGTTTTCCCCATCTTTAGACAAAAAATTTAATGAACTATATATGTTTTTATATGATAAGTTTTATCATCATTACAAGTTGGTATCTATGGCAGAAAAAGCAAAATTTTTTATAATGAAACTTTTTAATGCATATATGAATAATCCAAAACAACTACCTCCGCAATACTATAAGTTAATGGAGTTTCAGAGCGTAGAAAAAACAGTGGCTGATTATATATGTGGAATGACAGATAGATTCGCCCAGGAAGAATACAAAAGATTGTTTTACCCGTTTGAAAAGTTATGAAATTACCGAGGGAATCATTTACTTTAATATTACTTAGGGTCTTGTTTATAGTATTTGCGCTTGTTATATCGTATTCTTTTGCTAACGCGGTATTTGATACAAAGTATGCTAAAATAATAGTTCCTATAGCAGGATTAGCACTTTCAATAGTGCTTGTAGCATTAGAAGCATTTTTTACTAAAGAACTGGTGCCGTTTATCTCCATTACTATCATCGGTATTATGTTCGGTTTTTTGGTTTCATACCTATTTGTAAAACTGTTTCTAATATTACCTGTAATAGAGGATTTTAGGTCTTCATATCCACAGGAATATAGCAAGTATGAATTTTGGATAAAACTTATAATAAGTTTCGTCATAACTTATCTTACATTAGTTATAGTTTTAAAGACCAGAAGTGAGTTTAAGTTTGTAATACCTTTTATTGAATTGAAAAAAGAACAAACAACCCAGTCCAAAGGTGAAACATACGTTTTGGATACGAGCGTTCTTATTGATGGGCGTATATATGATATGGTTGAAAACAATCTGATTACAGCCCAGGTTATAGTGCCTAGATTTGTTTTGGAAGAGACACAATTTCTGGCTGACTCTGAAGATAAATTAAAAAGGATGAAAGGGAAAAGAGGCATAGAGACACTTGGGAAATTGCAGAATTCCAAAAAAATAACTTTAGAGATATATGAAAGTCAATTACCTTTTACAGGCAGCGTAGATCAAAAATTGATTCGCCTTTCAAAAACATTGGGAGGAATACTTGTGTCTAACGATATGAACTTGTGTAAATTGGCAGAGGTGGAAGGTATAAGATATATAAACATAAACGTATTAGCAAATATATTGAAGCCGGTGTATTTGCCGGGAGAAGAAATCTCAATAAAATTGATTAAACATGGCGAAAATGTGGGACAAGCGGTAGGATTTTTGGAAGACGGTTCAATGGTGGTGGTGGAAAGCGCAGCAAATTTAATTGGTAAAACTGTGAATATAGTAGTATCAAGTATAATAACGACTACAGCGGGGCGTATAATTTTCGCACATCTAAGATAACAGAATTATTGGAATAAAAACTCAAAGGTCAAGGTGCTATCACCTCCTTGCGCTATCAAAAGTAGATGTCAAAATTTAAAGGTTTAA
>CAZWFP010000078.1:0-5952 GCA_964633175.1 uncultured Planctomycetaceae bacterium | reverse complement strand
AATTTGTTAATAATGGTATTGAGTTTGTTAAAAAAGATTAAAATTCGCCGTTCGGCGAACTATTGTTTAGAAGCTAGCAAGAAACTACTACACCCCCAAATCCCCTTTTATAATATTCATCATTTAATATTTTACAAGAGAGCACTTCCCTCGCTTCAGATCTGTCGGGGAAACCGACTCCGTTCGCCTTTATTCAATATGATTTCTAAGCTTCAACCCAGAAATCAACGCCAACGTATGCGCCACTACAAAACAAAATACTCCATAATTAAAAAATCTAAAATCAACCTTATGGCTTAATTCCAAAGGTAACGTTAAATCAAATACAAGAAATAACAGAGAAAAATACTTTGTTACATAATAAAACGGATTTTCATAAAAACCCAAATTCACTACTCTGAAATCCACTAAAACAAATCCTGTAAAATACAATACCATAATCAAAATAAAAATAATGATGCCTTTCTTTGGAAGTTTGACAAAAAAATATCCCAATCCAGGTATCAACCAGTTATAAAACAACAGTTTATACAGATTTAAACTAAACACCTGACTAATATAATCACAATGCAAACTTCTTTATCCATCGCGCAATTTCCAAATCTCTAAATCTTTTTGAGGTAATCCCAAAGCACGTTCTCACCTAAATACACTTCCCTCACAAACTCACTATCCAATACCTGATTCCTATCACCTTCAGCTATAATCTTGCCATCATATATTATATAACAATAATCAACTACTTGTATTGCCTCATAAATGTTATGGTCAGTAAGAACTATGCAGGACTTGCCTTTCAAATCAGTTATCAACTGCTTTAAAGTGATTACAGATACTGGATCAATCCCTGCAAATGGCTCATCCAGTAACATCATCCTTGACTTCATTATATGTATCCTCGCAAGTTCCAACTTCCTTACTTCACCACCAGACAATTTTGATGCCTTCAAATCCCTTGCATAATCAATACCAAATAAATTTAACGTCTCATCTAAAATACTTACAGATGTTCCGTTCCTCCAAATCTCCCACACACAATATAGATTATCATATACACTCATATCACGAAACACCGCACCCTCCTGTGGCAAATATCCTATACCTAATCTTATCCTCTCCCATATACTTAAATTGGTAATGTCTCGTTCCCCATATATTATTTTACCACTACTCGGTTTCATAATGCCTATAATAATCTTAAATAACGTTGATTTCCCTGCACCATTCGGACCTAATATACCAATTATCTTATTCTCCTTAAATTCAATGTTAATATCCTTCAATACCTCTTTCTTAGAAAAACTCTTACTAATATTCTCTACCTTCAACATAATAACACCTTAATTTTAACAGTTTTTATATAAAAAATTTCTCTTCATCCTTCATTTATTTTATCCCGCGTCTTGCGTCTTAGGTTTTTCCTTAAACCTTCACTTTTGGCTTGTGGCTCCCACCCCTTAAATTTGTTGAACGCGCTGATTACCGTTCTGATCCCCAACTTGAACATCTAAAATCCTAGAACAGGAACGACATAACACTATTTCTTTGTTAAGCAATATCATATTCAACTCCTGCATTGTAATTATAACATTACACTCACCACATACCCATGTATTCGATGATTCACCACTTTTCGATTTTTTATCACTTTCTAACGGTTTAATATAAGATAGCACTTTCCTATCAGTTTTTTTCGAGCTTATCCTGTCATAACTGGATAATAAGTTTGAATCTATTTGAACCCTTATTTCATTCTTTATTCTTTCATGTTTTGCTATTTCCTCATTATATTTGTTTATCACTTCTTGTATCTCTTTCTGTTTTTTGATTATCTCCTCTTCCTTACGCTTGATCTCGATTTCCTCTTTATTTAACTGGATTTGTTCCGAATCTAATTCCATCGCAAAGTTTAACAGATTATCTTCTTTAAGATTTTTATCTGCTTTTAAATTTTTTATTTCTAAATCTAATGCGCTATATTCCTCGTTGCTTTTTAAAGTATAAAGTTGCCCCACTAATTTTTTGATTTTTTCCTCATAATCTTTTATGTCGTTTTCTAAATCCTTTATCTTAAGTTTCTTCCTATTAAGTCCTTCTTTCTTTTTCTTTAATTCTTCTTTAGCATTTATTAAAGATGACTTTAAATCTTCTATTGTCTTTAAATTTTTCTCTATCTCTTTCTTTGCTGCTTCAATCTTTATATCAACTTCTTGTAGTTGCCATAGTTGTTTTAATCTCTCCTCCATTTTATACTAAAACAATTAAGAAATTAAAAGGTTCAAAAATCTCCACCACCCCTCTTTTTACCAGCCCTATCAATAATAGCAATTTAACCATTAGTAGTGAGAGATTCTCAAAACTTTTGAGTTTTTATTCTATTTGTCATACGTTATTCATAATCCACATAATTTAAAAAGTATGCAATCTTGTAACAGGTTCTAAATAGCATTTAAATATTTTAAAAACCCTTCTAACTGCTTCTTTCTTATCGGATGTTGTAGTTTTTTCAATGCTTTGGCTTCAATCTGTCTAACCCTTTCCCTCGTTATGTTAAAAATCTTACCTACCTCTTCCAGTGTATAAGCATAATCGTCATTACCCACACCATACCTCATTTTTAATATCTCTGCTTCTTTTTCAGGCAACGTTGAAAAAACTTCATTTAACTTGTCTCTTAAAAATCTATGCGTCAGTTTTTCTTGCGGAAGCATAATGTTATTATCTCTTATTAGGTCTAATAACTTGCTGTCTTCATCATGCCCAATCGGCTTATCAAAGGAAACCGATTGCTTCATAAGGGTTATGGCTCTTCTTATCTCTTCTAATGGGAGTCTTAATTCTTTACATAAATCTATGATATCAGGGTCCCTACTCTCCTCCGTGTTGTATCTTTTGTATATCTCTCTTACCTTATTCATTATTTCATACATATGAACGGGAATCCTTAAACTTCTTGATGAATCCGTCACAACCCTCGATAATGCCTGCCTTACCCACCACGTTGCATATGTACTAAATTTAAAACCTCTTCTGTATTCAAATTTTTCAACTGCTTTCATCAGCCCTGTATTGCCTTCCTGCACTAAGTCAATAAATGAAATCCCTTTATTCCTGAATCTTTTCGCTAAACTTATTACCAGTCGTAAATTCCTATCGGCTAATGCCTGTTTTGCTCTTTCGTATTCTCGATATGCTTCTTCTAATTCTTTTCTATACACCTCTAACCCATTATAATCCATCATCGCTGATTTTAACATCTGATTTAGTTTCTCTTTTAGTTGTTTAATCTCTTCCTTCTTTTTCCTCGTTATTTTTCTTTTTTCATGTATCTTCGTATATATATCTCTTACCTCGTCTAAAAAATTAAAAGTCAAATCAATAATGTATCTTATAGTTGGTATTTTTATGTTGAGTTTTTCAAGACTAGAAACCCACCTTTTTCGTTCTCTCTTTAATCTCCTGCTTCTCGATAGTTTTTCTATCGGTGTCTTCTCTATAATTTTTTCTGCTTCCTGCAACGCCTCCTCTGCTTTCATTACGTATTTATTTATGAGCTCATGATGCATCACATCCTCATCAAAATCATCAGTCCTAAATGCTCTTTCAGGTGATAACCTTTTTTGAACAATTATTTTCAATTTTTGTATCCCTTCTTTTAATGAATATGGTATTTCAAATAATTTCCTTCTAAATTTCTTTCTTGCTTCGTCAATGTTTTTTGCTAACACTGCTTCCTCTTCTTTGGAAAGTAAAGGATGTTTTGCTATGGTTTTTAAATATTGTTTTATCGGGTCTTCTGACCTAAAATCTTCCACATCTACTCCTACAACGTTGATCTCAGTAGAAGATAGTTTCTGTTTTAATTCACCATTTTTATCCTTCCTTACTTTTATACCAGCCCGCTCTAATATAGCCAAAATTTCTTCTATTCTTTCTGCATTATTATATTCTTCAGGTAGAACCTCATTAAGAAAATCTTCAGTTAGGTAACCCTGCTTTCTACCTTCTTTTAATAATATCTCAAGTGGACTTGCCTTTCTACTCGCAACCATATCAATCATGCAACCCTAATAGCTCCTTTTTTAATTGGATCGCTCTATCTAATTGCTCGCTTTGAACTTTATCTAATTCGCTATTTGTAACGATAACCTTCAAATTAGTAAATACCTCCATCAGCTTCTCTGATGATATCTCATAGTTGTCCAGATATTCAAATTTGTATATGTAAGATAGATACTTACTACAATCCTCTTCATTGCTTGTTAATTCAAGCCAATTGTCATGGATTCCCTCCTCTTTTGTAATTCGCTCATATAAATCTCTATAAAAGGGCGTTATTATATAATCTTTTATTTTTAAACTTTCACACTTTTTACGAATGTCTAAATCCTTTGATATCATAAAAAGTATTTCCGCTTCTAATTCAAGTAACGCCCTGTTATCAACACTGTTAACCTGCTGGGTATAGAAAATATTATATCCCTTCGATTGTAATCGAACAATCGTATTTAACCTCTCTTCTAAAACTCTAATGTTCATACCAATAATCTCACTAAACCGCGATAAATATAACTCTCTCTTTATCTGATTGTTAATTAATGCAATCTTCCTTATCCCTTCGTCAATATATCGCGCTTTCTCATCTATGTTGCTCGTCCCTTCTATTTTCTTCTTCAACATCCCACAATAAAACTCAAACAGTGATTTCGCATCTTTTATCATGCTTTCTAATTTCTCCCTACCATATCTTACTACTATATCTGAGGGGTCCATCCCCATCTGACTACTCAAGAAATATGATTCAAAACTAGCGTTTAAAATAGTATCCAATGTCGCTACCGCGCTTTTTTGCCCAGCTTCGTCTTCATCAAAATAAAAATACACTTTTTTTACATACCTCTCTAAAAAATTAACATGATTAGAACTAAAAACACTACCTAATATCCCTAAAGTATCAGGAAAACCATACTGGTTTAATAGTATTTGATCAAAATACCCTTCAACAATAATCGCCATCCCCTCCCTCGATATATCGTCTATATAACCCGGATGCCCATAGAAAATAGACCTTTTCTCAAACCATCTGTTCTCCCTCGTATTCAAATACTTCGGAGAATCATCCCCCTCCTCTAATTTCCTTCCTCCAAAAGCTACCACACGCCCCAGAAAATCATATATAGGAAATACCACCCTATCCCTTAACATAGGATAAATATTGCTACCATCTTCCCCAAATATCCCATAATTAACCAACCCTTCTTTTTTACTAATGAATTTTTCATAAACACTGTAATCCCTCGGAGCATACCCCAAAAGATACTTATCAATAAATTCCTCAGAAACCCCACGCTTTATTAAATAATTATACGCCCTCTCTTTCCCATCCTTTTTTAATATGTTATGCAGAAATTTCGCAAATTCTAATAATAAATCACCCCCTTCTGAAATCCTATCTTCCGCATCATAGCCTGTCTTTATACCCAGTTTCGCCGCTAATTTGCGCACCGCCTCTTCTATAGAAATCTTTTCAATCTCCGCAACAAAACTTATTATATTCCCCGCTTTATTACACCCAAAACAATGAAATATATTCTTCCCCGGATTCACAAAAAAAGATGGCGTTCTTTCTGAATGAAATGGACACCTCGCTTTAAAACTATTCCCCGTCTTCTTAAATATAATACCATACCCCTGGGCAACCTCCAGTAAACTCCCCTTCCCTATTATCTCCCTTACTACCTTAGCCATTATCTACTTCTACCATAAATTTTATATATATAACTCACAACTTCTTAATGTCAATTATATACAAATTTATAATATATAAATATATACATCTATTTTCTTTTCAAAAAGGGATTTGTAAGGCGCTGCCCATTCTTCGGCTTCCCCCCTCACCTCCTCACAAGCAAGTAAACTTCTTTGTTGGCGTGGTAATCCTACCTACACTCT
>CAZWFP010000077.1:0-6031 GCA_964633175.1 uncultured Planctomycetaceae bacterium | reverse complement strand
AAATAGATAAAAACCGTGATTAAAAAACATAAAAAATTCAAAATTTATCGTTTTATAATTCACTTTGACGAACTATGGCTGCAAATAATAGAGCGCTGTTTATTGTATTTTTTATTTATATTGTCAATTCTATTTTTTGCTTAACATCAAATGAAATTAGAAAAATAAAAAAATATGTGCGCAGGGCTAACAAAGGATATTTGCTAGATTTTGGCAGAGTAGTAAATTTTATCAAGAAAGAACCTAACTTACGAACAAAATTAAAACTTGCTAAGTGGCTGAGTCGTATAATAAAATACAGATTATTCAACGATATGATGAAAGATATTTCAAGGCAAGTTTTAGAAGAGTATGTTAAAGATAGATTCTTTTATCTTGCACGGGATAGAAGGTTATGTATGTCTACACAACAGATTGATAGAGCAGGTTTCTATTATGATAAACGATACGATATTCTATTTGTTGACTTTTATGGGCAGGGTAACATTCAATGTAAATCTAAGAAGGTGTACATTATGGATTTCCTTATTAATGTTTTCTATGATTCTTATAGGAACTTAATTGCATTAGCATATTTTTATAAGGGTGTAATATATCTATATATGAATGGAAAAATTTACAAGACTAGATATACAAGTATAAGCAATATGTTTTTTAAAGAGGAATATAATCGATATGTATTCCTGTTTAAAGACAGGCGAGGGAGTGGAGTTAATATAAATGGTGTAGAATACAGGTTAGGAAGAAGGGAATGTAATGCGCTTTATGCTAACGATGACTTATCAAAGTGGGCTGTTACGTGTAGGAGTAAAAGATATAAAAATGGTGTTTTTATTATCTATAAAAACTACAGAAGGTTTGTATTTTCCAGGATTAGTAACGTATATTTTAGTGATAATGGAATATTTTATACTGGATATAATGATGTTATTCGTTTCGTTAATGGAATTGTAGGGCATTTTTCTGTGGTTATAAATTCCAAAATTCATAAACGATACAGAGCTATTTATAGCGTAAGTTTTTCTACTCCTTATTATGGTAGTAAAGGTAGAAAAGAGAGATGGCTTTATATTTTTCTCGGGAGGTTGATTGATACAGATAACAAGATAAAAGCTAAGTTGTATTCGGACTATTCTTACGTTGTGGAACCATCTAAAAAATTCGTGTATTATGTAGCAAGTATAGAAGGCGGTTTGTTTGGATTATTTAGGAACAAAAAACTGCTTTACACATTTTCAGAACCCCTTGCTTCATTATTTTTTATTACCTTGCCCAAAAAGAAGTATGTTATACTGAGTGCTTTTAATGGTGCTAATATCACCTATTTATTCTTTTTAGGTAAGAAGAGAATAAAGAGATATAAACTTAGAAGCTTTTTTGTGACGACACAATATCCAATTTTCAATAAGGGCAGATACTTTTTATATTTGAAAGGTGTAGATAATGATAATTATAACAGGTGTGTTGAAATTGACGTTAGCAATTTTTTATGGATGAAGAGGTTGAAAACGACTGGGGGGTGTGCCAGCGAAGAGGGGAGTAGTAATAAATTTTCAATTACTTATGAAGGTGGTATTCAATATGTAACGAAAGGTGATTTTTTTAAGAGAAGGAGGAGAAATATAAGCAGTGTGGAGCACTTTTTATTCAGGAAAAACGTTCTATTTCTTATTGGCAATGTATATGAAAATAGTTATACGGCAATTATAAACGTATCGTTGCAAGACGAGGTGGAAGCAGTGCTTAGATTTAATTACTATACCTTCTATTTCAACAAAGATAATGGTAAGATATTTTTTGTCAATAGTAACGTTTTGTATGAAGTATCATTAAACGAGTTGGTTGATAAGTTTTTATATAAGATAAGTATTTTTTGCGGGCTGCAAAAGAGATTATGCCGTTTCTAGAGGTGGTGTTTTTTATAAATAAGAATTATAAGTATTATTTGTAAATAAATAAGTTTTAAGGTATGCGGATAGATATAGATAAGGATTGTAATGAGAGGATAGATAAGGTTCTTACTAAAAAATTTCCACAGTTAAGTCGTAGTAAAATACAGGAGGTAATAAAAGCAGGTGGCGTGAAGGTGAATGATAATATTGTTAAATCAAGTTATAAATTGAAGTTCGGTGATGTTGTGGAGATTCAATTGCCTGAGATAACAAGGCAGGTTTCTCTAAAAAGTAAAATACCTTTGAACGTTATATATGAAGATGAGGATATCATTGCAGTTAATAAGGACTATAATGTAGTTTCCCATCCTGCTGGGAAGTATCGTGAAGGAACGTTATTACAGGGTATTTACAACTATTTGGACGAAAAAGGTGAATTGCAAAAATTCATAACGCCACTTTTCAAACCGACGTTGATTCATCGTCTGGATAAGGAGACAAGCGGAGTTATTTTAACTGCGAAGACGCTGGAAGCATATTATGGTATTCAAAAACAGTTTTTGAATAGGACTATATATAAAGAATACTGGTGCATAGTAGAAGGTTATGTTAGGTTTGACAGTGACTTGATTGAAAAAAAGATAGGAAAATCTAAGGTTAGATTTTCGAAAATGTTTATTACTACTGATGGTAAAGAATCGCAGACTGTCTATAAGGTTCAGAAAAGATTTAAGAATTTTTCTCTGGTAACTGCTATGCCTAAAACTGGAAGAACTCATCAGATAAGAATCCATCTTTCAAGTATAGGATATCCCGTGTTATGTGATAAGGTATATGGGAGAAGGAAGATGTTGTACAAATGGCAGATAGAAAACGCGCGGTTGAAGATTGAAGATTTAAGATTTAAGATGGAAGAATTAGGACAACAATCTATGGGTAATGATACTCCTCTTATCTCGCGTCAAGCGCTGCATGCGAAAAGGATTCAGTTTGTTCATCCTATTACGAATAAGCAACTAACTTTAGAAGCGGAACTACCTAATGATTTTTTCCAGACCCTTAAATATTTAGAGCAATACCAGAAGGTGTGAGGTGATAGTTTGTGTTTGGTGAATCATTTGATGGAGGTAGTTATTAAATTTTAATTTGAGAGTTATTGCTAAAGAGCCAATATATCCATAGTACGAAGCCTGGAATACTTAAAACAATCAGGGTGAACTTATATAATATTGATACAGCGACGCCAACTTCAAATGGATATTCGAATTTATCATATATGAATCCAAACGCCGCTTCCCCTGTTCCCCAGCCGGATATTGAGATAGGAATTGCCGTTACGATAGAGCCGATTGGAACAATTGAGAAAAAATTAAAGAAATTATGTGGATGGTTCGTTTGCCAAAAGGAGCTTCCCACAAAAAAAGTCGTTATCAAAAATATGTGTGTGATGATACTGATAAAAATGGGTGGTAAAAATTGTTGTGGTTTTTTCAGATAATCTACAAATGGTATAAAAATAGTATCTTTATAAGGTTTAATAATTGGTATTTTTTGTATTATAAGCAGGAATAATCTTTGGCATTTTGCACTAAGTATAATTAAGAGCGTGCAAACTAATATGAACAGATATATTCCTGTTCCGGCATAAAAAATGGTTTTACTATGATTATAAGCAGGGTAAAGTCCTATGAGAAGATAGTTTATTAATAGTCCATATAACCCGCAAGCTCTGTCTAAAAATGACACAAATAATATATTAACGAACCTGTGTCCCATTTTATATAGATAATATGATTTCATTATATCTCCACCTACACTTCCGGGCAGGAGGTTATTAAAAAATAACCCTATCCAATTTAATTTTAACGCCTGCCATATAGTTAAATTCACTCCCCATATTTTCAATACCAGTAGAAAGCGAAATGTATCCAATATTAATGATGTCAGGACTAACATACACATAATTGTATATCCGGAAAGAGTCAATTTATAATTGACAATGAACTTATTCCAATCTAATTTAAAAACTATATAGAACAAAAGTGATAGGGTAATAGAAAGTTTAAAAATTGTAAGTATTATTCTTTTATATGAAATTTTCTGACTCATTAATTAATATATGATTTGCTGTTCCATTGTCGTAAGAGATATTGAGTCAACGATAGAGAATATTAACAGGATAAGAGATAAAATTGATTTAATAGAAGTTCGTTTTGATATGTTTTTACCAACACAGCAAGAGCTTAGGTATATGTATAGTATGGTGTTTCCTAAAAGTTTTGTTTTTACGGTGAGAAATAAAAAATTGTTAAAATCCAACATATTCAAATTTTTAATAAAGGAAGCGTGTAAATTGGAAGGGTTTCTGGTTGATATTGATTATAGATATATATCATACTTTATCAGGTTTGGGCTTCCTCTTAATAAAATTATCGTTTCTTATCATAATTATAAGAATATTAAAGGTTTTAGAGAAAAGTTTTTTGAGCTCCGGAGGTTTGGAGCACGATATATAAAGATAGCAGTTACACCTCATAATTTAAATGATTTAGTAAAGTTATATAAATCTTGTCATGGTTTAAGGGCAATAACTCAAAGTTTGTCGTCCGGCGCTCTTGAGCCAATATTATTATTCGTTGCTATGGGTAAGTTGGGGATTATAAGTCGTATCCTCTACAAAAGATTCGCTAGCGCATGGACTTATTGCTGTGTTGATAAAGGAAAAGAAACCGCACCGGGTCAATTAAATGTCGATGAATTATTAGAATTGTATAGGATTAGGAACATAAACGATAAAACTAAACTTTATGGGATAATAGGCAATAATATTGAACACTCTCTTTCCTCACTTTACTACAACAAAAACTTCAGCTTACTAAAAATGAATTGTATTTACATACCCCTTGACATATCTACAATTTCCGGTTTGAAAAAATTTATTAGTATCTTCGGATTTTCAGGGTTCTCCGTTACATCACCATATAAAGACAAGTTAAAACATATAATAAATAAGTATGACGCGGGTATAAAATCTCTTAAGATTGCTAATACTTTAGTAATTATTAGCAAGAATCCAAAAAGCAATAAGAAGAATTCAATTCGTAATTTATGTGACGTATATGGATATAATACGGATATTTATGCTTTAAAATCAATTATTAGTGAAATAATTAAAAAGAGGCGGATACAGAACATTTTGATTTTAGGTAGTGGTAGTATGGCAAAAACGGCTATTTACACTTTGAAAAAGTTTTTTAATATGAGGGATGTATATATTTATTCACGTAGTAAAACAGGTTTACAGATTGCAGGTTTCAAGGTTAAAAGTTATAAATTTGGAATGTTGCAGGTAGAGAAATTTGATATAGTCATAAACTGCAGCAAGTTTGGTTTTGACAACAAGAAAAATCGTTTTTATGAAAAAGCCTTGTCTTTAATTAAAAAGAATACCGTTTGTATTGAACTCAATTACAAACAGTTAGAAACACCCTTAATATCTGCTGCAAAGAGAACGGGAGCGAAATTTTATACTGGGATAAATTTTTTCCAGAGACAGTTCGAAGAGCAGTTTAAGGTTTTTTTTGATAAGGGGATATTATGGGGCAAAATATCAGAAATTACCACAATTTTTTAAACCTTAAACTTTTAAACATAGGTAAAGCTCCACGGTGGTCAGTGGAGAGCCACAAACCAAAAGCCGAGGCAGTAGCGCCGCCTTGGGTTGTCAAAAAGCGCATCTTGAAATTTAAAGGTTTAATGAAAAACCTCGCTCGCTAAACTCGTAATAAAATAATAAATAATAAACGATGAATACTAAATAAAGGAGGTATCTAAGAGTGTGGTAATTTCTGGGGGTTTCTGATAAAAAATTATTTAAAGATAAATTATTTTATAATAAGAATCACAGAAGAATGAAAAGCAATGCTTTGAAGAAAGAAGAGATAAAAAGAATATTTTTAGACCTTATCGAGACCGATTCTTCATTTACAGAAAAGTTATTGATGATTTTTCCATCCGGTAAAGATGGTATTGTTACGCGGGGCTATTTGGATATGCAACTTGCCAAACAATCAAAGGAATTTGATGAGAAACTTTTAAGACAAAGTGAGAGATTATCAAAAGAATTTGATGAAAAGCTT
>CAZWFP010000076.1:0-6143 GCA_964633175.1 uncultured Planctomycetaceae bacterium | reverse complement strand
CGTGTCTCCTTTACATTCTGATTCTTGTTTACCTGCACAGTGAGGTGGATCAGGCGTTGCTTTAGGTGTTTGTGGCTGGCTTGTTGGAGCCCACCAACCGCAATCTGGTTTTCCATCGCAATCATTCTGATTATTTATTTGGGAGCAATCGATTGGAGTTGCAGGTGGAGATCCACTACCATTAGTTCCGCCTGGGGGATTGCAACCCCCTGGAGTGCCACTACCCCCACCCGGACCACCACCCGGACCACATCCGCCTGGGGCTTGTCCCTGATAGAAAAATATTATACCCAAAATACACACAAACGCTACTATTTTTAACCATCTTACCATTACTTTCCCACTCACTTTATTGTCTCTTTTTTAAAATATTATATATTCCTTTTCCACTGAGTTTTTATAGCAAAACATATACCTTGTTTTAATGCCCAAAAGTGAGTAGAAATGGTAACAGTTTCTGGGAAATGTTACACAATGTAATAAAACGCGAAGTTAGCAGAGCCGGCTGCGGTTTTCAAAAGTTAAAGTTCAAAGGTTTAAGGTTTAATGCATAGTAGGGTGTGGGAAGATAAAAGGGGTTTATAAACTGAATTGAATTCTTCTTGTGGTTTCCCCTTCCCTTTCAAATTTAACTTCAATAAATCTTGTTTTATATTTTTCAAGTATTTTTATTATTTTTTCTCCCCATTCTATAAAGATTAAATGAGTATCTATGTATTCTATGATTTCACTTAAAAACAGATCTTCTATTTCTTTTTCATTATCCAGTCGGTATAAATCTACGTGTAATATATTTTTTGCAATTTGCTCATTTTTGAATTCCTGAACCAGAATGAAAGTAGGGCTGGAGCAACTTTCGCTGTTAAAACCGGTTGCTTCTAATATTCCTTTTACAAACGTTGTCTTACCTGTTCCTAAATAACCTATTAGCAAAACAATCTCTTTTTCTTTTAAAGTCAGGTAAAACTCTTTTGCAATTTTTTTTGTTTCATCTGCGCTGTTTGATTTTACAATTTTCACAATGATTAAGTTATTATACCATTTTCATTTTGAAAATTCAGTAAATCTTTTAATCTTATAATCTTACCCACTTGTATGATAGAGAGGATAAGGAATTTCTGTATAATTGCGCATATAGACCATGGTAAAAGCACATTAGCGGACAGATTTTTAGAGATGACAGGTGCCGTTGGCAAAAAGGAATTGAGGGAGCAGTATTTGGACTGGCATTTTATTGAAAGGGAAAGAGGTATTACAATAAAGGCGAAGGCAGTAACATTGAATTTCGTTTATAAAGGAACGAGCTATATCTTAAATCTTATAGATACGCCTGGGCATGTTGATTTTTCTTATGAAGTATCAAAGAGTTTGGCTGCGTGTGAAGGAGCGGTTCTTTTGGTAGATGCTACTCAAGGTATTCAGGCGCAGACGCTTGCAAATTTTACTCTTGCTTTTGAACATAATCTTACCATTATACCTGTGATAAATAAAATTGATTTAGCGAGCGCCCAGATAGAAGCAACGGCAGAAGAAATACAGAAAGTATTCGGATTTTCTAAGAATGATATTATACACATAAGCGCTAAAACAGGATTAGGGGTAGAAGAATTATTACAAGCAATCATCAGTAGAATACCACATCCAAAAAAGGCAGATACCGAAAACTTACAAGCGATGATTTTTGATTCTTTTTATGACAGTTACAGGGGGGTTGTTGCATACATAAGATTATTTTCTGGAGAGATAAAAAGAGGCGATAGAATCCTGTTGTATAATGCGAATAAAACGTATATTGTGGAAGAAGTTGGTATGTTCGTTCCCAGAAAGAAAGAGGTAGACAAGTTAGTTGCGGGGGAGGTTGGTTATATTATCTCGGGTATAAGAGATATGAAAGACATAAAAATTGGCGATACGGTTATGTTGGAAGGTAGAAATACCCCATCATTGGCTGGCTACAGGGAACCCAAGCCATTTGTATTCTGTAGTTTCTATCCCGTTGGTAAAACGGAATTTTCAGTGTTACAGAAGGCACTTGCAAAACTCAATCTTACGGATGCAGCTTTCACATATCACGAAGAGAAATCGGAAGCGTTGGGTCCTGGTTTTCGCTGTGGATTTCTGGGACTATTACATTCTGAAATATTGAGCGAGCGATTGGAAAGAGAAGAAAACGTTGAATTTATAAGAACGATACCTAATGTTACTTACGAAGTAACTTACAAGAAGAAGGGAGATACCATAACGGAGGTTATAGATAATCCTGCTAACTTTCCACCTGATGAAACGATAGAAAAGATAAAAGAGCCGTTTGTAAAAATGGTTTTAATCTATCCTGTAAAATACATTGAAGCATTATCTAACTTTGTGAAGAGCAGGAGGGGGGCTGTTGTTAAGATTGATTATTTAACTTCTGAGCGAGTATTGAGTGAGTGGGAGATTCCTTTTAGTGAGATTTTATATGATTTTTATGATAAAATAAAGTCCATCTCCCATGGCTATGCGACGATGGATTACGAACATATTGGATTTAGGGAGGGGAATTTAGTTCGTTTGAGAATCCTGGTTGCAAACAAAGAGGTAGATGCATTTACGATGATAGTGTCGAGAGAGAATGCGTATCGGATAGCGAGGAAGGTTCTGGCGAGGTTGAGAAAAACCATACCACGTCAATTATTTGATGTTGCCTTACAGGCGAGCATTTCCGGTAGGATAATAGCGCGGGAGACGATAAGCGCAATGTATAAGTTCGTTACGGGTAAATGTTATGGTGGCGACATAACGAGAAAGAAGAAATTATGGGAAAAACAGAAGGAAGGAAAGAAGAGATTGAAATCCATAGGACAGATAGAGATACCGCAAGAGGCGTTTCTGGCGGTGCTGAAATTAGATGAAGAATAGAGGATATATTTAATATTAATGAATAATGTAAAAAAGAATATACAGGAAAGGTTATTAAACTTTGGGGTAAGGGTCATTAAGTTAGCGCCAAAAGTTGGCAGAAGGTATTAAAATATGGAATCGCAAAAAAAGCATTATGTATTGCCATTAGGGGAACTCAATAAAATACCACCCTTTGATTGGCTAACTTTTGAACTTATTGAAACATTTGCAGTAGCATTCATAATAGCAATGTTTGTTAAACTATTTTTATTTGAAATATACAAGGTACCTACATCTTCAATGGAGCCGACTATTTTAGGCGACTGCTATATACAATCAGAAGATTCGCCTCGTTGCTCTAGTCAACCTGTGGGAAAAATGTTGTGGACTGGGGACAGGGTTTTAGTGAGTAAGATTGCGCATATCTTTGGTGGTATAAAAAGATTTGAGCCGGTAGGATTTCATCATCCGTTGCAAAGAAACATCGTTTTTGTGAAAAGAGTTATAGGGCTGCCGGGGGAAGATATTACCATTATTGATGGAGAAGTGTTTTATAGAAATGAAGGTACCCCCAACGACATTTTTAAAATTGCAAAAAAGCCGCTTGAGATACAGGAAAGCATATGGGTGCCTGTGAACATAGGTATAAGAGAGAAACCGCTTGTAGATTATTTTTACCTCCAAAATGTTAAATACGATTTGAATTCAGAAACGTTCAGAATAAATTCATATCAGGCGCGACTGAAATTAAAAAAGCCAATACAGAATAAATTTTATTCCGATGAATTGTTTGATACTGATGATGTAAGGGATATAAAACTATTCCTACAAATCCAACCGTTTGAGAAAAAAGGTGATGCAGTTATTATTTACTTTTTCGCGCAAACAAAGATATATCTGAAAATAAATTTCAAAGATAGTTATGTGAGAATGATAGTAAAAGAAAATAACAAAAAACTTTTTGATGACAGAAAAGGTATAAATGTAAGTGAATACTATCCTACTTCTTTTTCGCTACTAGTATTTGATGGAGACATAATTTTGAAAGTGAACCAGAAAATTGTATTGAATTATACCTTAATTGACGCGGTAACGATACGAAAAATTATTAAGGGAGATGGCAGTTTTACTTATGATAGTAATGACTTTAATAGGATATTGAAGAGATTGTTGCCGTATCTTGTGCCACATCAGGTATTTCCCCAAGGAAGAGTTTTGAACATAAGTTTCCACAATTTTGATGGCGAGATAAAGAAAATGAAACTCTTTAGAGATGTATATTACATCAATAAAGGAGGTATCTCAAAAGGATACGTCCTCCATATCCCAGACAAAAATTACTTCGTTATGGGAGACCATTCAACTAATAGTTATGATAGCAGGGAATGGAAAATGCGAGAATTTACAATTGAAGGCAATAATTATTATCTTGATGATTTGGAAAAGGACTCAAGATACAGTGAGACGCAGGATATGATTTCTTTTGTTGACATAAACGGTATTCCACGTTATGTTTCAAAAAGTGATTGTAAACTATTATCCAGATGGGACCTGTTATTTGGATATAAGAGGAATACCAATGATATTGACGCACCAGTCAGGAAAAAACCTTGTGAGCCACATATTTATGGGAGAAACTATTTTGTGTCGGAAGAATTAATTATGGGGAAGCCATTGATGATTATATTTCCTTTATCACCAAAATTCCGTTTTAAAATAGTCAGATGAACAAATTCCTGTTATTTCACTTTTTATTTTTTATTTTACTTATTATATCTACTGCTTTCACTTATTTTTTTATAGAAGAATATCCATCTAAAATATCTCAGATAATGAAAACCACCTTACAAAATTTACGAATTCTTCTTCCCTATGTTATTGGATTTATTATAATGGTTATCTGTCTGGATCTGATGTAGATTACCTTCTTGGTAGTCCATGCTGTCTTGTTGAGCCTGTGGCAGCGGGAGGTGCTCCTTCAGGACTGTATCCTAACTGTTCTTTTATCTTATTTTGCATTTCCTCCGGGTGTAGAGTGTATTCCATCAATGTTTCATAAGATATTTTTCTCTGTTTGTAGAGTTGGAAGAGGTAATCGTCTAGAAGTATCATACCTAACTTTGAACTTGTTTGAATAGTTGAAGGTATTTTATGAATTTCATTTTCTCGTATGAGGTGTTCTATGGCGGGGACCATAACCATAATTTCAAAAGCTGCGATAACGCCGCTTTCATCAGCTCGGGGCAGGAGTAGTTGGGATATGACAAGAAGTAAAGCGCTTGCCAATTGAGCGCGCACCTGCTCTTGTTGGTCAACAGGATAAGCATCTATTATTCTATTTACTGTTTTAGCAGATCCTGTGGTATGCAAGGTACCGAAAACCAGATGTCCCGTTTCCGCAGCAGTAATTGCTGCTGACATTGTTTCAAGGTCCCTCATTTCGCCGACCAGTATAACATCAGGGTCCATACGAAGGGCGCGTCTTAGCGCTTCCGCAAATGAAGGAACGTCCACACCAACTTCTCTCTGATTTACAATTGAGCGTTTGTGTGGAAAATAGTATTCTATAGGGTCTTCAATAGTGATTATATGGCATGCCTCTTCAGTGTTAATAAAATCAATGAAACTGGCTAACGTCGTGGTCTTACCAGAACCAGTAGGTCCTGTCACTAAAATGAGTCCTTTTGGCTTGGTAAGATAATTTTTAATGATTGCCGGAACGCCAATCTCTTCCATAGATAAGATTTTGTAAGGTATTCTTCTTAAAACCAGTCCTATGTTGCCTTTCTGCATAAATATGGCTGTTCGGAATCGTGCTTTGTTTTCGTAAGCAAAGCCAAAGTCAGCGCCACCTTTTTCTTTCAATTCCTGTTGGTATCTTTCAGGCGTAATGGCTTTCATATATTGCGTCGTATCTTCTGGCGTTAAAGGAGGAAGGCTAAGTTGTTTTAATTCCCCATGCATTCTTATAACAGGTGGAACGCCAACAGTAAGATGCAGATCTGAACATCCTTTATCCACAACCAATTGTAATAACTTTGTTATGTCAACAGCCATTCCTTCCCTCCCAAAATAGTTCTAATAAACATAATGTTGTAAATATAATTTTAGAAAAATTTATTAAAAATTTAATACTGCAGAAATTGCCACAAAACTCGTTTAGCAGTATACGATTTGTGGTAATTGAAATAGCAAAAATGTGCACTGGCAAACGAAATTGCCATCTCCCTTTGCTTTCGCCTTATAAAGAAAATCCTCAAAAA
>CAZWFP010000075.1:3960-6380 GCA_964633175.1 uncultured Planctomycetaceae bacterium | reverse complement strand
ATGACAGCAACTATGCCTACTAAGCTCGAAGAAGGTTTATTTAAAAACATAAAAAAGGGTTGCACTCTTCTAAGTGACCATATAAAGTTAAATAATAAAAATAAAATAAAAATTGAGAAGAGATGTTTGTATGACAATAATAGAGTTAATATTGATAATAGGTTCCAAAGACTCCCAGGGCTTCGGCATGTTTGAGATATATAATAAGGTATGTTAGAAGGATTGATTCAAATAGGTAAAATTGCTAAATCCAATTCAAAGGTTTGGGAAATAGCTATTGATAAGATAAGTAAGAAAAAAGGGATTAAGAAGTATATAATAGCCAAAATAAAATTTAATACTAAAACAAAACAAATAGAAATAGATATAAATGAAGAATACTCAGATGATGAAAGTGGAAAAGAATATAAATTTATACAACTTGGATTGACTGGTAGACAAAACCAATTCTTTGGCACTTTTAGAGACATTAAAAGGTTAGTAGGTGAAAAAGGTAAGCCTCATAGCATTTGGCTATCTATAAAAGAAGAGTTGAGCAATTTAGATGCCGATTATTCCCAAGACATAAAAATTTTAGATATAGTAAAAGAAGTATTTTACCCTGATGGTGTACTTGACTGCTCAAAAATATCTAAAATAGGTGGTGAAACTAATCTACAGATCAAAAATAATAAAGATATTGAAAAGGTTATCAAATCAGCATTAGGTAGTAAAGAAAATATAGCATTTTATACAATTTATATAGATGATTATATAGATGATAAGAAACTAGTAGACCGACAATTCTATGAGGATATCCTATCAAAAAAGATAGTTGACGAGAAAAAGGAGAGTGGTAAGGCGGTGTGTTATATATGTAAAAAGAGTTTGGACGAATACTTCGTTGATTTAGCGCGAATGCCATTAGGATTTTATATAAACGACAAAATGGGTTTTTCTCAAAATCTAAGTGGGAGATTTGAAGGAAGTTTTGTAATGTGTAAAGACTGCTACGAAACACTTTATGCAGGACAAAAATTTATATACTATAATTTTCGCGATGAGATCGGGCTGATTGATTACATCATCGTACCACAATTTGTAAAGGAACCGTCTTACAATTGTGATCAATTAAAAAAATGGTCAAAATATATAGATAACTGTTTTAACCCATTTAAACTTATAGATAATAATGAAATTGAAAATAAGCTCAAAGAATATAGAGAGTTTAAAGATGAAGAAAATACTTTTCTGCTAAACTATATTTTTTATGAAGAAAACAATTCTCAGTTTAAAGTTTACCATGTCATAAACGATGTGCCAAAAAGTAGAATAGAGAAGTTGTTAAGTATATTTAAGAGTTTTTCCGATGATTTTAAGAAAAAATTTCCCTCTTTAACAAAACATATGCTAAGATATTACTATGAAATTTACTATCTTATTCCATTAAGGTTACAAAAAGAGGGTGGTAAAAAAAGAATTGGTGAAATTCCTAAAATTACTTCTGTTTTTTCAAGTATTATAAATGGCACTATAATAGATAGTAGAATGGTAGTAAAAGAATTCGCTTTTGGGATAAGAGTTAAACTCTATAATAATGGGAGCTATCATATAGGAGCAGATACTAATAATGATGATTATAAATTGTGTGATTACCTATTAAAAACTAATCAATTTTTGATATTATTAAAATATTTATATGGAGGTAAAAATGGTATGGATATAAATAACATTTTAACTGGCATTCCGCAGGAATTTATGGAATATATCAGAATATGTGGATTTGGAGAACCAGAATGCGGGCTCTTTTTATTAGGAACACTTATAGGAGATATAGGTAGCAAGCAAGCCAAGCAAGCAATGAAGAGTGAAAAGAAGGGTAGCAAGCCAATACTTAATAAAATTAACTTTCAAGGTATGCCAATTGATAGAATTAAGATATTAACAAACGAGGTCTATTACAAACTTGCTCAAGAAAAACTTCTTTACCCGGCACAAGAAAAAATCTTTGCGACCGCAAAAAAGTTAATAGATGAAAATCTTAATAAGTGGGGGCTTCACCCTCATGAAAATGTATATTATCTGATGTCAGGGTATGCATTCAAAACCGCTTTAAAGATAAATAGTGCAACAAATAAAAAAGAAAATAATAAGGAGGTGGACAATGAATAATAATAGTATAAAGAATAGTGAAATTCTATTTATTTATGATGCAAAAAACTGTAACCCTAACGGTGACCCTGATAATGAAAACAAACCAAGAATTGATTACAAAACATACAAGAATTTAGTAAGTGATGTTAGATTAAAACGATACATAAGAGACTATTTTTTAGAAAGTGGAAAAGACATATTTATAAGAAAGGTTGATGGAAAAACAGTAGATGCTACAAAAAGAGCTAAAGATTTTGCTAAATCAATCAATAAAATAGATAAAAAAA
>CAZWFP010000075.1:0-3950 GCA_964633175.1 uncultured Planctomycetaceae bacterium | reverse complement strand
CTGGCGAAGGAGATGAAAATCAAATTACAATAGATGATATATTGAATTATTTTATAGATGTTAGACTATTCGGTATAACTTTACCTCTTAAAGATCCTAAAAGAGGTTCTTCCATTACTTCTACTGGACCACTCCAATTTAATTGGGGATATTCTTTGAACAAAGTGGAGCTCATTGATTCGCCTTCTATAACATCCCATTTTGCAGGCAGAACCAAAGGTGAAGGTGAGGAAGGTGAAGGTGAGGAAGGTGAAGGTGAGGAAGGTGAAGGTGAGGAAGGTGGGGCAATAGGCAAAGATTGGCGTCTTTATTATTCATTAATTGCTTTTTATGGCAGGATATCTTCTAAAGCTGCAGAATATACAAAACTTACACCCTCTGACATAAATGATTTTGATAATGCTATATGGCAATCAATAATGCTACAAACTAATACAAGAACCAAACTAAACCAAACATCTCGATTATATATAAGAATAGAATATAATGATAATCAATTTGTTGTAGGAGATTTAAGAAGATATATTGATATTGATAAAAAAGAAGAATTAAGAGATATTTATGACGTTATATTAGACATAAGTAAGTTATATAAAGTCATACAGTCACACACTGGCAAAATAGCGAAAGTTTATTATAGGTATAGTGAGGAGTTAAAAATAAAAGATGATTTATTTAATAAACTAGTTAATGAATTAGCAGCTAAGGGCGTTTCAGTCCATAAGTTATAGAAAGTGACGAATAATAAGGCTTTAGTTTTTGATATTATAGCTCCGGTGGCACATTTTAGAACATTCTATACAAATGCATCTTCATTAACCTATGGGTTCCCACCAAGAACGACTATTATAGGTTTAATATCTGCTATACTTGGATATGAGAGGGATAGTTATTACCCAAATTTCTCCCAAGATAAATGCCGTATTGCTATATCAATACGTGTTCCTGTAAGGAAAATTATTCATACAGTAAATTTTGTGAGAACAAAGAAAGAAGAATTCTCATCATTTAAACAGGCGATAAAAAGCTATTTGAACAGCAAAATAAAAACATACCCTACATCAATAGAAGTTGTATTGCCTGATAGTGAAGAAAACAATATAAAGTATAGGGTTTTCTTTTCACACAATGATAAAAATGTTTATGGGCAATTACACGAGAAACTCACTAATTCTCATTCCGAATTCTCTTTGTATTTAGGAATAAGTGAATTTTTGGCATGGTATGAGTATATAGGAGAATTTGTTATATTTGATAAGGCAAATAATAATAATGTTCGCAGTGTTATATCTGAAAGCTTCATAGATTCTATAGATTTTCCTAATTGTAAAAGTTTATCTTTGATGGTAGAAACTATGCCAGTAGATTTTGAATGTATAAATAAGGAAAGAAAGCTTAAACGTTCTGGAAAGTATATATATGAAAAAAACTGTAAGGCTATACCATTAAAATCGTTAGAAGGTATATACTCAATAAATAGCGAAAACATTGTGTGGATGTAGAAGAATTTTTTATTCACATTTTGATAGAAACACTAATTACTCTAAACTTTTAAGAGAACATCTGCGCGAAGTAGCTGATTCTATGGTTCGTATTTATGCGAATCACAAACAAGTTATAAAAAAAATACCAATAGATGATGAATTCCTATATTACGTAGGTATTGCTCACGATTTTGGCAAATATACATCATATTTTCAAAAGTGGCTTCTAGAAAAACAGAAGGACAGTAAAAATAGACACTGGCATAGTTTTATTGGTTCTATTTTTGCAGCTTGGCTGTGTAAAAAACTAGATAGTTGGCGATATTTACCATTGGTTGCATATGAGGTAGTATTACATCATATAGGTGATTTAAAAAATTTTGATGATGATTTAAAAAAAGAAAATGAACATTTGAATATAGCAAAAGAACAAATCCAGGATATAAAGCAACGTAAAAGTATCGTAGAGAAAGAATATGGATTCTGTATAAGTGAATTTTTCGAAGAGTGGGAACAAACCTATGAGGATTTGAGAGAACTTAAATACTGTTTATTAGAACAGTTGTCAACAGATGATCCAGATAGAATAACCGCATATTTTAGCATACTTTATACCTTTTCCTTATTAATAGATAGTGACAAAAAATCAGCAGCGTGTGTACAAAATGAAGGAAGGAAGAATTTATTATCTGATTTAGTAGATAATTACATAATAAAATATAAAGGTTGGCATAACCCTCAAGATGATATAAATAAAAAAAGAACCAAACTTTACAATAATGCTATTGACAATATTAATAATATACCTGACACCAATAAAATATTAGCAATTATTGCGCCTACGGGATTAGGTAAAACACTTATTAATTTATCAGTTGCAATAAAATTAAGAAATAAATCAGATCCTAAACCAAGGATTATTTATTCATTACCATTCACAAGTATAATTGATCAAACTTACAATACTATAGATGAAATCTTAAAAGTAAATTTAGGTAAGGTATATCAAGAAAACAAGGAACAATACCTATTAAAACACCATCATTTATCCAATATAACTTACAAAGTAGATGATGAGGAAAAACCACCTGCCGAATCATTATTACTTATAGAAAGTTGGAATTCTGAAATAATCGTTACAACGTTCGTTCAACTCCTACACTCCATAATAGCATTTAAGAATACTTTTATAAAGAAATTTCATAATATTGTAAATTCAATTATTATATTAGATGAAATTCAAACTATAGATATATCATACTGGAAGGTTATAAGGGAAATCCTATTAAAAATAACCGAGTTGTTCAACTGTAAAATAATTTTTTCTACTGCTACCAAACCCCTGATTTTTAAAGAAGGTGAATATCACGAAATTATCAGCGATTATAAAAATTACTTTCAAGATGAACAGTTAAACAGAACAAAATTAAACTATTCTCCTAAGAACAACAAAATGAACATAAAGGAATTTGTTAATTATTTTAATGAGCGTTTTGATCCCACAAAAAATTCTTATTTAATAATAGTAAATACTATTAAAAGTTCTATTGAAATATATGAGGCGATAAGGAAAAAATATGAAGGACAATACGATATATGTTATCTATCAACAAATATTATACCCTTGCAAAGAGAAGTTAGAATACAAAAAATAAAGAATGCTATAAAAAACAAAAAGAAAATTATAGTAATTTCCACACAAGTAGTAGAGGCGGGGGTTGACTTAGATTTTGAGAAGGTTTACAGAGACATAGCTCCTCTTGATTCTTTAATTCAAGCGTGTGGAAGATGCAATAGAAATAAAAAATCATCAATGGAAGTTGTTGAAGTGGTATGTCTAATCGATGATAAAGGGCGTGAATTAGGTAAAAATATCTACGGAAGTACTCTTATAAATATTTCTAAAGGCATTTTATCTGAGCAAACTCAAGCCCAAGAAAGGGAATTCATAAATTTAATGGAGAAATACTATTATAAAATCGCAGACAATAAAAGTACTGAAAAATCTGATGATACATTAAAAGCAATTCAAGAACTAGTGTTTTTCTCAAATAGGGAAAAAGTAAAGTCCATTGCAAAAAAATTTAAAGTTATAGAAGAAATGCCAAATTACATAGATGTTTTTGTTCAAGTTTCAAAAAGTGCTAAAACAATATTTGAGATATTTATTAACAATGTTTTTAAAGAAAAGGATTTCAAAAAAAGATTTCTAAACTATTTACAAATAAGAAATAAATTTAGGAGGTATATTATATCTATCCCATCTATCCCAGAGAAATATATAATAGGTATAGATACTAAAACATTTCCTACAATACCATATGATCAGCTAGACTGTTTCTACTTAAAGAATAGCTATGGATTCAAAAGGGTAGATAATGACCAATACCTTGCATTCTGAAGATTTACATATTGGTGGCACGCTAATCTGGTATTACTACCTTTGCAAAAGGGAAGTGTGGCTTA
>CAZWFP010000074.1:0-6600 GCA_964633175.1 uncultured Planctomycetaceae bacterium | reverse complement strand
TACTACAATTTGTTAATAATGGTATTGAATTTGTTAAAAAAGATTAAAATTCGCCATTCGGCGAACTATTGTGAACCTCTATACATCCTTGACAATAGGATTTTATTAGTTGTAATATTAAATTATATGACTAGTGGTAAGTGGTATGTAGTGTTATTAATATTAATTATTCATTTGTCATTATGAATGGAGAGCCGAAGGTGTGGGGAAAATTTGATATAAAAAATGTAAAAAACATAGAAGAGTTTAAAGATACAGTTAATCTGCTTCTGTTACTTCAGAATCCTCAGATACTGCAAAGAAGAGGGGTACCGAATTACAAGTTGAGAAAGTTTATTCCTCGCCCGCCTAAAAAAAGAGGCGTTAGTATATTGAATTTACCCCCTGTGAAGGATGACCCTGATGATGTTTTTAAAGATGATAAAGAAGAACAGAACGAGAAAGAACCAACTGAAAAGGAGGCAGAAGAAATTATTAAAAAATTAGGTGGTTATTGTCAATTGGATGGTAAATTTCAGGAATATTTTATAAGTTTAGCGAAAAAGGTGGAAAGTGTTGTAGACGAAAAAGATAAAGAAAAAAGATATACCTATGTGGTAATAAATTCTGATATACTCAATGCTTTTATAAGACCGTCAGGTAGAAATTCATACAAGGTTCATGTTTTCAAAGGGTTAATAGAGGTGATGACATCTGAGGCGGAGCTTTTAGGTGTTTTGGGGCATGAGATTGGGCATTCTACTTCCTGTGGAGCGCCAATGTGCTACAGTCAAACGGATGCAGACAGAATGGCAGTGAAGTATTTGACTAAACTAAATGTTGATCCCTATTCTATTGCTTATGCTTTGAACAGGATAAAATTATCGAAACTATTGAAGAAGACGAAATTCCCAAAAGAAGTGCCGAAAAGATGGCGCGACGCATCTACTAAGATCGACCAGCGAATAAAAAAAATAGATGAATATATAAAAAATGAAGGGAAAAGCGTTAAAGGGGATTATTTAAATCCAGAATATGCATCCTTCAAGGTTGAATGCAGAAAACCTTAACCTTTGAATTTTTTTACTATTTTTGTAAGGTAGTCAAATTCTATATTAACTATATCGCCTCTTCTCTTATCTTCTAAATTTGTTTTCTGTAAAGTTAACGGTATCAGTGATATTTTAAAATTATTACCTTTTACACCACTTATAGTTAAACTTACTCCATCTACTGCAATAGCTCCTTTATAAACCAATAAATTGCTATATTTATAAGGGATATTTATCCACATTTCTTTTTGGGTGTTTTCAATATCGATAATCTTTTTTATTATGCCTCGGCAATCTATATGTCCTTGAACAATGTGCCCTGATATAAAGGCATTAGAAGTTAATGGCAATTCAATATTAACCCTATCTCCCTTTTTTAAACTTCCTAAATTAGTTTTTTTTAACGTTTCTGCAATAACGGAAAAAGTAAGAACATTGCCTCTTTTTTTTTCGATAGATAAACAAGCACCGTTTACCGCCACACTTGTGCCAATCCTAATCTTTTTTAATACCTTTTTGCTATTTAACCGTATTGATAAAATTTCTCTATTTTTATTTTTGTATATTTTTATAACCTTCCCTAAATTCTCTATAATACCATTAAACACAGTATCGAATTATAAGGCAAAGATTTACAAAAATTAAATATAAGTATGATATAATTCTATCGGAGATTGGAAGGAATAATAATTGGAGGTGAGAATAAAATGAAATATGCAGTAAGAGTTTTTTTATTTTTTTTAACATTTGCGCTCTTTAATCCTATTTGTGCAGATGCGCGAAAAGATGCGGATGAAAAAATAAAGAAAGTTGAGAAGAGTAAGAATCCTGTTGAAATTTTTACTACTTCTTTATGGTTATACCGAAGAGGATTCTATACCGACTTTGTAAAATTGTTTAAAAAAGCTGTTGAAGTTGATAAAGAAGTAAACAAGGATAATCGCAAGTTAGCGGATATCCTGGGATATGTAAAATTTGAAGTTGAAAAAAGCGACAGCGATGCAGAAGAATATGAGGATGAAGAAGAGGAAGAGGTAATACAACGCAAAAAAAACCAGGTGCCTCAGTCGAAAAGTTCTGCGCAATCAAAAAAAGAAAAGGTATATGATACCTCTATAAAAAGGTTAGAATACTTAAAGAGCAAGCTTAACGCAGATGAAACGATTTTTGAGGAACAGATAGTTAAAAAAAATGTGGCAGAACAAAAGATAAAACAGGAAAAGGATAAAATTGGTTGGAACTTTACAACGAAATTGATTTCTGCTCACTTTCTTTTGTATACAGATGTGGATTTATCTACTTCTATAAGTATTTTAGATAATCTTGAGGCATTTTTCAATACATTTTACTTTTTCTTTTATGATGCGATTAACTTTAAAAAATATAAAGGCAAAAGAATAACGATATATATATTTAAAGATAAACAAACTTACGAAGATTTAGTGAATAAAAGATATGACGTGAAAACAGATAATAAACCTCTTGATTTATACTTCCATTTAAGAAGAAATGATAATTCGTTGTTAGACATAAAGAACAATGTAGTTTTAGCTACGGCAGAAACAACCGTCACAATTGAGGTGAAAGGTGGTAAGAAAGAGTTAAAATTAGTTGATTTTGTGATGTCGTTACCAGACATATATAAGGCGGTTTTGGAAAGTTTTTTGTATATTTATGTTTTTGACAATAGTAACAAGTATGCAGAACTAGGGCAATGTTTTTGGGCTGGACTGAGAACTTATTTTGCGTATCTTATACCTGGTGAAATTGCATTTACCATAGGATCTTATGTGGGTGGAGAACCGTTTATGGATGTAAGTTTTACAAGTGAGGCAATTTCTAATAAGGAAATACCTGATCTCAAATCGGTGCTTACAAATAATAATTTTGAGGAGCCAATGAGGCAGTTTAAAAAGTATGAGCCATCTACTTTTATGCGTGTTTATATAACAGAATGTTATGCTATATTTTATTACCTCTTTCATAGAACCAATTATACTGATTTGGACAAGATATTACAACAATTATCTAACAAAGACAATTATACCTAT
This sequence comes from uncultured Planctomycetaceae bacterium, assembly GCA_964633175.1. Lineage (GTDB taxonomy): Bacteria > Planctomycetota > MHYJ01 > CAZWFP01 > CAZWFP01 > CAZWFP01. Next base: position 3,518 of record CAZWFP010000074.1, on the reverse strand, counting down.
AATTTCATTGCCAAATACATAAAGAGTGATGATTTATTTAAGTTCATATCTAATGATTTGAAAAAAGAATTTGAAAAATATAAGGCAAAATAGCAATGAAGAAGTTTGCTAAGGTTTTAATTTTAATAGGTTCAAAAAATGATGCAGAATATTTTGACGAGAGTAAGAAAGTATTGCAAGAGTTTGGTATCTATTTTGAAGAAAGGGTTTTATCTGCTCATAGAAACCCATATGAATTAGCAGAGTATCTTGACTCTGATAGTTTTAAGGAATTTGATGTTGTAATAACTGGCGCTGGTTATGCCAATCACTTATCTGGAACCGTTGCGGCAAGGACAGCAAAGCCAGTTATAGGTGTGCCACTGCCAACTTCTTCCCTTGTGGGATTGGATTCACTTTTATCAACTGTGCAAATGCCAAAAGGTGTGCCTGTTGCTACAATGAGTATAGGTAAAACAGGTGCTACGAACGCCGCATATTTGGCTATTCGTATACTGGCTCTTGTTTATGAAGATATCCGAGCAAAGTTAAATAACAGCAGATTATAGATGGAGGAAAAGATAAAAGAGTTAGATTTAACGGAAGACAAATGTCCTGTTAACTATTTAAAAGCAAAGTGGGAGTTGTTGCAAAATCCTACTACAAAATTAAAGCTTATATTTTCTGATGAAAAAATAGCTAGAACAGTTAGAGCCAGTTTGGAAAAAGACAAGTTTCATATTAGCGATGTTGAAAATGTTAATGGAAAATTTATTTTTTTCGTTTGCTAAATTTTCTTTAGAAAAGGCAGTATAAAGACATTTCTTATTTTAGAAAAGCGCTTGATATCATCAAGTATGGCTTGATTTTCCCTTTTGCTTTTCGTTTTATCAATTTCGTTGAATACAACGCTAAAAGATATTGCCATATTTTGTAGAAGTTTTATCGAAAGCAATGTGTGATTTATCGTTCCCAATTTATTTGTTGTTATTAATATAACCGGTAGTTTTAATATTTTTACAAAATCAATAAAAAGTTTGTTGAAGGTAACAGGAGCAAGTAATCCACCTATGCCTTCTATTATAATATTTCTGAATTTCCCTGCTATTGTTTTATAAAGTTTCCAAGCACTAACAAAGTCATTTTCGGACAATCTTTTTTTATCCATAATGGATGCAACAGTAGGGGCATTAGGAAAGTTGAATGTTTTAGATACGAATAAATTTTTGTTTATCTTTAAATCTAATTCTTTTTTATATAAATACAAATCTTCAATCTCTAACTTTCTTTTTATTTTCACTGCGCCAGTAGCAAAAGGTTTATATATAGAAAAATCTACCTTATTTTTTTGCAAAATTTTCCCTATGAGTATACAGAAGAACGTTTTCCCTACACCTGTATCTGTTCCCGTTACGATAATCCTAATATCTTTTTTCATAAATGCGAGATTATACCAATTTAATATATAAAATTGACAATTGCTATGAAAGAATATCCAATAAGAAATTTTGGTATTATAGCACACATTGATGCTGGTAAGACGACACTTACGGAAAGTATTTTATTTAATACTGGTAAAGAGAGGGTTATGGGTAATGTGGATGAGGGGACAACAGTTACGGACTGGATGACTCAGGAAAAAGAGAGAGGGATATCTATTACGAGTGCTGTAACGACTACTTACTGGAATGAGCATTGTTTGAATATAGTGGATACACCTGGGCACGTTGACTTTACGGCGGAAGTTGAAAGAAGTTTAAGGATTTTAGACGGCGCGGTAGTTGTCTTTTGTGGCGTAAGTGGTGTAGAGGCACAATCTGAAACAGTATGGCGACAGGCATCAAAATATAAGGTTCCTAGAATGGTATATATAAACAAATGCGATAGACAAGGAGCAGATTTCGAAAAAGTTCTCAATGAGATAAGAGAAAAGTTTGATATCGTTGTTGTGCCTATTACTATTCCATTGTTTGAAGATGAAAAACTTATCGGGGTTGTAGATATTATCACTGAAAAAGAATACTTGCCGATTGAGTTTGAAAAATCTACACAGTATAAAGTTAATGAAGTAAGAGGCGGATTGAAAGAGTATATGGAATTTTGGCAGCATTATATGATAGATTCCTTATCTTTATTATCGGATGACGTAAATAATATTGTAAAAATAGGTGTAAAAGAAAATGCTAATAAAATAAAGAAGTTAATAAGAGAATTAACAATTAGTTTTTCCTGCGTTCCGTTATATACAGGTTCAGCACTGCGAAATATAGGAGTTCATAATGTTCTTGATGGTATATGTGATTTTCTGCCTGCTCCGGAAGATATTGGATATATAGAGGGTAAAAATCCCGATGATGAGAGTCAAGTAAAGAAAGTTAGACGTTCACGTGATGAAAAACTCATAGGGTTGGTTTTTAAAACAATGACGACAAAATATGATGAGTTAGCGTTTTTAAGAATATATTCTGGGACATTAAATTCAGGTGATACATTATATAACTGGCGCACGAAGAAAAAGGAAAGAATACAGCGTATATTTTTAATGCACGCCGTTGAAAGAACTCCTATTAACTTCGCTAAAGCTGGGGATATTGTAGGTATTGTTGGCTTAAAGAACACTTTTACAGGCGATACTCTCACTACAATTGATTTTCCCATTGTTTTAGAGAATATAGAATTTCCTGAACCAGTTGTTTTTTCCTCTATAGAACCTAAATACACACACGACAAAGATAAGCTTATAGATGTATTAAACAAGCTATCTCATGATGACCCTACCTTTAAATTGAAATACGATGAAGAAAATAATCAGTTTTTAATATACGGTATGGGAGAGTTACATCTTGAAATAATCTGTGATAGGATTTTAAGGGAGTTTAACATTGAATCTAAAATTGGTAAGCCATATGTATCGTATAAAGAAGCACCTATGAAAACATCCACTGCTTGGATTACTTATCAAAAGAAAGTGCAAGATAAGGTTATATCTGTTAAAGTTAGATTAACTCTAAAACGTAGCCCGCAGCATAAAAAAAATAATGTTATGTTTTCTGATAATGTAAAAAAGTTTGATAATGATTTAAAAGATACGATTAAAAAATCTATTTTTACTGTTCTTATGACAGGGGGTAAGTATGGTTATCCTGTTATAGAAAGTGAATTTACAGTGGACTCCATAGAATCTGAGCATAGTAATATATACAACATAATTGATGAAGCGGTAATTTTTACTGCCCAACAGGTTATAAAAGAGAACGATTTCACCATATTAGAACCCATAATGAAATTAAATATTACTTCGCAGAACGAATATTTAGGTAATATTATAGAGGATCTGAATAAGAGGAGGGCACAGGTTACAGAAATAAAAAATCTGGGTAATATGAGCACCATTTGCGCTTTTGTTCCTGTAGCAGAAGTTATAGGATATGCTAATACCTTACGTTCCATATCAAAAGGATTATCTTCCTTTACCTTAGAACCGCACGATTACAGAGAAGTTCCCGAAGATATTAAAAAGAAATTGTTTGAAGTATATT
>CAZWFP010000073.1:5644-6760 GCA_964633175.1 uncultured Planctomycetaceae bacterium | reverse complement strand
AAAACTTGCCATTTTTTTCAGTTTGGCAACTGATTTGGCATATTCACTTAAAATGCGTATGTAATGCTCTACCTTCGGTATCGCCATGCCTTCTATAATGCTACCAGGTTTCAATCCTCCTACTATGCTAGAAAAAATATCATCTTTAGCCAACATAGAATATAATATCTGAGAACATACTTTATAGTTGTCACAGTTACTTCCACCAATATTCTTGCAATCATCATCTATCGCCCCTTCGTTCCCTATTACATAGTTGCTTAACCCTCCTATCAATATAGCATATGCCTGGCTAACCTCTGCAAAATACCTGCTCCATTTCTCTGTAAGTGTATTGTATATCGTGTCCTTTTTAAATAGTTCAAAATTTTCTTGCCGCAGAAGTCGTCCTACCCCTCCTCGGTTGATGATCTTATCACAACAGTCATTATTCTTAATACAACTTTCAAGGTCCCCTAGCAAAGTGGAAGAAATAGTGCCATCGTTATCAATTATCTGGATGCCACTAGAGTCGCTAACTTCTTTTACACGTAATGCTACTTGGGAACAAAATCCACTTTGAAGATCAGCAAATTGATCAACTATACTTTTCTCTATACTATTCTCTATACTATCTTGCAAAATAGTGTTAAAATAACTACCGTTAAGCCATGATCCCTCTCCCTCTTTCTTAATAAGTATTTCAGTTATTTTCTTTGCATTTGGTGTGTCGGGAACAATTTCCCCATTTGATGAAGAAAATCTCCACTCAGCAACCATATGAAAAGCACCTATAGATGGTTTCAAAAGGATCTCTTGCAATTTTGTATTTTTGCCATCCGGAAAAAGTGTTTGGTAACAATTAAACTTACTATCACCAAAAGCGCTATACAACTGTGAGAGATTACCGTAAAGGCCTGGATCTGATTTCTTTTTCACATACGTGTATATTAGTAACGGTAATACATCTCCCAACCCAATTTTCTTCATTTCCTCAATATTTTGTCCACTATCTGATGAAGTTAATAAACTTTCTAGCTCACCACTCGTCTTAGCTTCCCACTTGTTACTATCATTTTTACATAATAGCTTAAACAATTTTAGTATCTTCACAAATTCCTCATAATTCTTCTTTAT
>CAZWFP010000073.1:0-5544 GCA_964633175.1 uncultured Planctomycetaceae bacterium | reverse complement strand
CATCTATAAGAGCAAGCACTCTTGCAAATTCATTTTCAGGCATAGCAAGCTCTTCCAGTGTCTGGTCTGCTGTCTGGTTACCCGATTTCCCTGACAATTTATCTATTGCATCAGATAAAGTAATACACCTAAGGCACAATTCAGTACAAAGGGGTTCTTTTGCCAGCTTGCCTGTGCAGTCACCACTACCAACACCATTCGCACAGGTGGGCGGAGTACCCAGCGAAAACTTCGTACCACATAAATTTAACGCTTTATTTGCCTCTGCTTGAGCGTCTTGATATATTTTCAAAAGAATCCTTCTCCTTGCTTCTTCCTTTTGTAGTTCCTCTTGTTCTTTATCCCCGGAAGTATCAGGTGTTTTTTTTTGTCCCAATACTTTTTTAAGTTGGCTCATTATATCTGGGGGATTAAAACTTTTACCATTTCCAGCTGAGGATGGATTAGCGCCAAAAGGTCCAGAAGTGGTGTTTGGCGCAGTTGAACTAGCTGGAGAAGGAATGGGAGTGCCAATCCCCCCACCTGTGGTAGTTTGTTGTGGTATCGGCTTTGGCTTTGCTATAAGCGGGCTTGAAGGAGCAGATGATAATGCACCCCTGCCACCTACAATCTTAGGTATATTTTTTTTGATTCTTCTGGTTAAATTTTTCTTTGCCTTTTTAGTATTTTTATTTTGAGAATTACCACCTTTTTTCTTCTGCCCCTTTTGTGCGCCAACCCCTAAATCTTTTCTCATTATCTCCATTATGTCCTGAATCGCCTGCTGTAAAGCATTCTGAAATTTGTTTTTGGAAGCAGTCGTTGTCGTAGATAAATCCTCATCATCATCAGGTGGCGCAGCCGTGCTCACAGGAGTTTGAGCAGATAAATATATAATGAATAATAATAAATAATGAATAATGAATAATGATAATAGTTTTGACATATTACTAAACCTCCTGCCTATTGATTTGCCACTCATTTTAGTTCGTTCTGGACTTCATGCACTTTCAAAATCTTGGGCTCATGTATAAACGTTATCGTAATATCTTCCAAAATCGGCGTAGATACGATACTAGCCGTTTGCGGAGGAGAAAAATATACATAATATTTAAACCCATACCATTTTTTCTGCTTTGAATCAGAACTACTACTTTTTGCCTTATTATAAGCATCCGTTACATCTATAAATGGAAAACCACCGCCATTTCTACTGTAGCAAAAACGTGCATCCGGATGATTAACATTTGTGCCATCCTCGTTTTTGCACTTACAATCAGCAGTATTTGAACCAATTAACAAATTATTATCTTTTGGATATACATAATCACCATCCTCTGCCAACTTTTCATTAAGGGCGACAACTTTAATTAAAACGTCTCCCCCGTGCAAAGAGTCACCCATAATTTTAGGAATCCTCTCCGTCCAACTTACCGTCCCTAATCTCCCATATCTTCCTTCACGGAATTGAGATATTACTGCACTCCAATATACCTGGCTACTATCTTTTCTCCAATACCTATCTTTATACCTTGCTTTCGCGCTACCAAGAGCATCATTAGGATTATTATATATCTTAAAGTCCGCTATCGTCCCGTCAGCCGTCAGCGGATACCCATTAGAAGTGGCTTTTTTAAATCTATTGCTGCCAAAAAAGAGCGTATTTATCTCATTGCGAACCAACATAGATGATTTATAAGGTTTAGGAGTTGGTTTCCCATCTACATATAAAGAAACCTCTACCTCCTCATCATCCTGACTTGTAGGTGTCCACAGCATAAGAATATGATGCCACGTCCCTTTTTTCCATTGATCCTTATGCAATCGCACAGCTGCGCTTCTGAAATTACCAAAATCATCTATACCCGTTTCTTCCGCATAATTATTACCTACAAAAGCAGCAACCTTTTGATTTCTGGCAAATATAACCAGTCGCTCTTCTGGAAACGCAAAATTAATGATTTTTTTATATCTTTCTTCAAACTGTTTTTTTACTTCATCGCTCTCGTTATAAATCATTGCATTAAGATAGTTGGCCGCTGCATTCGACCTTCTTTCAGCATAAGATGGTATAAACCCACTGGTTCTTCTCTGTTCCACAAATGCTTTCAAAGCCTCCCATTTCTTCCATTCATCCGGCTTGGGAAAAAGAAATTCCACACCTACCCATATGGTGAGTTTATACGCACTCCACATTGCATCTCTAACAATCGGATCACCATAAGGTACGTTATTAGCAAATTTCTCTACATACGTCAATTTAGTATAGTCAGGGGCCCATTTTTGGCACGAATGCAAAATGCTTTGTTGCCCACCTCCTTCTACAACCTCCCTCTCAAAGGTCGTTTCTTCCCAAACACCTTCCGCATCACCTACAGAAAAAAATGTCCTCGTATCCCTATCAGAATCATTCTGTTCTTCCAAATCCCATGCTGGCTTAAACCAAAATTCTATTGCCCCTATCTTACCTATGTTCCATACACCCGATTCTTCCTTGCCTTTTCCTTCCGGATAACCTAAATATTCATCTATCACGCTTCTTGACCCCTTTGATGACCAACCGTATCTTGCATCTGGCGTATTATCGTATCTATAAGGATATCTTAACGTTTCATGGGCAAAATATCCATCAGGATACAACGTCGAACGTGTTAAATGAGCTATGCTAACGTTATATCCAGGTATAGGCAATCTGCCTGGCGGGAAAATACCCCTACCTTTATAGGTATCTATTATGCTTCTTTTTTCATCCGCCGTTCCACGAACCTCACCCTTATATTTGGCAAATTCCGGTTGAAATGACCGCGTAAAACTATTATAAAAACTAAAAAGATTGTAACGCGATTTACCCTCCTCCTTCGGTGCAATTGAAAGATATCCGTCAAAACCACTCGGAGCATTTCTTGCCTCCTTCGGCAGAACCAGTCGAGTCTCACCCTCCACAACCTTCCACTCCAGTAAATTAGATAGGTTCTCAGGAAATGAAATCACATAGGACGATTCTGACCTGCTTTTTACTAGCTGTTTTTTCCCATCTATCCACTGAACCGATTCTATAGTAAAATCACGCTGACTCGTATGCCTGTAAACCTCAAATAATCTTACATCATACGTCAATGTATATTGCGCAAGTAACTTAACAGGTATAACCTTACCAGAAGTATCACCCCCTCTCTCCCGTCGTTTCACAATAAATCCTAACGATTCTATCTCATAATACCCCATAGAACTAAAAGTAAATTCATTCGTATGATAAAGTAATTTGCTCTTATCTATATAATTAGTAAAGTACGCTCCATAAGTAGCATCCGGATTGAAATCACCCATACGAGTATTGGGATTCGCATTAGCAAAAATTACCTGCCTTTTAAAATTTTTATCAACACCATCATCTAAAAAACTCAATTTTGGGTCAAGCCCACCGCTTACCGGATATTTATTATCAAACCTGTCAATATTTTCAAGTCCCATAATAAATCTTTCAAACTGATTCCAGTTCGTAAATGGCTGCCTCCTTCTATAAGCAATAATATGGTCAGCTAACCTTACTGCCTGCTCTTTGGTAATGGGCTTTGTCTCTTTATATCTGCCAACGTTAACATACGTTTTATTGGACTTACTCGTATCAAAATACCATCCATACAAATTTACAAGATTCGCTATAAGAACCTCTCTGGAAGCAGTATTTATATTTATTGGCGCCCTTTCCTGTATTAAAAAAGCATAATCGGGAAATTCAACTTTAAACTTTTGATCCCTTACCCTATTAAACGGCGGATCCTCATCTTCCGAACCAAACGTATCCAGAACAATATCAGTCGAAGAATCCTTCTTCTCCTCTTTCTTACTTTTCCCTGGCGCAGGAGTCCCCCCTCTCGCCGGTTGGTTACATTTAACACCCATTATCAAAGGAGGACACATACCAAAAAAAGTCAACAAGTTACCATCACTCAAAACCCTCTGAGTTATGAGTTTTCTTTCTTGTTCCTTTTGACCACCCACAACCCCCCACTGCCCACTTCTACCTTTTAATACATATCTTTTGGCACAACAATTGCTATCTCTAACTTTCGGCTCTCCCAAAGAACTCTGTTTACCCGAGATGGTCTTGCCTATCTTTAACATCGAATAAGGCGCCCTATCACCAGAACCATACGCATCCACAAATGGCGTAAAAACTTCCGGATTGATAGTCGCTGTATCTAACCATCCATAAGTAGTAATGTAGTCCTTTATAAGATTATATTCCTCCTCCTCAAACCGTAAACTCGAATTGCTTAAAAATGACTTATCCATAAGCATAAACTTATTCGGTATGTGCCTTTGGGGAACACTCGCTAAAATTTTCTTTATCCTCTCACCTAATCTTGCTTCCTTCCCCAATTCCTTCGCCCTATCATTGAAAGTCGTTCCATCCTCATATACAACTATATCACCTAATAAATTAAGCATATCCACCACAAAAGGCGCCAATTCCTTCCCCTCAGCCGTCTCTACCATAGCACCATTTATATAAATCATACTATGAGCATCTCTTACTTTCAATACATATCCACTAAATACACTTTTATTGTCTTCCAAAATATTCGAATAACCTAACTCTTTACCACCTATAGAAATTCTATCAGGTCTCTTATCAGACACCATAGCAAAAGAAGGTTCCTTGATAGAAGTTATTTTAGGTATTCCATACGACTTCTTGTCTTCCGGGTCATCATAATCCTCATAGAGAGATTCACCTTTATCATATTTACCGTTGCTATTGGCATCGTTAAACGACTCAAGCGGATAACTCCATAAATTTTTTCTGCCATTCTCTTCATAAATTGAATCATAAGCCCTCTTCTGGGCAAGGTCCTGCAAACGTGTTATGGCAAATTCCGCCCCACTATCCGCTACAAATCGCACCCTTATATTGGATATAAAATTCTTCTGCGCCTCTACCTCTAATCCACTAAACCATACAAATGCAACTCCTACACTACTTAAAATCGCTAAAAATACAAATGCAATAATTATCACTATCCCTTTATTTCTATTATTTCTCCCTATCATAAAATCCTCCTTAATAATTTTTTAACTAGTATGGACATAGCGGCTCAAATGTATTTCTACTATTACCACCACTATCATCGTTATTGGCTGTCATATCCTTGTTACATAAAAATATTCCACCAAACCTCTTAGGTGAAAAAATGTTATTAAATATTATATTCCTCAACTCTCCTATCCTACCGGGATCGACTTGCCCCTGCGAAAAAACAGTTCCAGTTCCAAACACTGTTATAAAAGAAGGCACCTCTTTTAACAAATTGTTCGCCACACTTTGCCAAAACCCACTAATTAGCCCGTTGTTATAAAAAACTTTGTTGCACACTTGATTTACAGAATCATATCCTCCTGTTGCACCTACCGCATTAAGAAAGGTGGCATCATTTACAAATGGTTTTAATGCATAGTAACATTTAGCTGTATCCTGTTGTGCCGCATTTCCTGTCAACTCAGTAGTTATGGAAAAATAATGTGTTGTAACCAACATATAAGGTATAAAATTCTTTAAAATCT
>CAZWFP010000072.1:0-6836 GCA_964633175.1 uncultured Planctomycetaceae bacterium | reverse complement strand
GAACTTTTGACCTTTGACTTTTTAAGGTATTCCCTCTTTGTGGTAATTTCTGGTTTATCTATCTTAGTATTTAAAAAGTTTAGTTTCTTATAATCCTTTTATGGGACTGGCAAATAAGGTTACGGTTTCCAGGTTAATACTTACGGGTATTTATCTTATAGTGCTATACAACCTCACTCTTAATCCTGTTTTGCCCAATAATCTGTTCTTATGGACAGCAGTATTTATCCTTTTTTTAGCGATAGCAGTTCTTGACATTGTTGATGGTTATTTAGCGCGACTTTACAATGAGGTTTCTTCTTTTGGCAGGATGCTAGACCCTTTTGTAGATAAGATTTTTATTATTTCCTCCTATATTATCTTTGGAAGTTATGAATTGACAAGAGAGATTCTACCTGTTTGGATGGTAATTTTAATTTTATTCAGGGAGTTGCTTATTCAGGGTATAAGGTATTACATAGAAGGGCTGGGCGTGGAATTTGGCGCTAATTTTTTAGGTAAGCAGAAGATGCTATTCCAGTCAGTGGTATTAGGGGGACTTATACTCTACATTGCATACTTTGACAGATTCATTTTATACAAAGTGTTGTTAAAGACCATAACGTATTTGATGTTTATAACCACCATTTTTTCAGGGGTAGTATATATTATAAAAACTCCAATGTTAATCAAAAGTCAAGGGCGGTAGCGCCGCCTGGCGTTGTAATCTTATAGACGGTGACATTTTCTAAACTGTTTTACACCTTCTGTGGCATTGGCTCCATAAAAATAGCACCAGGAACGTTTGCTTCTTTCTTTACATTTCTTTTTATCTACCTTCTGTCATTTTTTGTTAATAAGTATGTCAGTATCATCCTTTTGTTGCTATTTGTTATTTGTATTGTTGTATTTAACCTTTTAAAAGACAGGTTTTTTGCGTTATGGAATAGCAAAGACCCAAAATGTGTGGTAATAGATGAAGTAATGGGCGTTTTGTTGTATGTCTTGCTTTTAAATAATACAAAATTAAAATGGTTAATCATAGGATTTGTGGTGTTCAGGTTGTTCGATGTGTTAAAACCGTTTCCATTAAGGTATTTGCAGAATCTAAATAACATAAATTCAGTTGTATTGGACGATCTTGGCGCCGCAATCTATACTTATATTATTGTATTTATACTAATGAGAATTGTTAATTAACAATTATGAATGGAATAGAAACTCAAACCCAAAAGCCGCTATGCCCCTCCTGCGTTGTCAAAAATGCATACCAAAGTTCAAAAGTTCAAGGTTTAATGAATTAGTATGAAAAATGATAACGTCCTAAAACCTACGGGGACTTCGTTAGCGGCAAAAATAATTTTTGCTATGACTCTTGTTGTTGCTATATCCTGTTCAATATTTATCGTTGTTTCCGTATTGTTGGTGGGAAGCAATATTGAAGATGAAATTAATAAAAGAGGTTTAAGCATTACCAGACAATTGGCTTCTATTGATATTGATGTATGGAAATACTTAAAGGCACCCGACATAGCAAATTCAATGATTTATGATTTAAAGAAAGAACTTAATGACCAGATAAACCAGATAAAAAAAATAGATAGAAGTTCGTGTAAGATTGGCTGTAAAGAAGAGTTGATAGAAATGTTAGATAAAAAGTTTAAACTTAGAGAAAAAGGTGAAGAGGATAAATATAGGAATCCTTTACAAAGATTTGTACAACAAGAGCCAAATATTTTATATATGGCTATTGTAAAAGTGGAGCCGGAAGGTGCATGTTGGAATATCGCTGATAAAACTGGCAGACCTGTGGTTATTATATCTTATGACGTTAACTCGTCTCATCAAAGCCCAAGCACTGAGATGAGAGGAATTCCATTAAAACACGAATTGGAATACGAAATAGGTTATGTAAATTATCCGATAGGAGGAAGACAGATATCTGCAAAATATTTTATATATTGTATAAAAAACACCCAGGACGTTTACGTAGGGCAGGCACGTCTTATTATGGATACGACCGTGTTTGACAAAGCAAAAATACGTGTCGTAAGGATATTACTTATCCCCCTTCTTGTGGCTTTGGGAACAAGTATTCTAATAGGTGGTCTTATGGCAAACAAGATTGTTTCTCCCATAAAGGAACTTATATCGGATATAGACGAGATAAGCAGAGGTAATCTGGACCATAGAGCAACAATCAAGAGTTCTGATGAAATTGGTATGATAGGCGTCAGTTTCAACAGGATGACGAAAAGTTTAAAATTGTATATGGAAGAAGTAATAAATCGCGCAGTTATTGCGCAGGAATATGATTCCGCTACTACACTTATAAATGAATACCTCTTAAGGATAAAAGAAAAACCCCGCCTACCCAATCTTGACGTTTCCATAATTTATTATCCAAGTAAAGATGTTTCCGGTGATTACTACGACTATGATTTTATTGATAATAATAAACTTTACGTTCTGGTTTCAGATGTCTCGGGCAAAGGTTTGCCCGCCAGTTTGATTAGCACTGTTTTTAAAAATCTCCTTATGTATGACCTTGAAAGAACAAAAGATCCAAAAGAAACATTAATAAACGTCAATAAAGCATTGAGAAAATCGTTAAAAAAAGGTATGTTTATTACGGTTTCTTTTCTGGTCTATGAAATAGATAAGGCGATTTTAACTGCATATAGCGCAGGTCATTTGCCCGTCCTTATATGTAGACCTCAAGATGCAAAAGTTATAGAAATAAATCCACCGGGTATAGCAATAGGACTTGACGAAAAGTTATTTGCAAGGAAACTTGACTGTGTCTCAGTTCAGTTGAAAAAAAATGATAGATTTATATCATATTCAGATGGGATAATAGAGGCACAGGATGAAAATAACCGATATTTTGGAATAGAAAAATTGAAGGAATTGCTCGTGCGATATAATAACAAATCATCCAGTGAATTTATTCATATCCTTAGTAAAGAGATAGACAGTTTTACCAACGGTGCAATCGTGGACAACCGCCTATTCGATGACATCACCGTCTTTACAGGTAAAGTTATATAAGAACTCAGATGTCAAAACTCATAATAAATATATTGAATAATGAAAAATGAGATTGCCACGTAGACTAAAGGTTTGCTCGCTTTTGACGGTACAACCAAAAGTCAAATCTTTCTGGGTATTCGCTACCGCCTCTGTGTTATGAAACTCTCGCTAACTAATAGTGTTGCCTGTCTGGAGAATGCCCGCTCTTCTTTAAGAAAGTGGTTAAAAAAACAAAAAGTGGTGCCTAAATTAACCAATAGAATAATTCTTGCTCTTGATGAGGCGTTAACCAATGTTATCGTGCATGGTTTTAAGTGTAATTCCAGCGGCGTTATTAATGTGGAATTTTTAAGAGAAAATAATAAAATTTATCTGATAATTGAGGATAATGGCGAATTTTTTGATATTACGAAGGTTAAACCTTCTGCTCCACTTACACTAATGAAAAAAGGTAAAACGCATGGCTTCGGCATTTACATTATAAAGAATATTATGGATGATGTTAAATATATATACTCCAAAGAGGACAAAACCAATAAACTGATTCTCATAAAATATATAAAATGATAAGTAATTAAGAGAAGCCAATAGCAAAAGATAGACAATAATGAACAAGAGAGGATACAGAATGCAGGAAAGAAAAACTCAAAAGTCGAAAGCGCTGTTCCCCCATGGCGTTATCGAAAGCGCACCTCAAAGTTCAAAAGTTTTAGAGAATTTTAACTACCTAAACTCGTTATTTCGCAATAAAATAATAATATACTAATGAGGAATACACAAATGACGGATGGTATATGCCGAAAACAAGGTTGCTACATACCGCTTGCCCCTCACAATGACCGATAGATGTATGCTTATGGGTGTAATTTTTAAAGAAATAGTAATAAAAGGCAGTAAAGGAAGTGAGAAAGTAGAAGCGCTTTTTGATAGTGCGGCTACTTATTCATTAATCTCGAAAAAGTTAGCTAAAAAGATAGATATATTATTAAAAATGCCGGAACCGATAAGGTTTGCTACTGCAAACAAAGATGATGCTTCTATGATGGCAAAATATAGGATAGCAGCAAATTTTTATGTGGATACCTTGCGCTTTTCAGATGAGTTTATTGTTTTGGATAAATTAAGTGAGAAGGTTATAATAGGAGCAGGCACAATGCAAAAATGGGATATAAAACTTGATTTGAAAAATCATAAACTTATTCTCAATCCCCAAGCTACAAAGGCGTATGCCATATAAATGAATAAGAAGCCAAAACAGAAGAAAAATGGAGAATGAAAAAATGAAGATAGTGAGACCTTATTATCAGTGCGCAGCGGACATTTTGCGCTTTGCGCAAGTAGCTAATTAGATAGCAGGTTATGGGAGTGATATTTAAAGAAATAGAGATTGCAGGTAGCAAGGGAAGGGCAATAGTAAAAGCATTATTTGATAGTGGGGCTACTTATTCATTAATCTCGAAAAAGTTAGCTAAAAAGATAGATATATTATTAAAAATGCCGGAACCGATAAGGTTTGCTACTGCAAACAAAGATGATGCTTCTATGATGGCAAAATATAGGATAGCAGCAAATTTTTATGTGGATACCTTGCGCTTTTCAGATGAGTTTATTGTTTTGGATAAATTAAGTGAGAAGGTTATAATAGGAGCAGGCACAATGCAAAAATGGGATATAAAACTTGATTTGAAAAATCATAAACTTATTCTCAATCCCCAAGCTACAAAGGCGTATGCCATATAAATGAATAAGAAGCCAAAACAGAAGAAAAATGGAGAATGAAAAAATGAAGATAGTGAGACCTTATTATCAGTGCGCAGCGGACATTTTGCGCTTTGCGCAAGTAGCTAATTAGATAGCAGGTTATGGGAGTGATATTTAAAGAAATAGAGATTGCAGGTAGCAAGGGAAGGGCAATAGTAAAAGCATTATTTGATAGCGGGGCAACGTTATCATTTGTAAAAAAAGATGTAGCAGAAAAAATAGCCACTCTGGAAAAACTTCCTACAAAACACATTTTTAAAACGGCAGATAAAAATAATTCTATTGTTGCTGAGTACAGAATTTCGGCGGATTTTTACATAGATGGATTGACTTTCTCAGATGAGTTTATTGTTCTGGATCACCTCAGCGAATCGTTGATAATAGGTGCAAAAACAATGCAGGGTTGGGATATAAAACTTGATTTGAAAAATCATAAACTTATTCTAAATCCAGATGCAACTAAATTACAAATTATATAATAAGCAATGGGGCAAGTTAAATGGGAAATTAATAATGGACAATGAAAGATAGAATCCTCCGAAAGTATAATGGACTGTCACCTCTTTTAAAAAAGAGGAAGGAAGATGAAACTTCTTAGGAGGGTAATATGGCTAAATTAATTATAGATAATACGGTTATAGATAAAAACGTTAATCTGATAACCTTAAAAGGTAGTTTAGATGCCCATACCGCAGAAGAGCTCAGGAATTTTCTGAGTAAATTATATGATAGCAAAAAATATAATTTTATATACGATATGTCAGGGGTTGATTATATAAGCAGTGCGGGGGTTGCAGCAATTTTGGATTCATACAATACCGCAACGGATAAGAACGGTAATGTTGTAATAATGAATCCTTCCAAAATATCCAAAGACGTTCTTAGTATGATAGGCGTAACGCAAATTATCCAGTGCGTTAGCACAAAAGAAGAGGCGCTTAAATTCTTTTGATTTGCTATTGGGTAGAATAGTAAAAAATTTAAAAGTTTTTGGGGAGAAGGATAATTTACAATTAAATATTCTCTTTGACAGCGGCGCTTCTTTTTCGTTAATCAGATCCGATATAGCAAACAAATTAACGCAACATTTTGTGAGATTGAAAAAAAAACTCGTCCTTTCTGGTTTTAATGGTAAATCTGTGGAAGAAGTAAAGGAAACCTGCACTTTACAAATACAAATAAAAAAATATACCCTTCCGATTACACTTTATGTTGTTAAAAATATGAAAAGAGAAATTATTATAGGTGTTGATTTTATGCAATCTTGGAAGATAGTTTTAGACCTAAAAAATGAGAATTTTACTATCGGTGTTAATCCAAAGGAAATTGAAATTGTATAACTGTACTAAAAATAGTCCTCAATGTATTGAATGAAGAGGTTTAAAAGTTTAAGTTTAATGAGAAATCTAACTCGCTAAAAATAATAAATAAATTTTATAATAAACTCATATTCTTAAATGGATAATAACGTTGTAAGAGAGATAAAAGAGATAGAGCGGGAGATTGTCAACTTAGAAAATATCCTAACAACTCTCAAGAGCCAACAATTACAAATTCAAAGATTAAAGATAAAAAATTCATCTTCCATCTTTTCCCCATCTATAAGATATTTATTTAAGAAACTACCTTTCTACCTTACTATCTTACTATTTACTATCTCACTATTTACTATTTCACTTCTTTATTGTCCTCCTTCCGGCTCTTTCGGCATTAAATGGCAATCTACAAATGCTTCTGGCACAATGACTGATAGAATTCTTATAGAAGAATTGACTGATACCCCTAAAATTTATTTCTTTTCTAACGATGCAACTTCAGTAGTGCCGACGGTAAATTCTCCTACACTCAATCTTACGGGTAGTTACTGGACAGGTGCTGCGGCTGCTTTTGCCTCTTTTAAATTAAAAAATATTATTTCTGATGCAATACCAACCTACAGATTATCTTTCCAGAATAATGCTTCCGCAGAGGTTGCTTATCTTACATCCGCGGGTTATTTCAGAGTTCCTAACGGCGCCGCTACCACACCTTCTCTTTCATTTATGAATGATACAAATACGGGA
>CAZWFP010000071.1:0-6879 GCA_964633175.1 uncultured Planctomycetaceae bacterium | reverse complement strand
TTAAATTTTTAAACCTTGAAATTTTGACCATTGAGTTTTGACCTTTGACTTTTTAAGGTATTCCCTCTTTGTGGTAATTTCTACGTGTAACTTAAGGAAGACAGAAATTACCACAAGTGTAAATTGAGATGACTTTTCATTGGTGGTATACTTTTGGTATATTCGGTAATTAATAGTAAATGGGATTTTTTGTTACGTTATATGATTTTTAGCCAATATAAAGCAATACTTATCCCTCCCCCTTTATTATTTAATATTAATTATTCTAACTTTTACCATACAGTTCCATAAGTCCCATAATAATCCTCCTCCGTTATAAACTTAAGTTCTTTTAACTCCTTCCTGATATATTCCCCTTCTTCTAAACATAGTAACAACGTTAAACTCTCTCGCAACATTTTTACTATTTCTTTCGTCGTTAATTTCTCTTCTTTGTTCTCACAACTATCATACTCATACCTAAGATACGCTTCTACCAAATTGAAACTTACCGCTACTATATACATATCTAAATTTACACTTGTGATAATTTCTGTAATTTTTATTTTAATTTATAATAGGAGATGAAAAAATTTAAAATGATGAGAAAAAAATTTTCGCTGAGCATTATACTAGTCATTTTAAGTTATTTTGCGTGTAGTATTGATATCAAAGGAATTGAAAAATTAGACACCGATGATTATTATGTTAGGGTATATCTAAAACTGAAAAACGAGGAGCAAAAAAAAGAATCACCAAAAGTTAATGGCTTAGTTATTTCTTCCGATGGATATATACTGACGACAAATTATTTATTTTTCTTTTTCGATGAAAATGCAAGAGAAGCAAAAGAGGTTGACTATGAAAAGATAGTTGTAGAACTTAACAACTTCAAAGTTTTAGAAGCAGAGTATATAGCCAGAGATGAGAAAAATGACTTGGTTTTATTAAAGGTTGATGGTAACTTTAAAAATTATATTACTTTTGAAAACACAGCTTTAAAGGTTGGGGATACCGTTTGGGTTAATTCCCTATGGCTTGATACTCCAACCATAAACAAAACAGAGGGTATTATTAGTGCTGTTGATAGAATGAAAGGGTGTGCTTATCAAATAGATGCCAAAGTTGATTTTGCAAGTATAGGTGGATTAGTTACAGATAAAGATGGACACCCTATAGGAATGGTATCATTCTTGACTGAAAGCAACGCAAAAGCTTACGGATGGGGAATGAATAGTGGTATCGGTTTTGCTACGAAATCACAATGTATCGTAAAATCTTTAAATGAATTAAAAAAGGGGAAAAATATATCCGCAGATCCTATTCCTTTTTTAGGTGTGCAGGGTGATATGGGTGTAGGTGAAATACTTGGCGCAAGAATAAAAAGTGTTGTGCCAAATACCCCTGCTTATAAAGCAGGACTAAAAGAAGGTGATGTGGTAATAAAGTATGGCGATAAAACCATAACTGAATGGATTGAATTAATTTACGCTGTAAGTCAAACACCATTGAATTCAAAAGTAGTATTAGAAATTATTAGAGATGACAAAAAAATACAACTCGAGGTTTTTCTTGACAAAAAAAGGAAGGAATTTGTAAAATGAAGTTCTTACCATTTCGTTTCTATATTTATTCATTACTCATTACTTACTACTCGTTATTCATCATAAATTATTCATTTAATCAAAATATCAATGAACTAATAGAGAATTTACAAAAATCATATCTGTTTATCGGGGGTGGGTCTGGGGTAGTCATAAGTTCTGACGGATATGCTTTGACCAATGCTCACGTTACGGGCGAAGCGAGAAAATTCATAGTGAGATTTGTTGGCGGGAAAATTGTTTATGCTGATCTTGTAAATATAGACCCTTTAGCAGATATAGCCCTTATAAAAATCAAGAATGCAAAGAATCTACCATTCGTAAAACTTGGCGATTCTGATAAAGCGCAGGTAGGGAATATTGTGATTGCTATAGGAAATCCATATATTTTAGGAATAGAAGATTTTACACCTACTGTAACAAAAGGAGTAGTGTCTGCTAAGCATATATATATATCTGATATATTACAAGCACCTCAGGTTAGGTTTGTGCATATAGACACTTTACAAATTGACGCCCCTATCAATCCGGGGAATTCTGGTGGCCCTCTCTTCAATTTAAAGGGTGAATTAATAGGTATAAATAGCAGTCTACGCTCACGGTGGGCTTTTGAAGGTGTTACCCAAAATTACAGGTTCAATACAGGAACGGGTTACGCTATATCTATAAATTATATAAAAAAATTGTTACCAAAGTTATATTCTCAGGAAGTAATAACTCACTGTTACATTTACGGTATCCAATTTGAAAGACCTGACTCTAGAAGTTTATTGTTCTTTCAGGAAGGGCTGATTCTTAGTAATAGAATGCAGAAAGAAGCATTACCAGAGGGGTTTAACGTAGAACCTGGTGATGCCATAATTGGCGTCAATGGTAAAAAGACAAATAATTTAAGAACTTTTTTCCATTACATTGTTGAAACCCTTACTACCGAAAATTTATCAATCACTGTCAGAAAGAAAAATACAGATAAAATCAAAACTTATACCTTTAAGTGCCAACCCTATTCAAGAACTTTCTCCTTAGACTCGAAATCGCTTTTCATTGATATGAATGAGGCTTATTTAGGAGTGGAACTTGAAGATATAGATGAATTAATAGGAGTAAAAGTCAAAAAGGTTATCCGAGATTCTCCTGCTAATGGTCTTCTCCAAGAAAATGACATTATATTAGAATTGGACGGGAAACAAATACTTTCCGCAACAGATTTCAAGAGAGTATTTCAATTCTTAAAACCTGGGCAAAAAGTTAAAATGAAAGTAAAACGTAATGAACAAATTATACAGGTTGATATAACATTATCCCATAAATCTACCTACTAACGTAGATAGAAAATTACAAATTAAAAACTTCTGGATTTGGTGGTGGGTATTTTTACTCTTCAACTATGGATGCAGGGTTCCTTATGCTGTTTTACCATATAATGAAGCAAAGAGAGAATTTTTTGGCGGTAATTTTTTAGAGGCAAGCAAACTGGTAGAAAATATTGAACCTGATACCTTGTACGAGCGACTTTTGGACAATGCTAATATTGCGCTGATACATCAAGCTGCTAAAAGATACAAGTTGAGCAACTGGTATTTTGAATATATTGCAGATTTAGCAGAAGATGTAGAACCTATTACCATTCAAGAATCGGCAGGCGCGCTGATAACAAACGAGGAAAACTTTTATTACCGCCTTGAAGATTATGAAAGAATTCTTATACATTTTTTCATAGCGTTGAATTACTTAGCATTACAGCAGCCTAACGAAGCAATAGTAGAGTTCAGAAGGGCTGAAGAACTATTAAATAGACTTTCAAATCTAAGGAAAACTAAAATGCGATTTGTTTCTGCATTTAGATTCTTAGCTGCTTTTTGTTATTATTTAAGGGGTGATATTCAAGATGCAAAAATTGAATTAAACAAAATCAACGCCCTTAATTTGTTCACACAGTTCAAAAATCCAGAACGAATACTTTTAATAGTTGCTACCGACTTGGCACCAAAAAAAATTCCAGACCCCTCGTTTCCTTTCTTCCCAAAATATATTGATAGTTCTTACGAATACTCAAATTACAGAGTAAAACTATCTGATTCGGAGATTGAACCTTTATTTACTATAAATATTGGAAATTTATTGAAAGCAGGATTAAAAAAACGGTTGAACTCAATTAGAGCCAAAACACTCGCTAAAATTGCATTAAAAGGCGCTAGTAGCATCGTTATTTCCAAAAAAAACGATTGGCTTGGAATATTATCTTCCCTAGCACTTTTCTCCTGGGAAAAACCGGACTTGCGCAGCATTGACTTATTACCTGATAAAATAAACATATTCTATATAACAAGAAAAATACCTTCTAACAGCCCTTATAACCTACAAGTTATAGCAGATAAAAAATATGAAAAAAATAAAATACTGTATGAAGATACTATATTCACCAATCTAAAAAAGCCACAATTTATCGTCGTGCGACTACCTTTTTAACAATACAAGCAGATAAAAATGAATGCACTCACCCCTCTTTACATGAGGTAGCACATTTAAGCAACCCCCGTGGTGGTTTGAACTACTCTAAGAAACTATTGCACTTCTACTGAAACACTAAAATCGTTTAATGACTCTTCATTTTATTTCTTAATTTCCCGGATTTCCTGGCACTCTGATTGTGTTATTGTTAAATCCTTCCAATATGGATTCCAAACCCTGTTCTTAATACGAGCATCTATATACTCCAATATACCTATTTTTTTCAGCTCATCCCTTATATATGCTCTAATTTCAACACAACTGCTATATACTTTATATGTATTCAAGGCGGGAACGGAGTACAAATTATCGGTGCATTTCGAACAGGTATCGCTGCAACATGTCTCTATCCCATCATCCGTTATATTATTGAAAAAATTAGAGGGGCTTTTACAGAAATCATCTCTATTATCTGTTATAAATTGTCCAATCCCCTTTCCATCTATAGTTACTACAAAATTAAAGGTTGATAATAAGTTACAAACATCTGTGCAGGTAGGAGAGGCATAAGTACACATCACACTACCAAAAGTATCAACATATATGCAATCTTTCTTCTTTCCCTCACAAATAGCTAAATCATTTACACTCACGGGGCAGCATTCATCTAATTGCCGTAATTTTACCAACTCTTTATATTGCTTTTTTAGCATAAAACAGAACTCAGCATAGCAACCTTGTTTCCTAGAACATATTCCTTCTGGGCACTCCTTTAATCCATCAAAAATCTCCCAATACTTTTTCTTACCTGAATAGTTATTTACTAACTCATTAAATATTTTTTCTATATCTGCCACAGTCATATTTTCTACAGAAAGTTTTTCTTGTAGAAACTGCCTTAAAGGTTTATAACGGTTATTCAAATTCTCATTCATAACATTTTCCCCATTGCCTTTCTTAATAAAGTCACACCTAGTAAGATTACCATTATATTTAAACAAACATTCAAACATAGGTAAATCAATATTAACACCATCCCCCCCAAATAACATACTCATATAATCCCTAAATCCTAATTTATCATCCTTACATTTATTAACCTGATAGCCAAAATAGGTTAACTCCATTTTGTAATCCAATGCCAATAACAAGTTTAAAATCGCAACTGCGCTAACTTTAAATTCGCCATATTGTTCGTCGGTAGGATAAAAAGAGATTGAACAAGTAGGGTTAGAGTGAAGGTATATCAAAATCTTATTTATTTTTGCACTTAAAAATATAAAGTATAAACCTCTTTCTTCAATTAAGTCGCTAACATATATATTCAATAGATTTTCTCCATTTGATAAAGAAATACTGAAATTGTTAACTTTATCGACAGGTTCCAGAAAAAAAACAAAGTTGATAATTAAGCATTTTTTTTCTTCTTCTTTAATATCCTTATCATTCACTATTTTTTTTAGTTGTTTTATGAAATCATCTTTTAGAGTTTGATACTCTCCCTTATAGAATTTGAGAAAATCTTCCAACTGTTTTTTGGCTAATCTTACACCATTATAATCCCGCGTTTCAACCATTTTATTATATAAATCCTTGGCTTTATCAAACTCTTTTATCAATGGATGCTCTTGCAATAATCTTTGCAACGAAGGTAATATAGGACAACTAACTTCTTCCCCTGCAATGTTTTTTACCTCAAAAGGGGATACCTCCTTCAGAGACAAATAGACATTCCTTCCACGTATAAATTGTTCTATATAGGAAGGTATGGTAGCTGAAAAAGGAGACGTAGGGTCAACTAATCTCCACGCCTCAAACTCATTCTTTATTTCATTGTTTTTATTATATAGTAAATAAAGAAGCTGCATCACCTTATATTCTATATATTCCTCATCATTAATTCTCTTATCGTCAATGTTACCAAATTCTCTTTTTATAAGAAAAGGCATAATTTTTTCTTCAAAAATAATATTAAGATATTGATAATATTTTTTAACGAACTTTTCATACAGTCGCATATAATAATTAAACTCCTTGCACGCTCTTGTAACATCACCCTCATTATAAAAGAAAGATTTAAAACACGATTCGATATTTTTTTGAATAACAGAAGGTGTAGGTATACCACACATCCCCAACAGATTAAGAAACGCAGCGCCAAAACAGATAGATTGAGTGCGAACACTCATTCTATATTGACGACGCATCACAGGGCAGTTAGATTGACCACCTATTTCTATAATTTTTGTGCTAAAATAGTCCCTATTAAAAGAAGGGGCAAATACATTATTTGATAAATATGAATCACTTTTACTTTCCGTAAACCAAAAATCAACACCTGAAAATCTATTGGAAAATTGAAAAGGGATTTCATTCGGACATAGGTTATATTTAAGATTAAGAAAATCATCATTATTCTCAAGAAAAACTTTTCTAAACATAATCCAGAAGTTATATACATCCTTCTTTGTATTTATATACCAATCTTTCAGAGCATCCATATAAGCAGGATTAACTATCATTTCCTTTTTAAGTGAGGGATCCTTCTTTTCTGCTTTGTTGTCAGGTGATGGCTGACGGCTGAGCGCTTTTTTCAAATCAGGAAATCTAAATGGTGTCAATATAGGATTCTCTTTCAAAATACGATTTATAGATTCAGAAAGTTGGTGATTTATGGATTTATTAAACGTCAAATTATTGTCCGAAATTTTTGAATTTTGACCTGCACTTTTGACAACGGCGGACGGCCCTGCCGACTTTGACTTTTGACCTTTCACATTTATTATATAATGCTCTGGCTTCCTAAACAATAGAAAAGGATTCGATAGTTTCTCTATTAACTTCT
>CAZWFP010000070.1:0-6959 GCA_964633175.1 uncultured Planctomycetaceae bacterium | reverse complement strand
AAACTTTCAAACCTTGAACTTTTGACCTTTGACTTTTTAAGGTATTCCCTCTTTGTGGTAATTTCTGGATGCTTGAATTTATATAATTATTTAAAATTTTACATTATAAAATCTCTCCTGTGGGAGAGGAAAAGTATAAAATAGTAAAAAGTATAGTATATGATACATTGGACGATGAGACTGGGGTTGTGATAGATAGTGCAAATAATATGTCTTACGAGGTAACTTCTTCTGTATGTTTTATTTTACAACTTTTAAAAACACCTAAAACATTTGAGAATATAAAGCAAAAAATGTTGAGTGAATATGATGTAGATGAGGAAACAGTTGAAACCGACCTGAAGAAGATATTATCAGACCTTCTTAAGAATAAGATAATTGAAAAAAGTTTATAGTTACATTTTCTATAACAGAAGTTTTATAATATTTAAAAGTTGCAGTATACAATCTGAAACATAACGATGTCTATTGCTGTTTGTGGTTCCATAGGTATTGATACGATAGAAAATAAGTATGGGAAATTTGAAAATATATTAGGTGGCTCTGCCACATATTTTAGTTTAAGTGCTTCATTTTTCACGAAAGTATATATATTTGCTTCAATAGGTAAGGATTTAGAACCAAAATATCTCGATGTCTTACGAAATAATAGTAACATTATGCTAAACTATCTGAGAATATCTGATAAATTCAATAATTTTAGGTGGTATGGTAAATATTCAGAAGATTTTGAAAACGTGGATACAATTTCAGCCGATTATAATATTTTATCTGAAAACGTTTTAACAGATAACATAAAAGAAAAATTTGATATAATATTTTTAGCGAATACAGATCCGGACATTCAGTATAAGATGCTGGAATTTTTTTCCTACACTAATTTTATTTTTTGTGATACTATGAAGCACTGGATACAAACCAAAAGAACTCCTTTGGAAAAACTCCTTTCTAAGGTGCTCGGACTTTTTGTCAATGAAGAAGAATCAAAAAGATTGACAGGAGAACATACAAGTGTGGAAGCATCTAATAAAATAAGACAACTGGGTCCCAAACTTGTTGTTATTAAAAAAGGAGAGGATGGAGTTCTTGTAAATTATTTAGATAAGGTAATATTATATAGTGGTTATCCAATTGCTAAATTGATGGATACGACGGGAGCAGGAGATTCTTTTGCTGGTGCTTTTTTAGGTTATGTAGATAAATGTGGTAGAATATTGAATGTGGAGTTAATTAAAGAAGCGGCAATCTTGGGGAATGTGGTTGCTTCCTTTACTTGTGAGGGGATTGGTCCAGAGAAGTTGCTTGACATAAATAAGAATGATGTAGAAAACAGGTTCCAGGATTATCTGGACCAGTTAAAAATTTAAAAAGGAGAGTAGTTACTATGCAAGAAGGAAAGTATATATGGATGGATGGTGAATTTGTGAAGTGGCAGGATGCAAAGGTTCATGTTCTAACACATTCTTTGCATTATGGAGTATCAGTATTTGAAGGTATTAGATGTTATAAGACGTCTAAAGGTTCCGTTGCATTCCGATTGAGAGAACACCTTTCCCGTTTTGTTGATTCTGCCAAAATTATGTATATGGATATGAAATTTACTGTTGATGAACTTATTAGAGCATCTATCCAGACAATAAAGAAAAATGAATATGAAGAATGTTATGTAAGGCCTATTGCCTTTCGTGGTTATGGGGATATGGGTGTTTATCCTAAAAATAATCCTACAGTTGTCTCCATAGCAGTATGGCCGTGGGGGAAATATCTCGGCAATGAAGCATTTACAAAAGGAGCAAGAATAAAAACTTCAAGTTATACAAGATATCATCTCAATACTCACTTGGTGAAAGCTAAGATGAGTGGTAATTATGCTAATGGTCAACTTGCAAAAATAGAAGCAATAAAAGATGGTTATGATGAGGCACTACTTCTCACCACCGAAGGATTTGTTGCAGAAGGCTCAGGTGAGAATATATTTGTAGTAAAAAATAAAACACTTTATACCCCATTACCTTTATTCGTTCTAGAAGGTATCACAAGAGACACTATTATCCAGATTGCTAATGATTTAGGATATAAGGTTGTTGAAACAATATTGAGTAGGGACCAGATATATATAGCCGATGAGGCATTCTTCTGTGGAACGGCAAGTGAAATAACGCCTATACGGGAAGTTGACCATCGAAGAATTGGTATAAAGGTGCCAGGTGATATAACCCTAAAATTAAAAAATGAATTTTTTAAAATTATAGAAGGTGAAAATCCCAAATACAAAGAATGGCTTATTTATGTGTAAATAAATGATAGAAGCAACACAAATAAGACCAGGAATGGTAATTACCCTCGAAGGGGAATTATATGAAGTAATGGATTCAAAGTTTCATACGATGGGTAACTGGCGTTCTATGATGCAACTAAAGTTAAGGAATCTAAAAAGTGGTGTATCCGTTGAAAAGCGCTTATCCGCAGTGGAAAAAGTAGAAGTGGTATATAGGGAAGAAATAGCAGCTTACTATATGTATGATGATAACAAAGGATATCACTTTATGGATAGCGAATCTTATGAGGAAATATTCCTTCCTAAGGAAAAAGTAGAACCGTTTAAAGGATACTTAATGCCTAATCTGGAAGTGCGTCTTGTAAAATGTAATGGTGAGATTGTAACAATGAAATTGCCAACCGCTGTGAAAATGAAGGTTACAGACACAGAACCGCAAATGAAGACCGCTACTATAACAAAAACATACAAACCAGCAAAGACGGAAACCGGTCTTACGGTTTCTGTCCCTACTTTTATAGAAATAGGTGATACCATAATAGTTGATACTAGAACAGGCGAATATATAGGGAAAGAGTAGAATTACGACATTTTATACTTAACGAGGAATCGTGTAAAAGCAGTTTTTTCTCTTACCCTTCGCGTTACAAGGTTTAAAAATATTCTTTTATCTCTTCCTTCTTTAAAGCATTGCTTTTCATCAGAAATTACCACAAAGGCTAAAAATCAGTATTTATGCAGATTTTGCCTAATATAATAGCACTCATTTTTACTCCCTACTTTATCTTTTAGGTTTATAGACATACATATCTTTGGTAATTTCTGAGGTAAGCCATTTGGAAGTCAAAAGTTAGAAGAGAAATCTAACTCGCTAAACTTGCAAATCCGCAATATTGGAATAAAAAGAGGTATTTCGCAGTGTGGTAATTTCTGAACTACTCTAATTTTGGAAAAAATTTCAATCTTCATATAATAATATGTGCAATATTTTGACAAGATTTGATAGAGTAGGGGAAATAGGTGATAATGTTAAGGATTTAAGTTTATGAATGAACAGGTGAATGGGGTTATAGTTGTAGACAAACCAGAGAATATCTATACAGGGGATATCGTTGAAAAGGTGAAAAGAAGATTTAGAGTTAAAGTAGGACATTGCGGTGTTATTGATTATATAGGTAGTGGAATAGTAGTTTTACTAGTAAACGGCGCAACAAAGATTTCTGATTTTTTATTGAATGCAGATAAGGAATATATTGCTACTGTGCTTTTAGGTAAAAAAACAGACACAATGGACATAACAGGGAATGTTTTAGAGGAGAATAATTATAGCAGTATAACGAAAGAAAAAATTATAGAAGTTGCTTCACAATTTGTAGGGGAAATTAATTTACTGATTCCTATGTTTTCAAATAAGAAAATCAATGGGGTGCCGTTACATAAATTAGCACGACAAAGTCCTATGTTTAAGATCAATATTCCAAAGATTTTTTCCACGGTAAAGATATATAGTTTAGAACTGATAAAATTTGAGTTACCGTATTTTACTTTTAAGGTTAAATGTTCCAAGGGAACTTATATAAGGAGTTTGATTGATACAATTGGCAACAGATTAGGTATCGGCGCAACTATGTATTCTTTGAGAAGGACCGCGGTCGGAAATTTCACACTAGATAAAGCAGTTAAGTTACACGACATTATGGATATGGATATAGAGACCTTTAAAAAATTTGTTATTTCCCCAAACGAAGCGTTGACGTTTTTACCAGAAATTGAGATAAGAAACGAATATGTATCAGTATTTATAGGTGGTGGCTATGTGCCAATAAAGTATGAATGGTTCAAGGTTCAAGGTTTAAAATTTCAGGTTCAAGATTATGTGAGGGTGACATTTATGGGAGAGTTATTAGGAGTAGGTAAGATTTACACTATAGGCGGTAAGTTTTTTGTGAAATCCAGGTGTGTGTTAGTAAAGTGAAGATGAATAATATAGAAATTTATAATTAGTAGTATTGTATGCGGAAATGGCGGAACAGGCAGACGCGCAAGGCTCAGAACCTTGTCCCGTAACAGGGGTGGGGGTTCAACTCCCCCTTTCCGCAATTTTTCTAAAGAATGGGCATAAGTTTTGAGTTTGAAATGAAGGTTAATGATAAAGAAAAGTGTATACAGTATACATAGGGGAAAGTTTAAAGGTTAAAATAAATGTTATAATATTAACATTGTGAAAAGGAGGTTTGTGTCTAATTTGATAATCGGCGCAATATCTATAGTTATTTCTATTGTTGGCTTGGCAGAAGCACAGCAGGTAAAAGTATATACCATAAAAATAGATAAAGAGATAAATGACTCCATTTATTTATATTTGAATAAATCGCTAAAAAAGATAGTGGACGAAAAGAAAGAGAAGAACTTCAAGACGTATTTGATAATAGAGTTTGATACGCCAGGTGGGGCATTAGCAGCAACGTTTAACATCGTAAAACTTTTTGACAAATTATCTGATGAGGGGATTATAACTATCGCGTTTGTAAATAATCAGGCATTATCGGCGGGTGCTATAATTTCACTGTCTTGTAGGAAACTATATATGGTTGATGGTTCCACCATAGGTTCAGCTGCTCCTATTTTAATGAGTCCTTTTGGATTAGTATCATTAGGTGAATATAAAGAAAAGATTGTATCTGCGCTAAGGAGTTTGATGACATCCAGAGCCCAGAAATATAACAGACCTCAGTTGTTTCTGCAAAAGATGGTGGATGAATCGTTTGACATTTATAAGATAACTTTTGAGAATGGTGAAGTATCGTATATGAGAGAATATGAAGTTGATAACGCCCAGCAGCAGGGGAAATACATCAAAGAAAAAATATTAGTAAAACCAAAAGGTGAATTATTGAACTTAACTGATAAAGAGGCTTTTGAATATGGCATTGCTCAAGGGATAGTAATGACGATAGAGGAGATATTGAGTGCTGAGAAATTAGACAGAAGTTTAGAAATAAAAGAATTGCAAAAAGGCGTTGACGATTATTTTATTGAACTACTAGAATCAGGCATTGTCGCCAGTATTTTATCTATGATTGGCTTAGGTGCCCTTTTTACGTTTTTCAAAACTGGTTCTATAACGACGTTGATGATAGCTATAATATGTTTAAGTTTCACACCCCTTATAAAAGCGATAGTTGGCTTATCAGGTCCTGTGGCATTATATTTAATATTGTTGGGAATAGCATTGGTGGTTGCTGAACTATTTGTAATTCCCGGCACAACTATTGTAGGTATTTTAGGAACACTTTCAATTATAGTAGGAATTGTTATGAATTTTGGCCAGCTAACCCCACCTGAGATACCAAAACTAGTGGGATTTAGTAATGATGTCTTTATGTATATGACTGTTACACTAGTAGGTTCTTTGCTTTTATTTTTTTTTACGATAAAACTAATACCCTCCGTGCCCCTGATAAAAAGATTGGTTTTAGAAGGCAGTTTACAAGAGAAAGCTGTTGATGTAATATCATCATCTCAAATTGAAGTAGGTGTTGAAGGTTTAACTGTAACTGAATGTAAACCTATGGGGTTGGTTGATTTTGGTGGGAAGATACTGGAATGTGAAGCAGTAGGAGATTTTGTAAAAAGAGGTAAAAAAATTGTGGTGATAAATGTTACTAATAATAAAATATATGTTAAAGAAAGTTCAAAAGTGTAAAGTGTAATGTTAAAAAATTTAATGTTTAGAATCAGAAATGCACAGTTATTAACTGTGGTTTTTGTAGATGTAGCAAACCAGAAGGGGGGAACATCGTATGCAAGTTTAGCAGTAGCATTGTATATTTTGGGATTATTTATGATTTTACTGGAATTAGTTGTCCCACATGGTATAACGGGATTTTTAGGAGTTGTAGGTATTTTAGGTGGTATAGGATTATCAATTTTTACTGCTCCACCTATATATGCGGTTATTATGGGAATTTTTACTGTTATTGTATTACCTTTATTATTTTATTTAGTGTATAAGAAGATGCAACTTATGGGAGGACTACAAGAAAAGCAGGGAGATTATTCTTCTACCGTATCATATGATTATAATTATCTTATAGGTAAACAGGGTATAGCACTGTCAATGTTAAGACCAAGTGGGATAGTGTTAATAGATAATAAAAAAGTTGATGCGGTAAGTGAACGAGATGTAATAAAAAAAGATGAGAAAGTGGAGGTAGTAAAGGTAGAGGGAATAAGAATAGTTGTCAGAAAAGTAAGTCAGTAAGATATTAATGGAAGAAAAGGCAAGAGAGTAAAGGGAAGATAAATCTTGAATAGATTAAGAATAGTAAAATGGCGATAGTTAGTATCTCGGCACCGATTAAAAGATTTGTAGATAATAAGATGGAGATAGTGGTAAATAGCACAAAATTATTTGATGCCCTTAAAGAAATTGATAATAAATACCCACATTTTTTAAGTAAAGTTTGTGATACTGATGGTAAGATATATCCGTATGTGGACATATTTATTAATGACAAGAGTGTGGATAAAATAACCGGTGTAGAAAGTAATATAGCTGATAAAGATGAGATATGTATGATACCTGCGATGAATGATTGATTACAACAAATATAAAACTTAAATGTCAAAAGTTCAAGGTTTGAAAGTTTAAGTAGCACAGACATTCCTGTCTGTGTAT
>CAZWFP010000069.1:0-7396 GCA_964633175.1 uncultured Planctomycetaceae bacterium | reverse complement strand
AAGATTTTCAAAGAGGTTGAAGGTTCAAAAGATTGCGGTAATCTATGAAGAGGGATGTATAAAATTTATTTTGCAATATAATGGTATTTTTAAGTTAATATAATATGCTGCTGCTAAGCAAGTGTGGCTGATATATGGATGAGATAATAAGAAGGCATTTGTTATCCCCACAAAACGTTGGTGAGTTGGATAGTGCTGATATAGTGATTACTCATACGAATGCTGTTTGTGGAGATAGTGTAAAGATATATGTAAAGTTAGATAATGGTGTAATCCAAGATATTAAATATAAGGTATTTGGATGTTCTACTACCATTGCGGTAAGTTCTATTTTTAGTGAATTTTTGAAATTTAAAAGTATAATGGAAATTGAAGGGTTAGAGGAAGAAAAATTTCCTCTAAAGAGGGGTGATTTAGAAGATATTAAAAAGCATGCTTATGATTTGGTTTATGAAGGAATTATGAAGTTAATTAATAAGATTAAGGAGGTAAAGGATGTCTGAATATAGGATAGGTGAGATTATTTTAACACGAGTTGACGATATGATAAATCTTGCGAGATCTGGTTCAATTTGGCCTATGACATTTGGTATTGCATGTTGTGCTATTGAGATGATGGCGGTAGGTGCTTCTAATTTTGATATGGATAGATTTGGTGCGGGGGTATTTAGAGGGACGCCAAGACAGAGTGATTTAATGATAGTGGCAGGGACCGTTAATGTTAAAATGGGTTTAGTAATAAGAAGATTGTATCATCAGATGGCTGACCCGAAATACGTTATGGCAATGGGGGTGTGTACGATTGGTGGAGGTCCTTATTTTAAATATGGTTATAATGTTTTAAAAGGGGTAGATAAGGTTGTTCCCGTTGATGTTCATGTTCCTGGATGTCCACCAAGACCTGAGGCGGTTTTAGAGGGATTAATGCGTCTTCAGGAGAAAATAAAGGCAGAAAGAATTCTACTTACGAAGAAAACGCCTGTACCAACTTCAATTTAATGGTTGAAGATATAAAAATTAATCAGGTTATAGAGAAGGAGAAAGAATATCCTTTTGATGACCCTATAAAGCCAACGTTTACCATTCCTACTGTTTTAGAAGAAGGGGAGATGTATGTTAATATGGGTCCGCAGCATCCTTCTACCCATGGTGTTTTACGACTTATAATAAAAACGGATGGCGAAATTGTAAAAGATGTTGTTCCTGTTATAGGATATCTACATAGATGTGCTGAAAAGATAGGCGAAAATCTTACCTATGTTCAGTATGTGCCTTACACGGATAGAATGGATTATCTTTCCTCTATGAGTGATAACTTAGCGTTTTGTTTGGCAGTGGAGAAATTGTTAGGCATAGAGATACCGCCAAGAGCACAATTTTTGAGAATAATTTTTGCAGAACTTAATAGAATAGCAAGCCATCTACTTGCTATAGGGACATATGGAATAGACATAGGTGCTATTACTCCTTTTTTATATTGCTTTAGGGAAAGAGAGATGATACTTTCTATGTTTGAAATAGCCAGTGGAGCGCGATTAACTTACAATTATATAAGAATTGGTGGTGTAATGAGAGAACCACCAAAAGAATTTTATGAGCTGCTAAATAAATTTTTGAACATTTTCCCCGAGAGATTGAAAGAGTATAATGAATTGCTTTCATATAATCAGATTTTTATTAATAGAACAAGGGGTGTTGGCATTTTACCACCTAAGCTAGCTATAGAATATGGCGTGACAGGTCCTAATCTTCGCGCAAGCGGTGTAAAAATAGACATAAGAAAAGTGGAACCGTATTCTTCTTATGATAAAATCGACTTTGATATACCAGTGGGAAGTAACAAAATAGGAATAATTGGTGATTGTTGGAATAGATATTATGTAAGAATTAAGGAAATGGAGCAAAGTTTAACCATAGTAAAGAAAGCGTTAGAAGGACTACCTGCTGGTGATTTTCTTTCACCACAAATAAAAAGAGTTATAAGACCTCCGAAAGGAGAAGCATATACAAGAATTGAAAATCCGAGAGGGGAACTTGGTTTTTTTGTTATCAGTGATGGGACTGAAAAAGCATACAGAGTAAAAGTTAGAGCCCCATCATTTTGTAATTTGAGTGTGTTACCTGAAATAACTAGAGGTGTTTTAATAGCGGATTTAATTGCGATATTGGGAAGTATAGATATAGTTTTAGGGGAAGTAGATAGATAATACTTGAATAACGGGGAATGGTTAAAATATATGTTGTTAGGGGGGAATAAAGAGGTGTTAAGAATCATTTTAAGAAAGGAGGGATAAGTGGTTGAGTATTTTAAAGATATATTTATGGGATTATATACCATTTTTGTAGGGATGGCTGTAACGATTAAATATTTTTTCAAAAAACCGGTTACGTTGCAATACCCTGAAGAAAGGCCAGCAGTTGAAAAAGCAGGGTATACTCACTCATTAGAGGTAGAAAAGGAAAAGAAACTGGGTGGTTATCGTGGATTTCACTATTTTGAAAAAGATAAATGTATAGGGTGTTTATTATGTGTAAGGGCCTGTCCGGTTGATTGTATAGTAATGGACATTAAAAGAGAAGGTAAAAAGGTTGACATACTAAAATATGAGGTTAATTATACTAAATGTATGTTTTGTGATTTATGCGTTGAGCCGTGTCCTGTTGACTGTATTCATATGACGGGTGGGAATATAGATTTTTCAACGTGGGATAAAAAAGATTTGATAGTGGATTTTGCTAAAATTCCTGGAGGGAAAATACCGTCAGTTAAAGGAACTTATAAACAAAGGTTTGTTGTTGAGGGGAAATAGGGTTTAGTTCAAAATCTAAAATCCAAAATTCTTATAATAGGGAAATTATTTTTGGGGGTGTAGCTCAGTGGTAGAGCAGTAGCCTTTTAAGCTACGGGCCGCAGGTTCGATTCCTGCCACCCTCAAAAATTTTATGCCCCTGTCGTCTAGCCCGGTCTAGGACACAGGCTTTTCAAGCCTGCAACACGGGTTCAAATCCCGTCAGGGGTATATTAAAAAGTAAAAAGTCAAATCTCAAAACTCAAAAGTATGGAGTAAGAATATTCTCAAGTTGTTTTGTAGTTTAATAACTCTCTATAAATTGAATGTTGCTAAATGTGAGGTATTCTATTATGTCTAATATAGGTAAACTATCTTCATTAGTAAAATTAAAGTTTATTTTTGTTATTTTAGTTCCGTTTAAATTTTCTACAGAAATTTCATCACCAAAATAGTAGACGTTTGTTATTGTTTTATACCCTGTTTGTGGATTGAATATCTGTATTAAACCTTTTTTTTGATAAGGTGGATAGAAATTTTCGTAGTAATTTAATGCCTTATAGAGACATAATCCGTTTATAAATATGCCACTATTTGTCAATGGAAATAGATTGCCACCAATTGAGAGTGTCGTTTGATTCTGGAATAAATTCTCAAAAAATACGGTATTTATGTATAATTCATTTTCCTTAGGAAACATATTTATATTTTGATTATCAATTCTTGTAAATATATTAAACCTTTCTTCTGTCGGTTTACCTCTTTTAATTTGATTTATTTTGTAGTAGTAGTAATAAGACAGCATGTGCCATTGTGACTCACTGAGTCGGTTTATATTTAGTTCTGCTTTTTCTACTGTTAGAGGATAATCTATGAACCAGAATTGTAAATTATTATCAATTAAGGTCGTGTTCAAAATCTGACTTTTAAAATTGATTATATTGCCATTTGTAAATTCAAAAGATAATCCTTGTGATTCCTTAAGAGTTTTAAATACTATGTTAATTCCTAAGTTATTAAGAAGATATATGTATGGTCTTACAGATGAGAAGGCACTACAAAAAGGCATATCTCCTTCCTGCTTATCTAAAAGTTTTATCTGCATTGTTTTATCATCTATATTTGTTAACAATGAAAAGTAAGGAGGTATATACATACCTTCTTTTGTTATGAACAAACTTAATTCTTTTGGATTTATGATGTTTTTTTGTTGAACAATATCATACAAACCCATTTTTTCTAAGTAGGTATTATCTGCAAGAGTATATTTGAATATTCTGCCTTCCTCACTCTTACAAAAGTCATATAATTTTGCTAATGAGACAAAACCATCTAATTGGAAAGCATTTACTGGCAGGTTTATCTTGCTATAGGGATAAAAGTCAACATTGGCAGCAATTACCGTTTTATCTTTTAAATTTTTGTATCCCAATAACAGTTCTTTTGAAAATACTTTAGTCAATTTAAAGGTTGTTTCCTGGGCTAATATTTCCTTACTTGTAAATATTAATCCTGCTGAATAAATTTCAAAAAATCCATCAGATGAAAATGAAAATTCAAATCCTCCTTTTGTTATATTTATTTTGTCAAGGGATTTTCTTATATTTTTGTAGTTGTGTAATTGACTTAAAAGAATTTTAGGATGTATTAATGATATAAGAAGTTCTATTTCGTCGTTAGTTAATCTATTTTTTAAATCATTTTTAATACTGGCGAATAATTCTTTATAACTTTTCCATCCCTGTATCTGGTTTCTTTTTTGGACTATATATTCAGCGATAATTTTGGCTTTATCTTTACTGATTGAAGTTTTCTTTGTTTTTTTCAGTTTTAAATCAGTTCTACATATAGTTTTATCACCTCTTTGCAACACTTTGAATGCTTCTTCAAAAAACACTTCATTTTTTTTTGTGTTAGCGCCTCCACATGGTGTATACTCGCTAATAACTGTTTCACTTCCAGATAAATTATACGCTATTATTTCTGTATCAGCAGTATTTATATTTATAAATGCCCTATCTTCAAACTCAAACGACTTTTGAAAGTAATTTTTGAATTTTTCATATTCGTCAAGTCCTTTATTATCGGGGTTGGAATATTTAAATAAGTTATACCTTGCAGGATACAGTGAAAAATATTTTTTCAAATCATAAGGGAATTTTTCTGTATAAAGACTTGAGAAGTCGACATTTAATTCGATTTTCTTATCGCTGGTAAAATTATCGAGGAAGTGTCTGAATGCTGAGGAAGAAGGGTTTATGGCGTTTATTTTGCCTGAAGCATCTTTTATAAATACTTTTACACCAAAGTTTTTTTTGTCATCTTTTGTTAGCATGGCAAATTTATGTTCTTTGCCGAAGAATTTTTGTTTATATTTGCTAATAGATGAGCTTACTAATTGAGCAATTTTGTATGTAAAAATTTTTTTATAGTCAATATCAGAATCTTTTGTTAATATGTCGGATTCATTTATAAGATACGGATTATCTTGAATCCTTTTTATTAAATTTGCTATAGCGAGATTTAAACCATTTTCTGAAAGTATTTGAGCCTGCCTTTGCAAAAACCAATTGGTTGTGGAACTTGTATTTGTTTTCACAAGATATATGAAAGTTACTGACAAACTACCTAATATGGCTAAGAGGATGAAAGCGACTAATATAATAACCCCTTTTTTGTTGGGTGAAGAATCTTTCATTTTATTATGCAATAAAAGTTAGATGGCTTTAATTTTAAATTTTGCGGCTGTTTGTTTTGCGAGAGTATAACCTGCGTTTTTATGTCTTACCACTCCTATACCTGGGTCGTTATTCAATACAAGTTCTAATTTTTTGCGAGTAATTTTACTTCCATCTGCGACGACAACCATACCTGCATGTATGGAGTATCCTATTCCCACACCACCTCCATGATGAACGCTGACCCATGTAGCGCCGCTGGCTGTATTAAGTAGAGCATTAAGTATGGGCCAATCGGCTATAGCATCTGAACCATCTAACATTGCCTCCGTCTCTCTGTAAGGTGACGCTACTGATCCTGTGTCAAGATGGTCTCTACCAATAACAATGGGGGCGCTGAGTTTACCTTTTTTTACTAATTCATTTATCGCACAACCAAATTCTGCTCGCTCCCCATAACCTAACCAGCATACCCTTGCAGGTAACCCTTGAAATCTTACCTTTGTACTTGCTAATTTTATCCATCTTTCTAACGTTTTATCTTTTGGGAATAGTTTTAAAACAAGTTTATCCGTTTCATAAATGTCATTTGGATTACCTGATAGCGCAACCCATCTGAATGGCCCACGACCTTCACAGAACATAGGTCTTATGTATTCCTGAACAAATCCCGGTATATCAAAAGCATTTTTTACCCCAGCCAGTTCCGCCTGCTTTCTAAGATTATTGCCATATTCAAAAACAACTGCTCCACGCTTTTGGAGCGTTAACATTGCATTGACATGCTTTACAATTGTTTCTTTCGAGCGATTAATATATTCTGCAGGGCTATTTTTTCTCAATTTTTCTGCTTCCTCAATCGTTAAATTTTCTGGTATATATCCATTCAATAAATCATGAGCACTTGTTTGATCGGTTAATATATCTGGTATTACATCTCTTTTTACTAATTCATCTAAAACAGTTGCGGCATTTCCTTCATAGGCAACTGAAATAGCCTTTTTCTTTACCTTTGCATCAAAAAGTATATCCAGAGCATGTTGGAGATTATTAGATTTAATATCGCAGTAACCTGTTTTAATTCTTTTTTCTATCCTTTCTGGATTGACTTCTATGCCTAAAAATGCTGCTCCATTCATTGTAGCGGCCAAAGGTTGCGCTCCTCCCATTCCACCTAATCCGCTTGAAACTATTAACTTACCCTCAAGATTGCCATTAAAATGCTTTTTAGCGCAGGCAGCAAATGTTTCAAAGGTTCCTTGTAATATTCCCTGAGTACCTATATAAATCCAACTGCCTGCCGTCATTTGCCCATACATAATAAGTCCTTTTGCCTCTAATTCCCTAAAATAGTCCCAGTTTGCCCACGCAGGAACTAATAAACTATTGGCTATTAAAACCCTCGGAGAAAACTCTGATGTTTTAAATACTCCTACCGGTCTACCAGATTGCACTAATAGTGTTTCATCTTCTTTCAACTTTTGTAAAGTATCTATTATTTTTTTTACATCATCCCAAGTTCGCGCTGCTTTACCTGTTCCGCCATATACTATTAAATTTTTATAATCCTCGGCAACGTCAGGGTTTAAATTGTTAAGAAGCATTCTTATGGGCGCTTCATTCTGCCAGTTTTTACAATGTAGTTTTGCACCTTTATATTTATTCAAAAGTTTTTCTATCACTGATAGATGGAAATAATTATAAAATGTTATACCAAAAGAAAATTGATTTTCAAGCGTTCACACCTTCATTAAGATATACATAATTCATTGTAAATAACGGCGTCGTAATTTCTGGAATAAATGGAATTTTGTAGTGTGGTAGTTTTTGTCGAAAAGCAAAAAATGAAAAATTTAAAAGTTTTTTATAATATGTGAAGATGAAAAGAAGAGGGTTTTATTTGAAAGCTGTTTTAGCGTTTATAGTTGC
>CAZWFP010000068.1:1480-7408 GCA_964633175.1 uncultured Planctomycetaceae bacterium | reverse complement strand
CACAGGCAAGAATGCCTGTGCTACTTTAATGCGTTGGGCTCTAAACGCGCTAATTCGGAATAAATGAAGAATGAAGGATGGAAGGTAAACTACAAAAGGGGAATTTGAAAGTGTGGTAATTTCTGAGAAAAACCTTAAAATAGATAAAAACCGTGATTAAAAAGCATAAAGAATTCAAAATTTATCGTTTTACAATTCCCTTTGGCGAACTATTGTCAAGAACTGTTTTTCCTGTTATATAACTTTTTGGTTTTATAATTATTTTATTCAACAAAAGGGGGCGTAGCTCAATTGGTAAGAGCTCAGGACTGTCGATCCTGAGGTTGGGGGTTCGAGTCCCCTCGCCCTCGCCATATAAAAAGCAAGAAAGTTTTTAAATAATGATTTGTTAACTTTTGAATTTCGATATGTACTGATGCCGGTCGGTGCCTGAGACTTTGACTTTTGAGATTTGAATTTTATACTTGGATACTTGTTATGAGTAGGGTTTGTGAACTTTGCGGTAAGAAGGGGCATTTTGGTCACCAGATAGCAAGACGAGGTCTTGCCAAAAAAAAAGGTGGTATAGGACTGAAAACTACGGGGGTTTCAAGAAGACAGTTTAAACCTAATATTCAAAAAGTTAGGGCACTGCTAAATAATGTAGTAAAGAGAGTAAAAGTTTGCACCTCTTGCCTTAAAACTAAAATAAAAAAACCATTGTTGGCTAAACGCAGCGTTTAAAAAGTTTAATAGTTTAAAAGTTGCAAAGTTTCTATGCTAAATAAGTTTTCTTTTTTTAATCTTATAAAAAATTACTTGCAGGAAAAATTAGACGTAGCAGATGTTAAACTCAAGGTAAATGTTAATTTTAACGATAGAGGTGATTTTACTTTACCTCTTTTTGAAATGTCAAAAAAACGTAATAAAGAGATAACCTCCTTGGCGCAAGACATACAGGAATTATTCAAGGATAAGAAGTACCTTAAAACCTCTTATGAAAATGGATTTTTGGATTTTTATCTTGACCCCCTCCATATAACAGAATACATAGGCAAAGGCATCATAAGCCCCGAGCCAATAGCCAGTAGTGAGAGGGAAAACTTCGCTGTTGAATCATTTAATCTTAGATCTTCTGTCAAGAGAGTTGTCTTTGAATTTTCTTCGCCTAACATTGCAAAACCGTTTACTATAGGGCATCTTCGCTCTACTAATATAGGAATGGCTTTGTCTAATATTTTTGAATATACAGGCGATACAGTGGTGCGAATAAATTATTTAGGTGACTGGGGAACACAGTTTGGGAAATTACTTTATGCCTATAAGAGTGTTAAAGGTGAAGATTTAGAAGTCGAAAGTAGTGCGCAACAATCTTTTGATGTATACACATTGAATTCTTTGTATGTGAAGTTTCATACGGAGGCAGAAAAGAACAAAGAGTTGTTAACGGCCGCGCAGGATGTTTTCAGGCAATTAGAGCAAGGTAATCCCCAATTTTTGTCTTTGTGGCGCAACTTCTGTTTGGTAAGTATGGAGTATTTTAATAATATATATACAAAACTTAATGCTAAATTTGATACGATTGAGAGTGAGTCGTTATATGTTGAAAAAGCCAAGGCGCTAACAAACAAATTAATGCAAAAAGGGTTAGCGAAGGTCAGTCAGGATGCAATTATAATTAACCTTGAAAATGAAAAATTGGGCGTGGCAATATTGCAGAAAAAAGATGAGTCAACTATATACTTTTCTAGAGACCTTGCAGCGCTACTTTCTCGCTTTGAAAAATATAAATTTGATACTATCTTTTACATAGTTGGCAAGGAACAACAGTTACACTTTAAACAGTTATACACCGTTGCTGTCAAGATTGATGAATCTTTAAAAGGCAAAGTAATACACATACCATTCGGACATTTCAGGTTTAAAGGTGAAAAAATATCAACAAGGGAAGGAAATATCATATACTTTGAAGAAGTATTGCAAAAAGGCATAGAGAAAGTAAAAACTATGTTGGGTAATAGAATACAAAATACGGATGAGAGGATACAGCTAGCAGAAAGAATTGCCATTTCCGCTCTTAAATATTATGACCTAAAAAATCACATAATCAAAGACATTGACTTTTCCTGGGATGAGGCGTTGAATTTTGATGGCAATACCGGGCCATATATCTTATATGGACTGGTGCGCATAAAAAGTTTATTCAGAAAGTTTCGAGAGAAATTTGGAAAGGAACCTTACTTTAATTCTATTGATATTACAAGAGCTGCTCAACAAAAACAGATAAACTATCTTTTAAGGAAGATACTTCTTTATTATGATTTTATACTTCTTGCAAAAAGCGCCTCTCAACCTAATATATTATGTAATTATATATTTGACCTATTGAAAATTTTCAATAACTACTATCAGAAGATAAAAATTATAACGGATGATGAAGAAGGAACCTTACATAATTTATATCCGTTTTCGCTTTTACTTTCGGTGCTTCGGATATACATAGAATTATTGGGGCTGGAAGAGGTTGAATTTATGTGATAATTTAGATATACTTGTAAAAGAACAGGGTTTTGAACTCTGGGGTGCTACATCTATTGAGCAGTTTGAGGAATTTCTAATTAATGTAACTGACTTTTATTTCAAAAATAAATTCTATGCAACAATGGAATGGTTGCAAAAAAATCTTGATGTGCGGCTTGACCCTAAAAAGAAATTCCCGCAGGCAAATACGATAATCGTAGTCGCAAAAAACTATCAATCAACCCAAACAACTCAACAGTTGTCAGTGCTTAGTGCTCAGAAGGAAAACAATAAAGAAAGACTGAACACAGATGAGGGGTCAATTGCCACCAATAAATATGCATATATATCCCAATATGCCTTAGGCGATGATTATCATCAAGTTATAGGTGAAAAATTGCGTCGGGTAGCAGAATTTCTTTTGCAAAATGGGGCAAGATTTGCAAGATTTTATGTTGATACAGGTCCTGTATTTGAAAAATACTGGGCTGCTAAGGCAGGTATTGGTTGGATCGGTAAAAATTCTCTGTTAATAAATAGAGGTTTAGGGTCATTTTTGTTTTTAGGCGTTGTCTTCACAGACCTGAAAATAGTCAAAAGCCATAAGCCAATAGAAGAACTGAATGCCCATCAGTCGACGCTAAACGCTGACAAGACACCTAAACAAGTCGAGACATTAACTATGTTTTACAAGAATTACTGTGGTTCTTGCACTCGCTGTATTGACGCTTGTCCTACAGGCGCTATTGTTGCAAATGGAGTTATTGATTCAAATAAATGTATAGCATATTTGACCGTTGAACATCGCGGTATTATAAAGGAGGAATTGAGAGAACGAATGGGTGGCTGGGTTTTCGGTTGTGATATATGTCAGAATGTGTGCCCCTGGAACATAAAAGCGCTAGCATATAGTATGCAGAATACAACATACGAGGCAAAAGAAGCCAAAGGACAGCTGACAAATGCCACTGTGAAATCTTTTAATCTTAAATCCTTAATAGATAAGAATGATTTGTTGAAATTATTAGAAATTACAGAAAAAGATTTTAATATTATGTTTAGAAACTCACCAATAAAAAGAGCAAAATGGGAGGGCTTTATAAGAAACGTGATAATAGCGTGTGCTAATTTAAACGTTCTGGATGCTATTTCTAAGATAGGAGAGTTTTTAACCTATGGTAATCCTGTTTTAAGAGCAACCGCCGAGTGGGCCCTTGCAAAACTTCAAAGCATAAAGGTTAGAGAGTCCTGAAGATGAGAAATAAAAAAAGTTCTAAAGTATTATTACCTTTTGTCTTTTGGGTTTTGTCTTTTGTCTTTTTATATTCGGACGTTCCTAATTACAAATTAGCGCTACCAAAAACAAAGGAGGAGGATACAGGGGAAAAATTGTTGGTATTCATCAAAAACGTTTTATCAAAACGGAATTTTCCACAACTTCTTGAAAAATGGCCTTATATGAAGAAAGATGAAAAATATAACATCTTATATCTGTCTCTTATATTTAGAAATAAATTTACCAAAAGATTCATAAGAAAATGGTTAATCATATTGCTCAAAAGCGAGTATTTGGATAAAGAGTTATTGGAGGTTTTTACATTAATATTTGCGGATAGAAAAATATGTTCAAAAAAACTTCAGGAGAAGTTCAGTGGGTTTAACGTTGAGCCGTCAATAGAAGAAACTTATAAACAGAGATGCAAATAAAAAGTCCAAAGTCGGAAGTCAAACTTGCGAGAGTATACACCTTTTGTCAAAAGCGTATCTTGAAGGTTAAAACTTTCAATATTTATAAGTTATCATTTTATAATTGCCTTCTTAGCTCAATAGTAGAGCACCACTTTCGTAAAGTGGGGGTTGTGGGTGCAAGTCCCACAGAAGGCTTCCTAATTGGCAGTTCATTATGAATATAGGTGTAATTGGCGCGGGTGCATGGGGCTCTTGCCTTGCATATATTTTGTCCAATAATGTTGATAAAGTTTATGTCTGGTGTAGACAAGCATCTTTTGCAGATGAGTTAAATCGCACAAGACAGAATAAAAAATATCTGAACAAAAATATATTTTTTCCGGAAAATGTTGTGTTTACTAACCAGAGGCGGTATTTAGAAGATTGTAAACATATTTTTGTTGCTGTGCCTACCATTTTCCTGAGGGATATATTGAAAAAATTAAGGAACATTTTGAACAAAAAAATTCTCTATTCATCTATAAAAGGTATGGAAGAGGGAAAATTAATCTTTCCTTCCGAAATTATAAAAGAAGAGGTTCCCGAGGTTGATAGGGTGGTATTATTAATGGGGCCATCCTTGGCATCTGAAATAATAGAGAAACTTCCTACAACGTTTGTGGTAAGTAGTTCCCAGACACACAATAGTTGTGATTTTGAATTTGTGGTAAAATTATTTTCTGGATTGCCGTTTAGGTTTTATTATAATGCTGATTATAAAGGGGTGGAGTTTGGCGGTGCAATAAAAAACGTTTATTCAATTGCTTTTGGAATATTACAGGGGCTAAAACTTGGCTTTAATGCCGCCGGCTCTCTTCTGTCAAGAGTTCTTTTTGAAATATCAAAAATCACGAAAGTGTTAAACATAAAAAAAGATACTATATATGGTATATCCTGCCTTTCTGACCTTGTAACCTCAGGCTTTTCTTATGCAGGTAGAAACTTCACAGTAGGTTTACTATTGGCGCGTGGTAAAAAATTAAATGAAATATTAAAACTTATGCCGCATATCCCTGAAGGAATTTATACCCTTAAAGCAATAAAAAAAATAATGGATAAAAATAATGTGGAGCTCCCCATTGCTAATGAAATATATAATATATTATATATGGATGTAGATGTTAAAGAGGCGGTTTATAAACTTTTAACGAGGGCAGCAGTGGAAGAATTTTATGGTTGGGATAATGTTACATTTTATGCACAATGATACGCAAAAGTAACACATATATAAAGTAATGAAATATTATATAAT
Source organism: uncultured Planctomycetaceae bacterium (assembly GCA_964633175.1). GTDB lineage: Bacteria > Planctomycetota > MHYJ01 > CAZWFP01 > CAZWFP01 > CAZWFP01. The sequence goes on along the minus strand of CAZWFP010000068.1, from coordinate 1,929 downwards.
AAATAGGTATTGCATCATTAGTTATTGTGGTATTTTATGGGGGCATACTGCTATAAGGCATACAATTTGCTAATTAAGGGGGAAAAGGTATAAAGTGAATGAATATTGTGGGAGATTTAAAAATGAGTAAATATGTGTATAAGAGTGTGATTAGTATTGTTTTTATTGGTGTAATGATAATAGTTTTTCAAGCGGGTGATGATGATAAAGAAGAGGGAAAAGGTATATCACAGCCGCAGAATCCTACGAAAATTGTTAGATCGGTAATACCAGGGCAGAGGCAGCAGAAGGCGCAACAATCTCAGTCAACTGGTACGGCAGGTCAGGGGCAATCCACAGGAAAAAGCAATGACGAGGAAATACCACCTACGACGCCTTCGGCGCCGCCAGTTGTGAAACAGCCGTTAGGACAGCAGGCAGGATCAAATCAGAACACTACAAACCAACCG
>CAZWFP010000068.1:0-1380 GCA_964633175.1 uncultured Planctomycetaceae bacterium | reverse complement strand
AGATTTTCGGCAAGTTGGATAAAGAGCTACAAGCAGTATTTACTCCCTTATCTGATAACCTTAGAAAGGCAATTGATGAAGGAACTATATTTAACAATCTTGAACAACCTGGGATATTTACTCCGCCGCCACCACCACAATTGCCACAGGACCCTAATCATCCAGCAGGGCAAAATACAAGTTCTAAAACTCAACAACCACAATGTGACCCGTCAAAAGACCCAAATTGTAACAAATCATCTCAAAAAGATGATGGTTTGCCCAATGACCCTGTAGAACTAAAAAAGTTATGGTGGCAATTAGCTGATAAATGTAAGGCATTAAAAAGAAAATTTAGCCTCAGGGATGCTTTTCCTACAGGTGCCACTACAGGCAGCAATATTGGCGGTATTAGCGGTAATATTGAAAAATTGAAAAGAGCTATATGGAAAGGGTGGATGAATCCTAAATTTAAAGGTATTGCCCTTGACTGGGGCGCTTGTGAAGGAACCGTTTTGACATGTGATAATGGTGCCAACACACAAGTTCCAGCCATTTCCACTATCTTTGATCCAACAAATTTATTCCTGAAGAGTGATAGTAGTAATACTACTTGTATGGCAGCACAGCCGGCTCCGAGCGGGACTGAAGGTGAAGCATCCGCTTGCACTTGTTTTATTGAACCAGCATTTACTCATATCAAAGGACTACCAGTAGATGGTGACCCAGGGGAGATACCGCTTGACCCTGAATTTGCAAACGACCCTTTTTCAAGAAGAAACAGATTAAAATTTTATGTAGATTCAGCAGTACCTCTGGGTGATAAACTTGTAACAGAAGGAGCAAAATTTCTAAAATACGTTGACCTTATCTATCAATACTTCAAAGAGAACCCTTATGAATTTGTTCCTCCTCCTGAGATTGCAGGTGATTATTTTGATATATTACATGACCTTGCGGACATTGTAGTGAGGTGGAATGCCATTGTTGGAATTGTGATGCCTAATGTAGCTCCACCTGCAGGTGTTTCCGGTGCAACGGCGTCAGGTTGCGCGGCGCTGGCTGTATATACCTGTCCTTTAGATCCCCAGGGTTTTGTTGATTCGACTAAGGGCAGAGCGTGCAATAACATACCTACTGTTTTGGATTTTGCAGCGAAGAATCCATCCGTATTGAACGCGGGCTGTAATGTTTATTATGAAAAACTAACTTGTATTAAAAAAGCCGCAGAGTACGGAAGATTTGTTAACAAGGTAATATATGCTCCCTGGGATGATGCCAAAAATGCGTGTCAGTTTGATAGCCCAGGCCATGTCTTGGACCCTGACGACCTTATAGGTAGTTTTGTCAGTGGATCAGGGAAAAATGCAAGTGATTTTTCTCAAAGTGAGATTTTAAATG
>CAZWFP010000067.1:0-7898 GCA_964633175.1 uncultured Planctomycetaceae bacterium | reverse complement strand
AAGGCGCTCTGGGAAACCCACCTAAATCTTCTGGTGGTGCCCCATGTAAATAAAAATTTGCCATGACATATGGAATAAATAAACTCAATAATTTAATTTTTGTAAGAGGTTCTTTATAGGTATTGTAAAAAGGTAAAAGTTTTTGGGGTTGTCATTATAAGTATCACAAAGAGACGAAGTAACCAAACCGAAATCCTTTAATCTTCTATCTGCCCATAAAACAACACTGCTTTCGGCTTCTTTACGTTTATTGCATAACTCAGGATATAGTTTTAATATTATCTTATTGTTTCTATAAAATCCTACAATTTCACTTTGAATCGGTAGATGATTAAAAGGAAAATAGAATTTTTCTTCCTCCAAATCGTAATATTGTGCCATATAAATTCTAAAGATTTTCTTGGAAAATTGTAAAGTTTTTTTATTTAAAGATTTCTTTGCCGCTCTTTTACTATGCATAAACCCCTCTATATCGCTTGAAATATAAAAATAAAACCATTGCTTTACAGCAGGTGTAAGTGCTGGCCTTATGCTGAATAGTATTTTCCTACTTTTATAGTCCCACTTTATGTCTTCAATATAACTCGGTAGAAAATGTGCTCTTATAATTTGCCTACCAATGCGTTGATATGCTTCCTCGCACGCCCAATAATAATACCTCCCCTTTTTACTACCATTATAATACAACTTATAACAGTTAGTTTCTATACTTCTATCACCTTTTTTGAATCTTAGGAAATGCAAACTATTGGTAATCGCAATTCTTCTTTTAGTGTGGGTTGATATTAACCATAATGTCTCATATTGTTTATGTGAGTAAAAAGAAAATAAACAAAATAGACGAATTCTCTTCCTCATTGTTCTACTAAATTGCTTCAATTCTTTTATTTTATTGCATTTTATTTGCTCAACAACATTTAAAAATTTAGTATCGTAAGAATACACTGCACTTTTAATTTGCCCATTAAATTGAAATACCCTTAATAATTCGTGTTTTTGGCTACCAATATCATAAGAGAATAGGTATATCTTGCTCCTTTCATTAACTTTCCCGTTCACTATTCTAGATAGTAAAAGTTTGTTTTTAGATAAAAAGGAAACAACGTTAGCGTTTACTGGGATTTTTAAAAGTATTAACTTATTCTCTTTACGATTATATAATATAACGTGATTTTTCGGAATAACAAAATCATCTTTTGATGGATAAACGACAAAATTCGTAAAATTTCTATCATATACTATTTTTTTATCACTTACCTCATTGTCAAATACTCTAAAGATAGGGAATTCTTTCTCTTTATCATCATTATATTTTTTCACATAACATCGTCCTACATCCAACCGACTAACATTTTCTTTTTCTTCTCCTGTATATAACATAGAAGAACCATAATCACAGAATTTATACTTAGTAATTATTTTAATCTCTTTTGAAGTATCAACTCGTTTTATTTCTTTCAACCGTTTTGGCTCTTCTTCCAAACATTTATTCCACCACTTATACATCCTCATACATCCAGATATATACCTACTAAAATACTTTAAGTAATACATGTTATTGTCATATTCCACTTCGGGTATTCTAATGTAGGTGTCCGCACTTGAAAAGAGATGTTCTAATTTATTTTTAGAGAGATAAAAAACATAAATGTCACCTTCTAATTGCTCATATATACTTGCACCTCCATATCCCGCAAAATTTGTAGGAACAAAAACTAATAACTTATCATTGTAGTTACCTATTATGTATAAACTTGAAGCGTGGTATTCTGACTTCGACCCCCTCCCACCTTTGTGAGAAAAAAAATATCCTTTCCATTGAACTTTTTCAAAATTTAATCGGTTGTAAGATGGTACATATTTTGTATTCTGTAAATATATCATTAACACTACTTCGCTAATAAGTAAAATTGATATCTTGCACATGGAGTAGACTCCAAATACTTCTATTTCCACTTCGGGCACCTTTTAGATGGTGCCTTTCTACTTACATCTGAATATCCCGCTTCTCTTGAATACTCTATTGTTTCTTTCTTTGTTATCTTCTTAAAATCAAAAAAATCTTTCTTAACTTCTCTTTCTTGTTCTTTGACCGTTTCACGAAGTATAGTTATCTCACTAAAAGAAGGAGCGCCTCCATTATACATCCCACCCAATATCTGTCTGGATACTATTTCGTTATCCCACCTAGTACCAAAAGATGGATCTTTTGATTCAAATTCGCTTTGGACTTTTGCTCTATTCAAAGCATTGGAAGTAGTTCCAGCAGGTACATCTACATCATTTTTTATCTTATTAAAATCATCTTGTATATATGGCAAAATTATATCACTTTTATCAAAAGAAGTAATAAAACCCTGTTTTACTATCGCTCTATCCAATTATACTACTTCATACTGCTTTTCTGAAGGGCTAATCCTTTCGGCACAAACAATAACCAAGATGATATGGGCATCCTCCTGTCCTCTTTATAACAACTCCAACCACGCCTGCAGGCATTACATAGACCATCTATTATAGAACCTACACTCTTGCCTGTCCCCATTACCACTGCTGGCTCATACTTACCTGCCACAGTACATACATCTGTGTATACCCTGTATATCAAATTATCTCTATAAAATCCTTCAACACTTACCTTAACAGAACTATCCTTCTCTACTATCCCTAAATACACCTTATATATATCCTCAGGAAAATATAACTTATCTAACCTGCCCTTACCTCTAAAATACCTATCTATATTATCCTCCTCTTTAAAATAGAACCACAAGAGAGTATCTTTTTCAAACACAGGTCTTATACTAAATAAAAATTCCTTACTATTGCTATTCCATATCACCTTTTCTATATCAGAAGGTAAAAATGTATTCCCTGCTATCCACGCCAGATTATCAAAATACCGCTTACATTTATTTATATAGCGATAACCGTATTCTCCCTCTTTTTCTAATTTCTTATATTTGTAATCTATTATATGAGAATGTTTAGTATAGATATTATCAGTAATAGATATTCTTCTTTTAGTATCAAGTTTTATTAACCATAGGGTCTGTATTTGTTTTCTTTCTGTCCCAGAACTTTCTTGAGAGCAGAATACCAAAGTATTTACTTTTTTAGTAGTAAAAAACTTTTTTGGTTCTTTTACATCTTTTATACAATCTATATTCAATGCGATTTCGCCGTCATGGTCTTTTATTTTATCTTGAGGGGCACAGTTTATATTAGTGACAACACTTAAAAACTTTCCGTCAGGCGATGGAAAAATTTCCTTCACCTCCTCTTTAAAATAAAATAACCTATATAGTATTACCTTTTGGCTCATCATATTCAGTAAACATATGATTATTTTATTCAGACCGCCTTGTCGCTTTACTTTGTAGAGCATAAGTGTTAACCTTCCTTTTAAGTAAAATAATAGATAAGGTTCAAAATTCTTAGGGAGCTTTAACATTCTTAGTTTTTTATCTTTGATATTGTAGAACAACCACATACTTACAAAATCTGGTCTATACCCCTTCAAGTATCCTTTTTCTACTTCAATGGGAAATACTATACTGCTTAAATGATTATCAGCTATAATCTTATTTACTGTATCTTCATAATTTTTATAAAAAGGAAACAGTGGAAATCTTCTGCGAGGGTCTTTATTAAACTTACCTATGTAGCATTTATACACTTTATATAGATTTAAATATTCACTCCCCCAATAATCAATGAGATTCGTACCCATATTATATACAATTTTGGATAAAATACCCTTATAATTTTTATAGCACTTCGTCTGTCGGCAGCGTTCTAAATTCTGTCTAAATTCATCAGAAAACTTTATAAAACATTCCTGCAAATATTTCATAAAATGATTATATAAAAACTCTAAATTTGGGATTTTTTCTATGACCCCCGTTGCAGTTATATCCCATAGCCATACCTTACCCAAAATTGTTTTAAATTTCATGGTTTTAGGGTAGAAAATCCCCACATCTCCGATTACCTGCCTATAGTAACAGCCGCTACCCTCACATCCTACAAAATTAGGAAAATAAACTAACCATTTATCTCGATAAGTTCGTATTATATATATATTAAAGTAGGAACTGGTTCCTTGAGGGAAATTCTTAACCTTGGGTGGCACGAAGACTGAAAGCAAAGGGGTATTAGTTTTCTTAATAGTGACATTACTTAAATATAAATTATATTCTACATTTATACTATTCTGATTATTTACTCCTACTTCTAACACTATGATTGCTAAATACACTACTATCCTATTTATTACCATTTGGGGCATCTTCTAATACCATTTTTATCTTTAACTCTACTTACATCTGCGAACCCTGCTTCTCTTGAATATAGTTTTGCATTGCCATCCTTTTCAGGTACTTTATTCCAGTTGAAAAAATCTTTCTTATCTTTCTCACCTTGCTGTTCTATTGCCTGTAATATAGCACCAACACCACCATTATACCCTGCGCCTAAAATTTGCCTTGCAACTTTGACATTATCAAATGTTACGGATTTCTTATCATCACAATCCTCATTCTTACATTTTGCTCTATTCAAAGCATTGGAAGTAGTTCCAGCAGGTACATCTACATCATTTTTTATCTTATTAAAATCATCTTGTATATATGGCAAAATTATATCACTTTTATCAAAAGAAGTAATAAAACCCTGTTTTACTATCGCTCTATCCAATTATACTACTTCATACTGCTTTTCTGAAGGGCTAATCCTTTCGGCACAAACAATAACCAAGATGATATGGGCATCCTCCTGTCCTCTTTATAACAACTCCAACCACGCCTGCAGGCATTACATAGACCATCTATTATAGAACCTACACTCTTGCCTGTCCCCATTACCACTGCTGGCTCATACTTACCTGCCACAGTACATACATCTGTGTATACCCTGTATATCAAATTATCTCTATAAAATCCTTCAACACTTACCTTAACAGAACTATCCTTCTCTACTATCCCTAAATACACCTTATATATATCCTCAGGAAAATATAACTTATCTAACCTGCCCTTACCTCTAAAATACCTATCTATATTATCCTCCTCTTTAAAATAGAACCACAAGAGAGTATCTTTTTCAAACACAGGTCTTATACTAAATAAAAATTCCTTACTATTGCTATTCCATATCACCTTTTCTATATCAGAAGGTAAAAATGTATTCCCTGCTATCCACGCCAGATTATCAAAATACCGCTTACATTTATTTATATAGCGATAACCGTATTCTCCCTCTTTTTCTAATTTCTTATATTTGTAATCTATTATATGAGAATGTTTAGTATAGATATTATCAGTAATAGATATTCTTCTTTTAGTATCAAGTTTTATTAACCATAGGGTCTGTATTTGTTTTCTTTCTGTCCCAGAACTTTCTTGAGAGCAGAATACCAAAGTATTTACTTTTTTAGTAGTAAAAAACTTTTTTGGTTCTTTTACATCTTTTATACAATCTATATTCAATGCGATTTCGCCGTCATGGTCTTTTATTTTATCTTGAGGGGCACAGTTTATATTAGTGACAACACTTAAAAACTTTCCGTCAGGCGATGGAAAAATTTCCTTCACCTCCTCTTTAAAATAAAATAACCTATATAATCTTATCTTGTCAGTATTTACATCATAAAGTAACAGCATAAGTTTATACAAATTATTAAAAGTTTTCTTTGTGTTATACATAAGCAAGGTTAGCCTATTTTTAAAATAAAATGGGAGCAATGGCGAGTATCCATAAGGAATTCTTAATATCTTAAAAGTTCTTCTATCTGCCCTATACCACAAGTAAATTTTATCAATTCTATACTTGGTACTATATACTTTAACACTAAAAATAAAATTCCTCAGATGTTGGTCAGCCAAAACTTTCATATATTTACCAGTATTAGAAATACTGAGAATATCGTCATTGTTAGGGATAGGTCTTTCGCCGATAATTAAATCAATCACAGGTATTACCCTCTTTAAATTCTTGTTAAGCTTGTCTATATAGCAAGGCATTACCGCCAACGGAAAAGATTTAGGCATAAAATCAGTTGGAGGCATTACCTTGCCACTTTTGCATATACAGATTTATCGTTTTTGCGGCAGCAATGGTCGTACCCTGTTCTAACATCACAACATCTTTCATATATTTCTGGTGAGTATTTTTTTAGACAGGGATATATATATTTACGAAAATAGTGGTAATAAATCTTGCCTATACTATCGAAGTATTGTGCTATATGAAAGGGGCTAATCTGCATTAAATTCGCATTTCTTACTAATACTTTCATTTTTAAGCTTTTAAGCTCTAATAATCCTATAATGCCAGTAACATTTGCCTTGTCTAAAACACATCCGTTGCCCTCACATCCAAAAAAATCAGGTATATATATTAATAATTTATCGGAATATGAAAAGAGTATGTACATATTTAAAAATAAAGACATATCATCAGAAGAGGAGAAAAACTGATAATGACTTTTTACATTTAATAGTTTTACATTATTCTTAGAGATGTCTATTATTGAAAAGTTATTCTTATATGTTTGTGATAAAAGATATGATACTACTAAAATAATTATTATGGTTATCTTCTTTACCAGCCTGGGCATCTCCTATTACCTTGGTTATCAACAACTCTGCTAACATTTGCATACCCGCCTTCTTTTACTGCTTTCTTTCTTGAAACTTTACTAAAATCATAAAAATCCTTACTTACTTGCTGAATCATCTCTTCCAAAAATGCCTCTCTTGTAAATCCAGTACCACCTGACACATACATACCTTCTAAAATTTGCCTACCTATTATTATATCATCCCATTCTCGAGTAGTATCTTCTGGATCTTTTGTTACTTTTGCCCTTTCCTTAGCGTTTGATGTACCTTGTTTTACATCAACTTTCTCTTTTACTTTATTAAAATCCTCCTGTTCTATTGGGATGATTATAGCTACCTTATCAAATGTATCATCCTTTCCAAAATCTTTTATATCCCAACCTATAGCAAACCTTCTGTTATTAGCTCTATGAATATTTATTGCTAATAAAATAGTATTTATGGGATTAAATCTATTGTCTTCTCCAAATCTTTTTACAGCATCTTTCCAACCGGCAACTACTTTACCTGTGCAAGCAGATAACAATGTGCGCTCCACCTCAGCATCATCAATAAAAAACACCTTATTGTTTTTTATCACAGGTTTTACTAAGTCCGCTCCATCATATTTGTTATTATTTATAAGGTCACTAACTTTTCTAAAAGTAATTTGCAATAGCCCAATTTCCTTATCATTGCCTATTTGTGTATAATAACCGCTACTTTCTATACAGGATTGCCAGAATAATAATTCCTTCAATATATCTTTTTCGACTCTTGCTAAACCTTCCATGCTATTTGCGGGTTTAGCAGGGTCAAAACCATACTTTTCATAGTTCCTTTTTATAGCAAAATCAATTATTCTTTTTAAATACTCAGACCTACCAGCAAATTGCCCCGGATTCCTCCTCTGCTGAAGTTTTAGTGCCTTGTATAATTCAACGAATGTATAGTTTCTTGATGGTTTTTGAATAAAAGAATTCCATGAGTTTACAGCGTCTTTAAATGTAGGATCAGGCTTATTACAACCCTTAGGTTGCTGTTGCTGTAAAGAAACTGCCTTTGACTTATCCTTTCTATCTTTGCTTTGAACTTCCACAGATAAAGGTGTAGGCGAAAATATACCTAAAACAAATATCTCAAATGGTGTTAAATAATCTAACATATCATACGCCTCATCCACAGGCTCTTTAAATACATATATCCTTGCAAAATTTGCGGTATAACTACCTATACCTGCTGGCATATTGGGCTTGGTATACTCTATTACTATATCTGAAATCCCTTCTTTATAAC
>CAZWFP010000066.1:0-7913 GCA_964633175.1 uncultured Planctomycetaceae bacterium | reverse complement strand
TATGAAGGAGGATATTGCGAACAAGCCCCAAGCTGAGGTTGAGAAGATAAAGAAGGAAGTAGGAGAAGAGGCGTTAAAGTTGATAAAAAAGGATATGGATAATATTTCAGCACTGTGTAGGTAGGATTACTGCGCCAATTAATAGTGAATAAAGGGGGGGTTGGAAGCTTGTATTTTAACAATTTAGTAATAGAATATTATCTTACATGAAAAGGAAATTTGTCTTCTGGATTTTGATCACCTTTTGTAATGTAACAATATTCATACAAAATGATTTTGTAGAAAAGATAAAAAAGGGAAGGGAAAGTATTAACACTGACTCACATCTATATGAAGATACTATTGAGCAACTTCTTCGACAGGATTACCTTGTATGGGTAGAAACCATCAAGAAACTAAAAAGTGATACGGAACTAAAATATCGCAAGGAAGGTGGCGTTTTGCAACAGATTGTTGATAAAAAGATTTACTTAAATGTTGCTATAAAAAATCTTATTAATGTTAATGATAAAAATGTTAGAGATAAATCTGAAAAGAAAATAAAAGGGTATAAAAATGAGTTGTTACAACTGATACTATATGCTAAAAAACGCAATCTACAAATGCTTTTTGGTATCTGTAAAGGGTTGAGAGATGAAAAGGAGCCGCTTCATATTTTTGAACAGGTTCTGTACGAAATAAGAAATGAAATCAGGAGTGGTAGGAGTATTGGAGACAAGTTTTTAGCGCAGATTATATTGCTTCTTATCGACAGATATTATCTGGTTGATAAGGTTAGGTGGGTTAAGCAATTTATCAGTTATGATGATGTTGAGATAAAGAAGAATGCATTAGACATTATAGCGAGGTTTAGTTATAAAGATGCGGTAGAAGAGGTTACTATATGTTTATTAGATACCTCACCTGAGGTTCGTTCGCACGCATTAGAGATATTGGGGGATTTATATGCAGTAGAAAAAAAGTTTTTCGTCTTGAAAAAACTGGAAGATAAGAATCCTTTGGTGAGGATATCTGCCATACGTGCTGCCCGTAAATTAGGATTGACAGATGAAAAATCACTGACCGAAATAGTCAAATATATCAGAGATGAAAACATATACGTTGTTTTGGAAGTTTTATATACTATAAGATATTTAAATCTGACCAAGTATGCTGATGAGGTTTTTGATATTATAAAAAACCTCGAGATTCCAGATAGTAAAACTAATAGTGAAAAATTTCGGGTAGTTTCCACATTAATAAACGAAGGAGTTATAACCCTTACTTATCTTGGTTACAAGAAGAAAGAGTTCAAGAAATTTTTATATCAAAAAATTATTCCGAGTAATGAACCAGAGTTAATAAAAGTGGCGTTGAAATCTATTGGTTATTTAAAAATCCGTTCCAAGGATATTGTTAAGGATGTTTTACAAATACTAAATAATCCTGCTCATGACTCTCAATTGCGTGGAACTTCTTTGTATGCTTTAGGTTATTTAAAAGAAAAAGACGTCATAAGAGAATATATAACTAATAGATTAGGTGTGATGGAATATAGCGAACTTGAATCAATTTATGAAATAGCCAAAAACGCATATTCCCACAGGCTTGCGGAGGATTTATATAAAGAATATAAAAAGAAAAATATAACTGATGAAGAAAAATTATATACGAAAAAAGTTCAGATTTTGCAGATTTTAATGCAGTTTACGTTTAGCAATAAAGTTAAAGATATATTAATAAGAATTGCCTCAGAAGAAAATGATGTAAGGTTAGTTAATCTGGTCATGGAAGGACTACGCCTGTTTAGTTTAAAACGTCAGGATTACGACAAACTATATAAGATATATGAGAAAATTGAGGAAAATGGATTGCAGGATAGAGAGGGATTCCTGCCTATATGTCAGGAGAACGTGTCGCGTCTTGTGAGTAAGGTACCTAAGTATTTCAACTTGATATTTAAAGATTACGAGGATTTGCCTGCCATATCCCAGAAGAAAATAACGTTCTTGGAAGCATTGGAATCTAATCACAATTATTTGAATGATGTGTCTAAAAGAAGGATTATAAACCTTCTATACAATTCAAAAAATCCTGATAATGGCTATGACCAGCCTTCACAGGTATATAGAACCGCATGTAGCATAATAAACCTGGGCATTGATAAAATTATTGATGATAATATGAAGGTTGAACTAAAGAAATTGATATCAAAGTTTGAAGATGACTCTAAATATTATGATGCTGTGTATGCTACTAAGCTTTTACTACTTTTAAGCGGTGATGAAAGTTATATAGATATTATGAGCGATATACAAAATGTCAAGTATTTTTGTAACATAAGTGAATATCTGAATTTGTTGACAAACAAAAATTTTCTGGATGATTTCAGAAAAATTAAGTTTAGGAAACAGGTTATAAATGGACCCGCTTATCTTGTGTTTAATACAATAAATAAAATATTGGAACAAAAATCTCAATATACCATAAACTATCTTAATCTTCCTTACGATGTTTTAAATAGATATATATTCATAAAAGTGCAGAAAAGGGAAAATTTATTTGATTTACTGGTTCGTATTACAAAAGATGCTTTGTATGGTCTTACTTACGTAATTTATAACAACACGATAGTTATCTATAATCAGGATCAATCCACTAATCACTGGCTTTTATGGTATTATAAGGAGAAGGCGAAGTCCAACTAAATTTTAAAAGACAGGTATTTTATATAGGTATATTCTTCTAAGCCATATTTACCTCCTTCTCTTCCAAATCCACTGTGTTTAATGCCACCAAAAGGTGCTTGAGGAGCGCTTGGAGCAGCGTCGTTTATACCTACTATACCAAATTGCAGGTTTTCAGCCATTTTTATAGCGCGAGTGATATTCTGAGTAAATATGTAAGCGGATAATCCATAGTTTGTATTATTTGCTATGTTTATAATGTTATCATCCGCGAATTTTCTTACTACTACTACCGGTCCAAAAATTTCTTCATTCCATATCCTCATATTTTCAGTTATGTCTGTGATTAGTGTGGGCTCGAAAAAGTAACCTTTAAGTTTCTGCTGTAAACTCTTCCCACCTAATATAAGTTTTGCACCTTTATTGATTGCATCTTTTACTAGTTCTTCTACCTTGTTTAATGCCTGTTCATTTATGAGCGGACCTATGTTGTTATTTGGATTTAAACTATCCCCGACTTTTAATTGTTTCATCTTATTGAGTAACGCTTCTATAAATTTATTGTAAATTTTATCATGTATCAATATTCTGTTTGCGCTTATACACGTTTGGCCGGCATTTCTGAATTTACACCTCATTAAGCCGTCAGTTGCAACTTCTAAGTCAGCATCTTCAAAAACAATAAAAGGTGCGTTACCACCAAGTTCCAACGTTAGTTTCTTGATAGAGTTAGCGGAGTTTCTTATCAGTATCTTACCTACGTCCACTGACCCTGTAAATGAAACTTTAGCTATTTTTTCACTTTCACATAATATCCTGCCTATCTGTTCGGGATTCCCAAAAACTAAATTTACTACTCCTTTAGGAAATTCTATTTTATCAATCAGTTCAAAAAGTTTATATGCCGTTATCGGTGTATCTTCAGATGGTTTTACTATTACAGTGCAACCAACCAGTAATGCCGGTATGATTTTTCTTATTATCATAGCCAAAGGGAAATTCCATGGCGTTATTGCAGCAACGACTCCTATTGGCTGTCTTATTGCCAGAATCCTTTTGTCAGGCAGGTGTGATGGTATTGTTTCACCCCTGAAGGTCTTTGATTCTGCAATATAGGTTGATATGTAGTCAGACGCATATTGCACTTCTGACTCTGCTTCTTTTATTACTTTACCCGATTCTAAAGATATGGTTTGAGCAAGTTCCTGTTTTCTTTCCAAAATTATACTTCTTAATTGTTCGCAGTAATCTGCTCTGTCATATACGCTAAGAGATGCCCAAACTGGAAAAGCACTAATGGCAGAATCTATTGCTTTTTCAATTTCTTTAAAGTCATAATTCCACGGCATTTCCCCTATAATGTCTAAGGTAGAAGGGTTTTTTATTTGAAAATAGTCATAGACCTTTATGTCATTCCATTCACCATTTACGTAATTTTTTACAATTAACATTGCCGTTAACCTTTTGTGTTAGCTATTTTATAGGTTAAAATACCGCTTCATTGCATTGTAATTTTTATATGACCTTCTTTGTAAATCATATTTATTATATGATTTGATTATTTTAGAAAAATTTAGAGATGTTTCTATTATAGTGTTTACATAACTTGTAAAGTCGTTCGCATTTATGTATTCTTCCTTTAAGGTATTATCATCACCGAGATTGTGATAATTACCCAATGGGCAGGCAAAACCACTTGCCTTGAAATTATTAATCACTAAGGGTGTTGCTTCACAGGTGCCTCCATCAAGCAATCCTCTTTGAATGGGATATTTTTCTAATAATGCCTTCTTCTGAAAATAACTAAATAATGAATTCGTGAATCGCTCTTCAAAAATACCTGCCCTGTCTCCTAATCTTAAAACCACCCCCTTGCCAAATTGAACTGGTAAAATACACTTACTTGTTTCACAGGAAATATAATAGCCACTTCTTTGCAAGTAATTGTTTTTAATTAGGGAAATGAGTCCTATAAATCCCACTTCTTCTGCTCTCGTGAAAACAAAATGAACATTGGCATCTAAATTCCTCTTATATTTGTGCAAATATGACATACCAGCGATCAGGGCTGAACATCCTCCTAAATCGTCTATTGTATGAGCATATATTCTATCACCTTTCTTATGGTAACTTTTTAGATTCAAAGTAAAGATGTTGTTTGGTTGCGGTTCTTTCAAACTTTTTGTTTTTACAAATACCTCATTTTCTTTTTTTATAATTTTTTTCACACTGTATATGTATTTTTTACCCGTTAATATGTCTATTTCAGCAATCTCTTTAAAATTTTTAGCATAAAAAGGAATACCCCCCATAACCTTAAATGTTGTTTCTTCTTTGTCATGTTCTTGTATCAGAAAACCAGGATGGTCAGTATGACTTATAAAGTATAAATCTTCTCTGTTACTTTTTCTATCAAAACCTGCAATGATGTTATTGTATTTTGTAATGATTATATTGAGTTCGAACCTTTTTAAATATTGGATAATTTTTTTTATTACCGCATCCTCTCTAAAAGGACTTGTAGGTGTTGATATTATGTCTTTTAGTATCGGTTCAACTTGCTTAAAATTAACAAACATTTATTCTTCCCTGATAATTCTGATCCTCTCTCGAACCTTTATGAAGTTGGTAGTTTAACTTAAAAATTTAAAAGAAATTCTTTATAAAATGCCAGCGACAAATGTTGTTTTTAACATTATATCTACCCTTAAAATATCTGTTTTTCAATATCCATACTCTATCTAATATAAATGACGTTATCATTGCTAATGTGGTTTGTGATACAATGTTTTTTACTATGTTTATATTGCTAAAATATAAATTTACTAATATAAGCAAAGTTTTCTTGATATTTTTGGAAAACGCCTTTTGGATTTACTTCATTTATAAAAGTGTATCGTCAATATTGTATATGTTGCTATTGGTTATATTTATTATGCTATATAGATATATTTTTATGTGTATAGCGAATTCTTTTATATTACTAATAATACTTTGTAAAGAGATAATACTTTTTACCTTGATTGTAGTTTTAAAAGTAAATATGAGTTATTTTAAGGTTGATTTTCTGTCTTTTATGTTTTCTATTTTATCTTATTATCTAAGTTTTGGTAATATGGATAATTTTATTATATCTTTACTGATAAACCTCTTTGTAATTTTGGCGTTATACACTATTATAAAGTTTGTTCGTTCGCCTAAACGATTTGTTGCCTATTCAGATAAGTAAAAAGTTGCCACTATTTTTCATTCTTTATTTTATTATGACTTTAGCGAGTTGAATTTTTCCTTAAACCTTCGCTTTTGGCTATTGGCTTGTTTTTTATACTATCTCATCGGATGGGAAGCATAAATTATTTTTTACTGCCCAGATAAATTCATCAATGTTTGTTGCAGATATATATGTTCCAACTTTACCTATGTCTTTTATACTATGAGAATCAGAGTTTGCGAAAAGGGCTTTTTTCTGCCTTTTACACCATTCCATGAAGTTTATTTTATATGCCTTCTCTATAACATCAGGTAATTTTTTATACCTTTTGTTTATAAGTTCTAGTCCGTCTATATTAGCAAGAAGTGTAGATGAAATACTCATAAAATATCTTGCAGGATGTGCAAGGACAATAATGCCATTCTTATTCCTTACGAATTCAACTGTTTGTGCTAATGTAGAATTTTCTGGTGGTAGTTCATAAACATTGTAAAGTAATAGGTCAATTCCTTCTGCGGTATATTCTATGCCGGGAATGAAAAGTAGGTTTTGTAAGTTGAGTCTTTGTATGTATTCTATGTGAGTTATGGTATTGTGGTCAGTTATAGAGAAACCATAGTATCGTTTATCTACTAATTTTTCAATTATGTCTTCTATATGTGCTTTGGAATCAAAAGAATGATTAGAATGTATGTGTAAATCAAAGCAATTCATATATAAATTATAAGATTCAAAGATTACAAAACCCTCTACATAATATAGCTTACCACCCACTTGACATTTAAGATTTAGGTGTTATAATACAAATATATAGTATATATGCAAATAGATGATAAATTAGTAATATACGAAAAAGAAGAGGTGGAAAAAATTAAAGCAGAATATGGTATTTACACTATTTCTTCTCACAAAAGTCGTAAAGCATTGACATTGCTTTCCTCATATTATTCTCTTTACCCTAAGATGGAAAAAGATGCTTACGAGGTTTATGCTAAAGCTCAGAGAAGAAATAAATACAAACTTCTTGGAAGAATAAGAGGCGCTACAAAATTCAAGTTAGTACCGCGTCCCATCCAACCTATTGGCAAGGGGCATAATTTCTTTATAAGATTAAACAAAATCGGCCTTGATAGAAGTATAATTAGCAAGCCGCGTCCTATCTTGCTTGGCAGGTCTCTTCCCTCTCCTATTCCCCCTTCTATTACAAAAATTGAACTTCAAAATGACGGTATCAACATCTTCTGGAAAGAGCCAAGACAAATTATTAATAATTACTCTTCTTTTAAGGAAGTAAATATATATCTGACTTTATACTATATATACTCGGCTAAGATAGAAAGAGCTTTATTTGAAAACTATCAAGAACTTACAAAAAAATTGCCACGCTATAAGATCTTAAAAGATAGCTTTGTTACGTCGACCCCTATCGCTAAAATAATATCTGTAATAAAAATGCCTTCGAAGGAAGTTTTTACCTTAAAATATCTTATACTTCCACGCGATGTATTTATACCGCTAAAATATGTTATGCAAGCAAAGATGAAGTTTCAAATGGATACTATTGTTGTTCCTGGCGAATATGCTCCTATTCCAAGCACTTTGTCCAATATAGAAGTGGTTACCTGGTTTGCAAACCGCTCTAAATATCTTGAAACTCTTGACAAAGAATTTGAAAAACTTAATAGTTCTGTTAATCTCTGACTTTTTCACTCTACATATCAAAAGCCAAAACTAAATGTTCAAGGTCTAAAAGTTTAAGGTTTAATGAAAAATCTAATACGCCAAACTCGGAATAAAACAATATAAATAATAAATGATAGATACTGAATAAAGAGGGATTCGAAAGTGTGGTGGTTTCTGAAAAGCAAAAAATGAAAAATTTAAGAGTTTTTTATAATATGTGAAGATGAAAAGAAGAGGGTTTTATTTAAGAGCTGTTTTAGCGTTTATAGTTGCGGGCACACAACTTGCCCTCCTACAAGGTCAAACTCTATGTAAAACAAAAAAAATATGGCAGTTGAATAAAAAACCATCTA
>CAZWFP010000065.1:0-8519 GCA_964633175.1 uncultured Planctomycetaceae bacterium | reverse complement strand
ATCAGTAACTAAAACTATAACAAAGAGTTTGGTTATATGATAAATAAATTTCCACTCTCAGGTCTCTTTTTTCATAATAAAACTCCCAAACAGCAACCTGGAACTTTATCCAATCTTTTGCGGTCAAACAATTTAACTTGTTGGGAGGACATTTACAAATTCGTTCATAACCAATATTAAAGATAGTTTCATTTTGATACGCAGCAATACTTTCCCTAATTTTCAACTTATCTTTTAGTTGTTGAGCATTTTTATATTCTAAAGCATACTTTTTCATATAACCTAACTCTCTATTATAATATTATTACTTTATTGTGCCGAGCATATCTACAATGGGAAGCATTATAGATAGAACAACGAAGATTACAAAAATCGATAATCCTAATGTTAGAACAGGTTCTAATACGGCTATAAACTTTTGGGTTAGTAAGTCCAGTTCCTCTTTGTAACCATCAGCTAGTTTCTTTAATAGTTGTGGTAGTTCTCCTGATTCCTCACCTACACTTACAATAAATCCTAACGTTTTAGGAAGGAATTTGTATCGTAAAAGCGCCTGTGATACACTCATGCCTTCTAATATATCTTTTCTGATTTTTTGTATGGCATCTATTAACATTGAATTTTTTGTAACGGCTCCTGCTACTACTATTGCCTCCGCCATCGGAATACCATTTTCAAGAAGCATTGAAAGTGTTTTGCAGAATCTTGTTAAGGAATTTTTAAGGATAATGCCACCTAATATTGGTATTTTTAAACTTACCCTGTCTATATAAATAGATACTGTTTTTAGGGTTCTTATGTATATAAACATTACCACTAGGACAATAAATAATAGTAATATATATAACCAATACGCTTGAACAAATGAACTTATTG
Organism: uncultured Planctomycetaceae bacterium; assembly: GCA_964633175.1. Taxonomy (GTDB): domain Bacteria; phylum Planctomycetota; class MHYJ01; order CAZWFP01; family CAZWFP01; genus CAZWFP01. The sequence goes on along the minus strand of CAZWFP010000065.1, from coordinate 7,643 downwards.
CTATTAATATTCTTGTTGGTAAGGGGAGAGGAACTTTTCTTTCTAGTAAGAATGAAGTAATACCGGGTATAACTTTAATAAATAAAACAAATACTACTATAAAGCTGAAAATAATAACCATAATAGGGTAGGATAGAGCGGTAAGAATTTTCCCCTTTAACTGTTCCGATTCTATCAGATGGTCAGAAAGAGCAATCAGGACCTTGGGTAGTTCACCGCTTGCTTCACCTGAGCGAACCATATTTACATATAATTCGGGGAATATATTTGGATAATTTTTTAAAGCGTTTGAAAAAGACTCACCCCCTGCCAGTTTATTTTTAATATTATCCAAGACCTTACATAATGTTTTGAATTCTTTCTGTTCTATGATTATCTCTATTGCTTTTATAAGTGGAGTTCCAGTAGAAAGCAGAACGGCTAGTTGTCGTGTTATAAGAGCAAGGTCTCTTTTATTAACCCCGCCAAATATTATGTCTTTTGGAGAGAGTTCAAATCTTAATGATTTAGATTCAGTTATTTCTAAAATGTATAGATTTCTTGCTCTTATAGCATCTTTTGCTTCCTCCGAACTTGCCGTATCTATAAAATCTTTTACTATTCTACCGTCTGGTGTTGTTGCTTTGAAAAAATACTTCACCATTTTTAGTATATCTAAACTTCCTTTATAATATGTCTACCTGGGTGACTCTTAAAACTTCATCTATGGTCGTTATTCCCTTTAAAACCTTTCTTGCACCGTCCATTCTCAATGTAACGAAGTTATTTGTCAAAGCGTATTGTTTTATTTCAGAGGCGGTTCTTCTTGACATAATGAGTGAGCGAATCTGGTCATCAAGATATAATATTTCATAAATAGCGGTTCTATCTTTATAGCCCGTTCCAAAACAGTTTGAACAACCTAACCCTTTATATAACGGTCTTCCTTGCAAATCCTCTTCTTTTAACGATATACTCGCCAATTCGGTCTTAGATGGCTTATACGCTTCTTTACAGTTTTTACATATTATTCTGACTAATCGTTGGGCAATGGCAGCCACAATACTTGATGCAACAAGGTATGGTTCAACGCCTAAATCAAGTAATCGTGTTATAGCACCAGATGCATCATTTGTATGTAATGTGCTAAATACCAGGTGTCCTGTAAGGGCTGCCTGAATAGCAATGCTTGCCGTTTCAACGTCTCTTACTTCTCCAACCATTATTATATTTGGGTCCTGCCTTAGTATTGAACGCAACCCATTTGCAAACGTTAGCCCTTTCTTATCCGATACCTCAATCTGGCTTATCCCCGGCAGATTATATTCGATAGGGTCTTCTATGGTAACAATGTTTTTCTGAACGGAATCAACTGTTAACAATGCCGCATATAGAGTTGTTGTCTTACCACTGCCTGTCGGTCCTGTAACAAATATAATACCATTGGGTGTTTTTACTAATTTTTTCATCATTTCCAAATGATCATCTTCCATCCCTAACTCATTTAATTGGTATAAACGAGCGCTTTTATCTAAAAGCCGCATAACTATTCTTTCACCATAATTCGTTGGAACGGAGGAGATTCTTATATCTATCTCTTTTTGTCCAATACGAACGGACGTTCTGCCATCCTGTGGAAGTCGTCTTTCTGCTATGTCCATCTGTCCCAAAACTTTTATTCTTGATATAACAGGGTCTTGTAGCGTTTTCGGTAAAGACATAATGTCATAAAGAACACCATCTATTCTGTATCTTATCTGAACCTTAGATACGTATGGTTGTATATGTATATCACTTGCCCGCAGCTTCAAAGCATGGAATATCGTCATATTAACAAGTTTTATTATCGGCGCTTTTGATGCCGACTCTAGTAAATCCTCAGTGGTTTCTACTACCTTCATAGCTTTTAATATGTCACTTTCACTTAATTCTTCTACTGTTTCCTCCACAATAGAGGTTTTTGGTTGGTATGCAACGTTAATGAGATTTAAAATTTCCTCTTTCGGCGCTAAGGTAATTTCAACAGGTAATTTTGTAAATCGTTCAATATCAGAGATAGTATCGTGCAAAAATGGGTCTGATATTGCTATTTTTAAACTGCCATTTTCCTCACCTATACCTATCACGTTGTATCTTCTTGCATATTGAACTGAAACATTGTCTAAAAAAGATGTAGGAACAGTGATTTTAGACAGGTTAGGTAGATACTCCATATCTAATATTTCTGCAAGTGTTTTTAGGATAAATTCTTCCGTTGCTATTCCTTTACCTATTAGAGATTGAGTCAACGTTTTATTTGAATCCAAATCAATTTCTTGTAGATTGATTTTCAGTCGTGATGAAATTTCTTCAATCAGATTCATATATAAAACAATTACGTATTTTACAAATATTTTTAAATATCCAAAATATTTATAACTAATAGTTAAAATTCGCCGTTCGGCGAACTATTGTATTTGCAGCCATACTGCTAATTATAAAAAATTCAATATATAATTGTCCTCACTTATGAGAAAAATAGTGGAAGTTCTTACGAGAATATTTTCCATTCCTGAGCTACGGAAAAGAGTGCTAGTCACATTAGGATTATTATTAGTATTCAGATTTGGAACTCATGTATCATTGCCTGGTATAAATGTTGAAAATCTTAAAGCATTGATAAAAGATATTTTAAGTCAGGAAGGTGGGGGAAGATTGTTTGGCGTTCTTCAGATATTTTCGGGGGGAGCGCTCTCACATATGTCCGTTTTCGCCTTAGGTATTATACCTTACATTACTACTTCAATTATCTTCTCACTTCTCACAAAAGTTATTCCATCTTTAGAAGCATTATCAAAAGAAGGTCTATCAGGACAGAGAAAAATATCAGAATATATCAGAATATTTACAATACCAGTGACGCTAATCCAGGCAATTTTCGTTGTTAAAGCCCTTGAAGCACAAAATATTCGTTCAAACATTTTATATTACCATGGTTTCTTCTCTTTCGATTTACCAGCCGTCTTTGCAATAGTCAGTGGAACTACATTGGTTATGTGGCTTGGAGATTTAATAACTAAATTCGGTATAGGAAATGGAGCATCTATTATCATTATGTGCGGTATAATCGCAAGAATACCCGGTTCCTACATAGAAATGTGGAAAGAACTACAAAATCCATTTGTAATTATCATTATAAGTGCTGTCTATTTTGGCGTTGTAGTAGCTATAGTAGTAGTGAATTATTCTCAGAGAAGAATACCAATCCAGTATGGTAAGCAGATTAGAGGAAATCGAGTCGTCTCTGGCGGCGTTAGACAATATCTGCCATTTAGTGTAAACCAAGCAAACGTTATGCCCGTAATATTTGCCTCTTCCGTAATAGCGCTTCCCCTCGCCTTCGGACAAATCGTCGGGTCAAATTTTATCATAAACTCATTCTCTCGCCCAGGATTCTTATATATATTCACTTACATAATATTAATAATATTCTTCTCATACTTCTGGAATGCCGTAATGTATCAACCTAAGGAAATAGCAGAAAACCTAAAAGAATACGGCAGTTTTATACCAGGCATAAGACCCGGTGAAAAAACCGCTGATTACATAGAATATGTTATTAATAGATTAACATTAGCAGGAGCAATCTTCCTGACACTTATAGCTATACTGCCTGACATTATTGCATACGCATTAGGAGTCCAAAGATTTCTTGTAAGTTTCTTAGGCGGAACCGGTATACTAATAGTTGTTGGTGTTGCATTGGACTCATTAAAGAAAATTGAATCATACATCCTTACTTCACAATATGAAGGTATTCTCGGTAAAGTAAAAATGCGTGGCAGATTCTAAATCTCAAAATGTCAATATTATCCTGCTGGGGCCCCCCGGCTCGGGCAAAGGCACCCAGGCAACCCTCCTAAAAGAAAAATTTAAATTCCACCATATATCAACCGGCGACCTCATACGAAATGAAATAGACAATGATACAATCCTCGGTAAAAAATTAAAAGAATTCGCAGTAAAAGGATTACTTGTCCCAGATCCGTTGGTCATAGAAATCCTTAAAAATAAAATAGAAGATTTATACCACCACTTGCACCCTTCACTCTTATTAGATGGCTTCCCAAGAACCATTGAACAACATAAAGAGTTAGAACTTATCTTAAAAAATTACGATGAAAAAATTAATTATGCTTTCTATTTCAAGATAGAAGAAAATATAGTTGTAAAGCGATTATCCGGCAGAAGGTTGTGCCCCAAATGTAAGGTGATATACCATATAGAAACAAAACCTTCCAAATTGGGACAATTATGCGAACAATGCAAAGAAATACTCATTCAAAGAGAAGATGACAAAGAATTAACTATAAGAAAAAGAATAACTGAATACAACATTAAAACTACACCTTTATTACAACTTTATAAAGACCTCAATATTTTAATAGAAGTAGATGCCAACAATAAACCTGACGAAATATTTCAGTTTATATCCAACATCTTAAACCCCAAATCCTGAAATTTTGAAACATTAAACTTTAAATTTATAATACGATCTATCACTTAAATCGTCTTAGTGAGGAAATAGAAAAATGAGAAAAATAAGGTTAGCAATAAACGGTTTTGGTAGAACGGGCAGATGCGTATTTAAAGAACATTTCGCAAGACCTAATATAGAGGTAACGGTTATAAACGATTCTACCCAATCTCTTCCTATTCTGGCACATCTGCTTAAATACGATTCCACCTACGGGCGATTTCCCAAAGAAATAACAATAGAAAACAATTCTATGTATATAGATAATAGAAAAACTACTTTTATGTCCATTAAGGATTTGTCAATCATTCCTTGGAAGGATTACGATATAGACATAGTAGTAGAATCGTCTGGTTCATATACATATAGAGCAGCCCTAATGGAGCATTTAAAAAGTGGAGCAAAACGAGCTCTTTTGTGTGCGCCGTCAAAAGATAAAATAGATATTACTGTGGTCTATGGTATTAATGATAAAATGCTTACAAAGGAGCATAAACTTATATCTGCCGCGTCATGCACTACAAATTGCTTAGCACCCATAGCAGACGTTTTACATAAAAATTTTGAAATTGAATATGGTTTTATAAATACCGTTCACGCCTATACAAACGACCAACGAGTATTAGATAAATCTCACTCTGACTTAAGACGCGCTCGCGCCTGCGCCTATAATATTATCCCAACCTCAACAGGCGCAGCAAGTTCAATTGGTTTAATTATACCTGAACTGGAAGGAAAATTACACGGATTGTCAGTCAGAGTGCCAGTCCCAGACGGCTCCCTCCTCGATTTTACCTGTTATGTAAAAAAAAGAGTTAAAACAACAGACGTCAACGAAGCATTCAAAGAAGCTTCTCAAACATACTTGAAAAATGTACTAGATATTACCTTTGACCCTATCGTATCAAGCGATATTATAGGTAATCCCCTTTCAGCATTAGTAGATGGATTATCTACAATGGTTCAGGGTGGCAGATTAGTAAAAGTTCTTGCATGGTATGACAACGAAAGGGCTTATTCCTTAAGAATATTGGATATTGCAGAAAAAATCGGCTCCTTATTGTAAAAAGCATCATAGATAACTAATTCTCACACAACCATCGATAAATGGCAAGTCGAATAGAGCGAAAAGACAACGAAATGGTGGAGCAGAATAATAATATTCGCGCACCTAATAACTTTTTGAGAAAGCAATTCAACACCATACCAATTAAATCTTTTTATTTTTCATTTTAAAATATTATACAAAATTTACACGGGCTTGTAGCTCAGTGGTAGAGCGCGCGCCTGATAAGCGCGAGGTCGTGAGTTCGATTCTCTCCAGGCCCACCACTAAAAGTGCTCCGCCTGTCTCTAATAAATTTTATCGTTGATGATAGTTTAATGAAAAATCTAACGCCCTAAACTCACAAACTCAAAATAATAATAAGCCAAAAGTGTAGGTTAAAGTTCAAGATTTAAGGCTTAATGAGAATTCCAACCCGCTAAACTCGTAATAAAATTAAAATAATAAATACTGAATAAAGGGGAATTTGGAACTGGTAATTTCTGGAAATGCGCCTTGATAAATTTTAAAAAATTAACGATATTTATATTATGATTCCTATTATTCATGTATAATCTCCTTATATATAAATCGTGTATTAAAAGATAAATTAGGGGGTAAAAATGAGTGCTATATTATATTAGGCAAAATCTGCATAAATACTGATTTTTAACCTTTGTGGTAATTTCTGTTACTCTTCCGTGCATCTTCTTGCTGTTCCAACAACTACCTTCTCCCTTTTCAGCTCATCTAAAACTCTGGAAATATCCGAATACCCCGCTTCATACGCATAACATTCAACCTTTTCTAATGTAGCCGGTTTAGCATTATTGCATTTACTTATATCGCCTAAATTATATATATTAAAATAATCCTTTTTATCATCAGCAGTATCAATTGAATTTTTTAGGCGTCCTATCCCTCGATACGCTATCCCTAACATTTGCCTTGCAATAATAAAGTTATCCCATTGTGTTCCTGTTTGAGGATCCTTTTGAACCTTGGCTCTACGAAATGCATTAGAATTTCCTTTCTTATCCTCATCCTTGTTTAAATCTACATCTACTCTATCACATATTTTATCGTTATTTGTGTCATTACAAACTTGCTCAAAATCATTCTGAGGAGATTTTTTATTTAAATATGGCAAAATTATATCAGTGGTATCAAACGCATCTCCAATTAAAGCCCTTCTATTATGGTCTCTATAAATGTTGATAGAAATTACTAAAGCGCCTAACGGATGAAACCTCACTTCATCTTTTACCTTCTTCAAAAACTTATTTTTAATTATAGCAATATTATTTGCTATCTTGGCGCTACTTAACTTTGCATCTTTCTTTATAGTAGAAAAAGCATCATTAAAAAATTTACATGCATCTGTGAGAAAAAGTTTAGCTCTGCCTCTTTTTATAACATAGTCATTAATATCTTCAAAATTGTAACCACCTTTTGAAAGAGAACCGCCTTCCTTAGGATCCAAAATTTCATAAGATATTTGTGTAAGTCCTACCGGCGTACCATTACCTCTATTTATTGCTAATGGTTTAAAAGCTCCCTCTTGACATGCTGTCCACCGTAAAAGCTTAGTTAGTACCTGTTCTTCTTCTAATCGTGGTTTGCCACGCATATCACCTTTCTCTTTCGTTGAATCAAAATTAAAATCAGCAAAATCGTTAGCAATTCTTATAGCAAATTTGACAAGTTTATTGATAGCTGTTAGTGAATATGTAAGTTTCCTTTGTTTAACAGGTATTTTTATATTACCTAAATTAGAAGGTATCCCAAGTTTATGTTTAGAAGATTGATAGTCATGCCAAGGAAATGCAAATTCACTCTCACATTCTTCAGCATTACTTTGAATTTGAGATGTTATTTGCTTTATAGTAGGAGTGTAGAAAATTTGTTGTGACCTTGATGATCCGAAAAACCCTAATAGCCACATATCAAATGGTGTAAGATAATCCATCATATCTATCACCTCATCAACAGGCTCTTTAAATACATATATCCTTGCAAAATTTGCGGTATAACTACTTATACCTGGCGGCATATTGGGCTTGGTATACTCTATTACTATATCTGAAATCCCTTCTTTATAAC
>CAZWFP010000064.1:0-8560 GCA_964633175.1 uncultured Planctomycetaceae bacterium | reverse complement strand
CCGAAGCCAAAAAATCCGTTATTGCAAGCCCAAAGGGCGTGGCAACCTCATTTTCACCATTCCTCATTTGTGTATTCATCATTTAATACTTGTTATATTATTATTTTATTCCGCCTTTACGCATTAAAGTAGCACAGGCATTCTTGCCTGTGAAAGACAAAGAGACACAGACAGGAATGTCTGTGCTACTTAAACTTTCAAACCTTGAACTTTTGACCATTGACTTTTTAAGGTATTCCCTCTTTGTGGTAATTTTTGGAAATTTTACCCTGCCCTCTTTGCTCTTTATGGAAAAATCTCAGCAATTACTACTCCACACTGAGCAGTTTTCTTCCTCTTGGCTTGTTTACTTAGAGCAATAGATAGAACGTTATCTTTGTTCTATTGGTATATAGTTCAAATTGGTAGGACCTACATAGTCATCCAAAGGTCTTATAAGTTTATTATCTGATAACTGTTCTATAATGTGAGCGGTCCAGCCAACAATTCTTGCGAGCGCAAATATAGGTGTAAATAACTCTGATCTGATACCCATAAAATGATATACAAGAGCAGAATAAAAATCAACGTTTGGAAATATCTTCTTTTCTGCTTTTTCTGCAATCATTGTTTCTTCAACAATTTTAGCGATCTCTAAAAATTTTTTATCAGGATGATTTTGTCCTAACTTCATCGCATATTCTTTGAGGATTTTTGCCCTGGGGTCATAAGTTTTATAAACCCTATGTCCAAAACCTGGTAGTTTCTTTTTATTCTCAAATGCCGTTTTTAAGTATGCAGGAGCATTTTCCGGTTCTTTTATTTCAAATATCATTTTTATAACCTGTTCATTTGCTCCACCGTGTAATGGACCTTTCAACGTGCCTATGGCACTTACAACCGCACTGTATATATCAGAGAGGGTAGAAACTGTTTGCCTTGCTGCAAATGTGCTTGCATTAAAACTATGGTCAATATGTAAAATTAACGCTACGTCAAACGCTTTTAAGAAATCCTGTGAAATATCTCTCTTACCCGTTAGTTGGTATAAAAAGTTATGAGTATACGATAAATTTTTGTCTGGTTGAGTATATTCTTCACCTCTTTTAATATTATACCAGTTAGGTATGATAGAATTAAAGAGATTGGCTAATCTATATGATTTTTTAATCAATGAGGATGGTGTGTTATCAGATGCGGTGCTATCAAAATGAGAGGCATAAGAAATAGCAGACCTTAGGACGTCCATATTGTTTGCATACCTCGGTACTGATGATAAAAATTTTTGCAGATATTCTGGAAATTCTACGGATTCCCTAAACTCTGATATAAATTTCATATACTCATCCTTCTTTGGCAATCTTCCATGCCACACCAAATATGCGGTTTCTTCAAAATTACTATTTGCGGCTAAATCAGTAATATCATAGCCCCTGTAGACAAGACGCCCCAATTTCCCGTCTACAAGACATATTCTGGACTCTGCTACTACAACATCTTCTAATCCTTTATACACAACCATTTTTAATTCCCCCTACTTTCCATTATTATAATTATTCCTTCCATTATAAAATAATCTAAAACAAATATTATAAAATCACACACACAAAAATGATAAAGGTTGCTATACTAACAAATTCAGAATATATGATAAATACCATAACTAAACTAAATAGCATCTACAAATTATTAGTTATAACACACAGGAAAAAACCTCAAGGGAGAGGTCGCAAAATTTTGCCGAGTACAATTGCCGATTTTTGTAGAAAAAACAATATTGAATATTGTGAAGTGGATAATATCAATAAGGATTTTTCAGGATTAAAAGCATTTACTCCAGACGCTCTCGTTATATGTGATTTCAAGGATATATTAAAAGAAGAAGTAATAAGTATGGGTAAAATTGCAAGTGTTAATATCCACCCTTCCCTGCTACCACTCTACAGAGGTGCCTCGCCGATACAGTCCACACTTTTAAATGGCGATAGTTTTACAGGCTTTAGTATTATAGAGATTGCACCTAAAGTAGATTCAGGAAGAATATATTATCAAAAGGCAGTTCCTGTTTATGAATGGGATAATTATCTTACTCTAAAGAAAAGAATATTTGATGAGGTAGAACACTGCATAATAGACATATCGAGAAGGATAATTAGCAAAAGTATAGATGGCGTAGTTCAAAATGAACGGGAAGTAACGTATTGTAAAAAATTTACTAAAGAAGATGGTAAAATTACATGGTTGGAGACCGCGCATACAATATGTAATAAAATACGCGCCTTTTATAAATGGCCCTGTGTGCATTTTTATAATCGTAAAAATGAAAGAATAAATATAATCGTAGCCAATGTTATTGATTATAATAGTAGTTGTCTACCAGGCACAATAGTAAATATTAATAGTTTTGGTATAGCGGTACAGACAAAAGATAAAATACTAAACATTATCAAGTTAAAACCAGAAAACAGGAAAATAATGTCCGGCTTGGACTACGTAAACGGCTATAAATTAAAAAAAGGCGAAATTCTTTAATTATCCAGTATTTTTTATTATTCACAATAGTTTAAGAAGAGGTCTTTTCTTCCTTAAACTTTTGAACTTGTAGCTTCTGATTCTCTATCACTACTTTCCAATGAAAAAATAAAAGTGGCGATTTTAAAATTTAAATTTTTATTTAAATATAAATGTTATAAAAAAGTTAGAGAATTGTAAAAAACTATTTTTTTATTTATTACATTAGATTAGAAAAACAGAAATTAAATTTTCCATCTAAAAGCACTTAAAAACAAGAATAAGAATAAATAAATATTTATCATATTTGTATCTTCATCACGTCCGATAATTATGAGAAAGAAAAGGGGGGTGATGAGTTGTTAAGAGGACGGACGGATGAAGAGAGGTTGTGAAAAAAAATGAATATTTTTAGGAGGAAAAATAGAAATGGCTCAAGAAGGAAGAATATGGGAAGGTTTCGTATTAATAAAAACGAGACCGGAGGAAACAAAATCCGTTGTAAAGTCACTTAGAGAATTAAAAAAGGTAGGGGACGTAGCACCAGTTGCCGGACCGTTTGATGTAGTTGCAAGACTTCAAGCATCCTCACCAGAAGAATTAAACAAGGTTCTCATTGATGAAGTAAGGAAAGTAAAAGGCGTAACAGAAACAACAACTCTTCTTCGTTTAGAATAACTACTTTTTAGGAGGGGGGAAACGTTTCCTTCCTCCTATTCTTTTTGTCCATCCTTGCTATCATCTAACCTTTTTTATTGAAGCATATTTAGAAATTCTTCCTCTGTAATAATTTTTATGTTAAATTTTTTCGCTTTCTCCAATTTTGAGCCGGGATTCTCGCCCACAACCACATAATGTATTTTTGAGCTTATCGTATCTAATACCTTTCCTCCTCTCTTTTCTACCTCAGTTTTTGCCTGATTTCTCGTAAAACCCTTTAGTTCCCCCGTAAAAACAAAATTTAAACCCACTAATTTACCAGCAATAGTCGTTTGCTGTATTGTTATTTTGTTCAAAAGTTTATCTAATACCCTTAAATTCTTTTCGTTTCTAAAATATTCGTAAATACTTGTTGCAACCTTTTCACCAACCTGATAGACATTAAGAAACTCTTCTCGGGGGGCATTTTTAATATTCTCAATCGTTTTAAAATAATCAGCAATGTCTCTCGCGGTGGATTCACCTACATATTTTATACCTAATGCATAAATAAATTTAGATAGAATGGTTTTCCTTGACTGTTCAATCGCGCCAATCAAATTCGTTGCGCTTTTCTCTTTTATCCCCTCTAATTTCAATAAATCATTTTTTGTTAAATAATATATATCGGATATATCTTTTACCAATCCCAGATCAACTAATTGTTCTACAATACTCTCTCCTAATCCTTCTATGTTCATTCCGCCTCTTGATGCAAAATGTACCAACAATCTTTTCAATTGAGCATGACACTGCGGATTAGAACAAAAAGGAACAATCTTATTCTCATCCTGATATTCAACAGGCGCCTTACAAACAGGACATTTATCAGGAGTTATAATATCTCTTTCTGAACCAGTTCTTTTTGATTCAATCGGTTTTACAATTTCCGGTATAACATCTCCTGCTCTCCTTATAAAACAACTATCGCCTATCTTTATACCCTTACGCCGTATCTCTTTTGGATTATGTAATGTCGCTCTACGCACAGTAACGCCACCTATTTTAACCGGCTCTAATATCGCAATCGGAGAAATTGCACCTGATTTGCCAACGTTCCATTCTACATCTATTATTTTTGTAACCTCTTCCTTAGCAGGAAATTTAAAAGCAATAGCCCATCGTGGAGACCTACTCTTCTGCCCTAAAAGAGAGCATAACCCCATCTCATTTACTTTTATTACTATACCATCAATTTCATACTTAAATTTATCCCTATATTCAAGAAGATAATTATAGAACTGTTCTATCTCCTCAATATTCTTGCATATCTTCTGTGGTTCTACACCTTTTATACCACACCTTGTCAAATATTTTTTAAAATCATAATATGTCGGTATATCATAACCCTTTACCAAACCAATGCCGTGTGCTAAAAACTCTAAATTTCTTTGCGCCGTAATTTTAGCATCCAATTGCCTTAAACTTCCGCTTGCTGCATTTCTCGGATTAGCAAAAAGCTCCTCGTTATTTTGTAATTTATTCTTATTGAGTTTAGTAAAATTTTCAATACTAATTACTATCTCCCCTCTTATTTCTATATATGGAATAGCAATATCACCCAGCAATCTAAGCGGAATGTTTTTTACGGTCTTCAAATTTTCCGTAACATCCTCTCCAATCATTCCATCACCTCTTGTTGAGCCACGAACAAAAATACCGTTCTCATAGACAAGTTCCACTGATGCCCCATCCATTTTCGGCTCAACTATAAATGTTCCATTAAACTTTTCACCTAAATAATCATCTAATCTCGCTATCCAATTTTGTAACTCCTCCCGTGTATATACATTATCCAAACTCATCATAGGCATAGAATGTTTATAAGTTTTAAAAGAGGTTTGGATTTTATACCCAACTTTTTGAGTAGGGGAATGTTCAGAACGAAACTCGGGATATTTTTGTTCAAGTTCTAAAAGTTCTTTAAATAATTTATCATATTCATAATCGGAAATTTCAGGAGAGTCCAATACGTAATACCTGTAATTATGATATTCTATTAATTTTCTTAACTCTTCTATGCGTTTTTTAACCAAATCTATATCTTGAAAGTAAAAATTATATATTATTAATTCAGCATTTATTATTTTATTTCGAGTTGGAAGGGGAATTATTCTAGTTTTTAATTTCTGGATAAAAATTGACATTAGAAATTTATACAATATAATTATTAATATTAAAATGAGTAATTATGTTTATGATATCTTAAAATCCCGCACGGTTAACAAGAATCTGAGAGCGGGACAAATCATAACGGTAAAACTTGATTACGTTATGGGTAATGAATTGTCAACTATTCTTTCTCTGGTGGAATTTAAAAAGTTTGGTGTTAAAAAGGTCTTTGATCCTGAAAGAATTATTATAGTGCCTGACCATTTTGTGCCGGCGAAGGACATAAAAACTGCCGAACTGTGTAAAGTGATAAGGAATTTTGTAAGGGAGTTTGGCATAAAAAATTACTTTGAGGTTGGGCGTGGTGGCATAGCACATGTCGTATTGATGGAAAATGGTTTTGCTACCCCTGCTAGAGTAATAGTAGGTGGTGATTCTCATACAATTACTTATGGAGCATTGGGAACTTTTGCAGCAGGAATTGGAAGCACTGACCTTGCTTATGCTTTCGCCTTCGGTGAGATTTGGATAAAGGTTCCACCTGTTTTGGAAATTAAACTAACTGGCAAGCCGCAAAAAGGTGTATTTGGAAAAGACATTATTTTAAGTGTCTTAAAACGGCTTACAGTAGAAGGCGCAAGATATAAAGCAGTTTTATTTACGGGTGATACCTTGCAATACCTACCTATAAATGAAAGATTTACCTTATCCAATATGGCTGCTGAAATGGGAGCAAAAGTGGGAATAATTAAACCTGACAACGTAACTTATGAGTATTTGAAAAAAATCTGCGCTAATGTGAATGAACCTATAAGTAATGATGGTGTTAGCGACACCGCAGTCGGGCCTGCCGACACGGCGGACAGCGATAGCGAGATCGATGAAAAAATAGAAATAAACGTATCTAACTTAGAACCACAAGTTGCTAAACCCTTCTCACCTGATAACGTCGTTAGTATAAAAGAAGTTGAAGGCACAAAAGTTGACCAGGTATTAATAGGAAGTTGCACAAATGGATATATAGAAGATTTTAGAGTGATTGCAAAAATACTAAACGGTAGAAAAGTGCACCCTGATGTGCGATTGATAATTTTACCCGGTAGCCAAAAAGTTTACTTAGAAGCAGCAAAAGAAGGTTTAGTTGCAATATTAACGGAATCAGGGGCAGCTATCTCAACTTCTACTTGTGGTGCTTGTATAGGCGGACATATGGGAGTTCTGGGTGAAAATGAAGTTTGTTTTTCTACTACAAGTAGAAATTTCAAGGGTAGGATGGGAGCTACGACAGCACAAAGTTATTTAGGTAGCCCTGCTATCGCCGCCGCAACCGCAATAGAGGGCAAAATCGCTGACCCAAGAAAATATCTCTAAATATATGAAAATTAAAGGTAAAGTATTCAAAAAGTTACCTTCAAATATAGATACAGATTTAATTATTGCTGGAAGATATTGCCATATCGTTGATTCACAGGAATTAGCAAAACATACTTTTGAGGATTATATAAAAGATTTTCCATCTTTGCTTAAAAATGGAGATATATTGGTCGCAGAAAATAATTTTGGTTGCGGAAGTTCAAGAGAAGTTGCTCCTTTGGCACTAAAAACCTTAGGTGTAAAATTGATTATTGCCAAAAGTTTTGCCAGAATTTTCTATAGAAATGCCATAAATTTAGGATTACCTATCATAGAACATAAAAATGCCTATGAATGCATTTGCGAAGGAGATATTATAGATGCAAATTTAGAGGAAGGTTATTTTTTGGTAAATGATAAACGAAAGTTTGAGTTTGAACCTTTTCCATCGTTCTTGATGGATATTATAAATTTAGGCGGATTAGTGGAATATGCCAAAAAAAAATTAAAAAGTAGGAGTTAAAAATGAATAAAAATCAATTTGATATTGCGGTTATAAAGGGTGATGGTATAGGACCTGAAGTCATTGATGAAGGATTAAAAATATTAAAACTTATACAGGATAAAACAGGTTTAAAATTTAACCTTGTTATGTATCCGTTTGGGGCTGAACATTATCTTAAAACGGGAGAAATTATGCCAGAGAGTGTCATAAATGAATTTAAACAGATGGATGCTATATATTTAGGAGCTATCGGAGACCCCAGAGTTGAAATCGGATTGCTCGAACGCGGAATTGTCGGCGCTATAAGATTTAAGTTGGACCTATACATAAATCTAAGACCTATAAAACTATACGATGAACTCTACACTTCTCTTAAAAATAAAACAGAAAAAGACATAAATATTGTTGTTGTAAGAGAAAATACCGAGGATGTTTACACTTTAATAGGTGGATTTTTAAAGAAAAACACACCCGATGAAGTAGCAATTCAGGAAGTTGTCTATACAAAAAAAGCGGTTGAGAGAGTTATAAGATATGCTTACGATTTGTGCAGGAAAAGAAATTACAAAAAACAACTCACTCTTTGTGATAAAGCAAATGCAATGTTTGCCCATGACCTCTGGAGAAGAACCTTTGTAGAAGTTGGCATGGAATATAAAGATATACAAAAGGATTATGCTTATGTAGATGCTTTGTGTATGTGGCTTGTCAGAAAGCCAGAGTTTTACGATACTATTGTAACCACAAATATGTTCGGTGATATAATCACTGATTTAGGTGCATCTATCGTGGGAGGAGTAGGTTTAGCAGCAGGCGGTAATATTCATCCTGGGAAGGTCTCTATGTTTGAACCTATCCATGGTTCAGCACCAAAGTATCGTGGCAAAAATGTCGCTAACCCATTAGGCGCTATCCTTGCCATGGGTATGCTGCTAGAACATATCGGCTTACCAGAGTTTGCTGATAAAATAGAAAAAGCAGTAGCAGCAGTTCTTAAAAAAAGAATATTAAAGACCCTCGGAACAGATAGCGGGTTCTCTACTATCCAAATAGGAGAACTTACTAGCAACACCCTCAAAGAATTCCTGTAAATTTAAAAGTTCCTTCCAATACAATCTCCTATCCCTCAAAAATAAGCACGCTCTAAGAGCTTGACAACCTCACTCACACCCTGCTGAAATATTCTTCATATCCTCCTTCATCCACTTTAACGCCTCTTCTCCTAATTCCTTCTTTATATTCTCAACCTCCATTATGCGCGCATTCGCAGAATAGCTTATGGTGGCGTCACACGTGCGCCCCCCAATCTGACACTTATTATCATTAGGATTCACACAGCACTTATTTAAACTAGGCGAGATATTTTGATACTTTATATCCCCACCTCCTACCTTAGACGCA
>CAZWFP010000063.1:0-9030 GCA_964633175.1 uncultured Planctomycetaceae bacterium | reverse complement strand
GCTTCATTTCTTTGAAACTTTTGACCTTATATCATTGAGCCTTCATAATTCATCATTTTATAATAGTTCTCTAACTTATGAATTTGCTTGCAGGCAGACAGACTAATCTAATGCAAAAATTCTACCAAACCTTATACAAAACCTACGGTAAACAGTACTGGTGGCCTGGGGAGTCGCCTTTTGAAATTATTATAGGTGCCATTTTAACTCAAAATACTTCCTGGATAAATGTAGAAAAAGCAATATCAAATCTAAAAAAACATAATGTTTTAAACATTGATAAACTACATATAATGCCAATAGAAGAAATAGCAAAGTTGATTAAATCAGCTGGATTTTTTAATCAAAAAGCAAAAACTATAAAAAACTTCCTTAATTTTATCTTTACTCAATATGACGGCAAACTGGAAAAGTTATTTAAAGAGAAAAAGGACATTATGCGACAAAAACTTTTGAAGATAAAAGGAATCGGTAAAGAAACTGCCGACTCCATAATACTATATGCTGCTAAAAAACCAATCTTTGTAGTTGATAAATATACAAAAAGAATCTTTTATAGACATAATATCATTAAAAACGAAAACATTGAATACGATGAACTAAGGCATATTATTGAAAAGAATATTTCTAAAAAAGTAAGTTTATATAATGAATTCCATGCATTATTAGTAAAGATAGGTAAGAATTTATGCAGGAAAAAACCGTTGTGCGAGAAATGCCCATTGAATATATACTTAACGGTAAACTCACCGGTTCATTCCACCAACGAATCTTATCAATAATTAATCAATCAGAAACTAATGATAGTCAATTTGAATTCTCTAAAGAAGAGATCACAACCTTAAAGAACTCCATTAATATAAATGAATTAGGAATTCTTGGATCAAAAATCCGATATAAGTTAAATCCGACTAAGACCGTTACCTTCTTAATAGATAGAAACATAAACTATACTAATA
Source organism: uncultured Planctomycetaceae bacterium (assembly GCA_964633175.1). Lineage (GTDB taxonomy): Bacteria > Planctomycetota > MHYJ01 > CAZWFP01 > CAZWFP01 > CAZWFP01. The sequence goes on along the minus strand of CAZWFP010000063.1, from coordinate 8,071 downwards.
TATGTGTAACCGAATGCCATTTTTGTGCATTTTACCGCCTGCCTAATGCAACCGATAACTATGTTCTAAATGAAGAAACGATTATAGAGAAAATTGAGGAACTAATAAAGATAGGAGGCACAAGAATCCTTTTACAAGGTGGGCATAACCCAAAATTGAAACTAAGTTACTATACGAATTTACTATCATCAATAAAAAAGAAGTATCCAAAATTACAGATAGATGCTTTTACGCCATCAGAAATTGAATTTATATCTAAAGTGGAGAAAATGGATGTGGGGAGGGTATTAATCGAATTAAAAAATGCTGGATTAGACGGCTTGCCTGGCGGAGGAGCAGAAATTCTGGTAGATAGGGTAAGAAAGATAATATCACCAAAAAAACAGAGCAGTGAGGGCTGGCTTGATGTAATGAGTATAGCGCATAAATTAGAACTAACTACAACCGCTACAATGGTAATAGGATTTGGGGAAACTTTTGAAGAAAGATTGGAACATCTTGAAAAACTGCGGAATCTCCAGAAAAAAAGTTTATCAGAGGGATACAAAGGATTTATTTCATTCATAATGTGGACTGCCCAACACGATAATACAAATCTCTCACATCTAAAATACAGCGACGGGTACTATACCACTCCTTACGACTATTTAGAAACAGTTGCAATATCAAGAATTTTTCTAAACAATATTAGACATATAGGAGTATCCTGGCCTACGATGGGGGAAAAAATTGCCTCAATTGCTCTGCTTTATGGCGCCGATGATTTTGGTTCTACAATGATGGAAGAAAACGTCGTATCCCAAGCATCTTCACACTACAAATCCAGTATGAAACCAGAAGAAATAGTGCACATAATAAAAAGTAATGGTTTTACTCCCGCCCAACGCGACTCCAATTACAATATCCTAAAAATATATGACTAAATCTCCCTAAAAACCTCACAATCCTCAATCTTTGAAACTCTATTAGAATGAATGATTTCTTAAAACCCATTCTTATAAAAGTATCAACTTTAACCTCGTTTCAACACTTGTTTTCTAACGGTATGGCAGGCTCGCTAAAAAAAAGATTCATTGCAGGTGACAATATTGAAGACGCTATAAAAGTAGTAGAAAAACTTGCTACCGCAGGATTTTTATCCACAATTGATTTCCTCGGGGAAGAAGTTAAAAACAACGAAAAAGTCAATCAGGCAAAAAACTGCTACATCAAAATATTAGATGAAATAAACAAATTAAATCTCCCATCTAATATATCAATAAAACTTAGTCACTTTGGTATCGCAATAAACAATGATATATGTTACAAGGCATTATTAGAATTAATTAATGACGCCAAAAAAGTCAATAACTTTGTAAGGATTGATATGGAGGGATACAACTTGCTTGATAAAACATTAAACATTTACAAAAAAATGGTAAGACAATATTTTGGGATAGGGATTGTAGTTCAGGCATATCTTCTCAGAGCGACAGGAATAATTGAAGAAGCGATAGATAATCTATATTCAGTGAGATTATGCAAAGGTGCATATAAAGAACCTCCATCAGTTGCTTATCAGGATAAAAAAGACGTAGATGATAACTACAAAAAACTTGCAATTATGTTATTGCGAAACAGTTCTAAATACTTTGAAAAATTCAATTCTAACGGAAGCAAATTCTGTGGCATAGGATTAGCTACGCACGACCATAAGATAATCAACTCATTAGATGAATACGTAAAAGATAACAGAATTAATAAGAATCACTTTGAATTCCAGATGTTATATGGAGTAAGAACTGATTTACAAAAAGAGCTTATAGGCAAAGGATATAAAGTTAGAATATACGTTCCCTTCGGCAAAGAATGGTTTAGCTATACACTTCGCAGGATGGCAGAACGCCCTGCAAATTTGATCTTTGTTCTCAGAAATATTTTTAGTTAGTTACGAATTGTCCAATGAGTTGCCCGACAGCCAAAAGAGCAAAACCTAAAAATCACCACGATGATATTTTACTACCACCAGATTGGATTTTGTGTGAGGAAAATGAAATTGCTACCCTTGCTGGGGTGCATTGCTAATTAGAAATGAAAATCGCTATATGCCAGACCAATCCAACTGTAGGTGACATAGAAGGAAATATACGCAAACTAAAAAAAATAGTAAATCAGATTAGTAGCGATGCTGATTTAATCGTTTTCCCAGAACTATATATCACAGGTTATCCTCCAAGAGACCTTTTAGAAAAACACTATTTTATTGAAAAGACACAAGAAGGCATCAAGGAGGTGATAGATTTTTCAAAGCAATATCCTCAAATAGGCATAATAATAGGAGCGCCAATACCAACAGGAAAAAATGTTGGTAAAGGACTTTACAACTCTGCAGTATTAATATTTAAAGGGAAAATACTACATACTCAGCACAAATCCTTGCTACCTACTTATGATGTATTTGATGAATCAAGATATTTTGACGTTGCAGAAAAAATAGAGGTAATAAAGTTTAAGGATGAAATGTTAGGTATATCTATCTGTGAAGATGCATGGAATGATAATAAACTTTGGGCAAAAAGGTTATATGATTTTGACCCTCTTGAAATCCTTGCGCAAAAAGGCGCTACTTTGTTCATAAATATATCCTCATCTCCATTTTACATTGGTAAAGACGAGATTAGATACAAAGTTATTAGCGCGCATGCCAAAAAACATAATATACCCTTTGTATACGTTAATTTAGTCGGCGGCAACGATGAAATTATCTTTGATGGAAAAAGTTTATTTGTTAATCAACAAGGAAATCCTATAGAAATTCTTCCATCATTTGAAGAAAAAATAAAAATTATAGATACGAAAAAAACAGAAAAAACTATACCTTATGTTCCTGAAGACAAGATAGAAACAATTTACAAAGCCCTCGTATTAGGTATCAGGGACTATCTTTATAAATGTAATTTTACGAAAGCCGTTATAGGTGTTTCAGGCGGTATTGATTCCGCTCTAACCTGCTGCTTAGCTGTAGATGCATTAGGCAATAGAAATGTTTTAGGAGTATGTATGCCCTCAGAATATACCTCAAAAGAAAGCGTTGAATATTCCAAAAAACTTACGGATAATTTGCAAATAGAACTGAAAATTATACCTATCACTTCTATATATAAATCTTATGTGGAAACGTTAAAACAACCTCTTTCGTTCGGGGATACAATAGAAGTTTCAATGGAGAATATACAGGCAAGAATTCGTGGTAATATACTTATGTCATTTTCCAATAAATACGGATACCTTGTTCTTTCAACCGGTAACAAAAGTGAACTGGCAACCGGCTACTGCACCTTATATGGAGATATGACAGGCGGACTGGCCGTTATTTCAGATGTTCCAAAAACTACTGTATATAAAATCGCTCAATACATAAATAGGAGCTCAGAAATCATTCCCAATGAAATTATTAAGAGAGCTCCTACCGCGGAATTAAAACCAAATCAAACCGATCAGGATACCCTTCCACCTTATGAAATATTAGACCAGATACTTTACTATTATATAGAAGAAGGATATTCATCAGACGAGATAAAAAAATTAAAATTTGACCCCAAAACGGTGGACTGGGTAATAAGAACAGTTAACAAAAACGAATATAAAAGGTATCAGGCGCCACCTGGTTTAAAAGTTACCTCAAAAGCATTTGGAATCGGTAGAAGAATCCCTCTTGCCGCAAAAATATTATAATAAACCACTTCCTATAACGGCGATTATTTAGCTCCTCAGGTTGACTTATTATACCTTCCTACTTTCCAAACCCTCTTCCTACTATACGCTGACCCTCTATATCAATAGTCAACAAAAATAAAAAAGCAAATGTTTTTTCAAAATCTTTCGTATAGATAAGTAGAAAAGTAAAGATGGTGAAAAATATAATAGTAGTAATTGTAGCAAGCGCAACAATATGCTACATATCATACAGCTTAGGTAAAGTTAATACCGAATTTAATGCGCGAAAATTACAGAAATCATTAACAGAGATACTAGACAAAGAAGAAAGTCACATTCCCTTGTCTCACAAAGAATTAATAAGGAAAATACAGCAAATGAAAGAAACCAATACAAAAAATGCTAAGGAATTAGAACAATTAAGCCAGGAAAATGCAGAACTCAAGGACAAGTTAGAAAGACAAAAAATAGATATAGAAAAAATCGCTAAAAAATTATTGGAAATGGACGTAGATACTATCTATGCAAAACTCCCCGAGAATGAAAAACCTAACGATTTTCCAAGGACTTCAAAAGAATTTCTAAATGTTTTATTTACCTCAATCAAAAACGGTGACTATAATAAGATATTGCGCCTTATAAATACATTAATAGACCTTATAGTAAAAACAAATCAGGAATATATAAAAGTGATAAAATAAATCATACCGTTCGCACTGTTTATATAGAATTTCCGAGGAGGTTGTATTGTAGGTTACAATCAAAATAGCAATAAGTAGCCGAGAGCAAATACAGATGTAACTTTTTAAATACAGCGATGATGAACGGAAGGAAAAGTCAAAACTCAAAGGTCAAAAGTTTTAGAGAAATCTAACTCGCTAAACTCACAAATCGGAATAAATGAAGGAAAAAGTAAATTACAAAAGAGGGAAAACAGATGAAGTTTGAGGTTTAATGAGAAATCCAACACCCTAAATTCGTAATAAATAATGCACAATAGAGGATATGACTAAAATCCTTTTTAACAAAAAATGTTAGGCAGGAGGTGAGATAGAGATTATTTTCTTATGTTCTTTCATTATACATTTGTTCATTATAACCTTTAAACCATTTTCTATGGCTTTCCGTGCTGCTACATTGTGAACTATACCTTCCTGCATCCAAACGACTTTAGCGCCAATCTTTATAGCTGACTCCACAATTTCAAGAGCAAATTCTGGTCTTCTGAAAATATCAACAATATCTACTGAAAAAGGAACATCCTCCAATCGCGAATAGGACCTTTCATCTAAAATCTCAGGCACATTAGGATTAATAGGTACTATCTTATAACCATTCTGCTTAAGATAAAAAGCCACCTTATAACTATCACGGGCTGGTTTATCTGATAAACCTATAACTGCAATAATTTTTGCAGACAATAATATAGCTTTTATTTCTTGTGTGGTAGGATTGCCTAAGGGAACCTCACAAGTTGACATTGTTACACTTTTTCAAGCGAAACATAGGTTAGTTTGTATTGAGGTGTTTTAGAAACGGCATCATAACCTGAGCCAGTGAGAAGATTAGTAAAGGCATCTGTAGTATGAAAAGTTGCAAAAACAGTGCCTTTTTTTATTCTAGAATCGGTCTTTATTATCATAACTGTTTCTCCATATTCGCTTTTCACTTTTACTTTATCACCATCCGTTAATTTCAATTTTTTAGCATCTTGGGGTGATATTTCCAAATAATCAGTTGGCCTTAAAAGTTTGTTATTAGTTCTCATCGTAAAAGTTCCCGCATTAAATTGATAAAGGGTTCTACCTGTAATAAGTTTAAAGGGATAAGAATGTGGTGGTTGGGTGGGTTTAAACTCTATGCATTTAAATTGAGCTTTAGCGATTTTAGGAAAATTAACTTGATGAAGAATTTCGGTTCCTTCAGGATTATTATTAGTCGCAGGCCATTGAATACCATGCTTTTCAATACTTTGATAAGAAATACCTTCTCCTGCTTTCCATACCTTTCTTATTTCGTTCCAGATTTCCTCAGGGTTTTTATAGTCAAAGAACCTCCCATATCCCATTTCTTTTGCTAATAAACAAACGATTTCCCAATCCGACTTAACATTAAAAGGCCAAGATACCACTTTTCTTACTCTTTGAATCCTGCGTTCTCCATTCATATACGTTCCTTCCTTTTCAAAGTTAGTAGAAACAGGTAGAAACACATTACCAAACTCTTTAGCGGTTTCATTTAAAAATATATCCTGAACGATAATACATTCCAGATTTTTTAATGCCTTACGTGTTTTTGATACATCAGGATGAGTTAATAATATATCATATCCCACTGCCCAAAGTGCTTTTAGTTTACCGTTCAATGCGGCATCTATCATTTCAATAGCATTTAATCCTTTATTAGTTGGGATACTTACACCCCAAACGTTTTCAAATAACTCCTTACCTTCATTTATACTAACAAACCCAGTAAGGTTTGACGGTTCACAGCCCATATGAGCAGCGCCTTGAACATTATTTTGTCCCCTCAAAGGATTAACGCCTGTGCCTCTTTTACCCAAATTACCTGTAAGGAGAGCAAGGTTCACCAAAGCGCAAACATTATCTGTGCCCTGGACATATTCTGTTAATCCCAATCCACATGCAGAATATGACGGTTTATAAGTAGCGTAAATTTTGGCTGCCTCTTTTATATGCTTTGGTGAAACACCACAAATCTTACTAACTTTTTCAGGCGTGAAATCCTTTAAGAATTCGCAAAATTCTTTAAAACCATTTACTCTTAAACTGATAAATTCTTCATCGTAAAGTTTTTCTTTGACAATGACATAGCACATAGCATTGAAAAGAGGTATGTTTGTTCCCGGCTCAATTTGTAGAAAAACATCAGCATAATTAGCAAGTTCAATTTTTCTCGGATCAATCACAATTAACTTTGCCCCTTTTATTGCTGCTTGTTTTATTCTCTCGCCAATTACAGGATGGTTTTCAGTTGGATTAGCCCCGCAAACTAATATGGTTTTTGCATATTCAATATCATTAAAAGAATTAGTCGCAGCCCCAGTTCCAACCATACCTCTTAAAGCCGCAGCGCTTGGAGCATGACAAACACGAGCACAACAATCTACATTATTTGTCTGCAAAACAACTCTTGTAAATTTTTGTATAAGATAATTCTCTTCATTAGTTGCCCTCGAAGAACCCAAAACACCTATAGAATCTCCACCATAAGTATTTTTCAAATGCTGAAATTGCAAAGCCACAAACTTAATTGCTTCCTCTAAACTAACTTCATACCAATCCGTTGCATCTTTAATCATTGGTTTAGTTATCCTGTCTGGAGCATTAATATATGAATAAGCATATCTTCCTTTTACACATAAATGTCCTTTATTTACAGGAGAATCGTTTGATGGCAAAATAGTAACAATTTTGTTATCCTTTACCCCTACCTCTATTTCACAACCAACACCACAATAAACACACGTTGTCTTTATGTATTCTTTAGGTTCCCCATACTCTAAAACCGTTTTATCTTCTAAAGCGCCTGTTGGACAGGCACTTACACATGCACCACAACTTACACATTCGCTTTCCGAAAGTTTTGAAGATGTCCCTGCACGTATTTGAAGATTATTACCCTTAAACCACGACCGCCATATAAATTGCCCCTGAATCTCTTCACATATACGAACACAGCGATTACAATAAATACATAATCCTCTGTTTACGGATATATAGGGGTGAGAATCATCTCTATTATTCGAGATATCTATTTTACTAAGATACGGCACAAGACCATAAGAAATAAAGTATTTATGCAATTGTTTATTAGGAAATCTTTGCACTTGTTTTAACGGATAACGTATAGCAATAAGTTTCAATAATTGCAGACGCCACTTTTCAATTTCAGCCGTACTAGTTCGAACCTCCATTTCATCAGTTATATAGGTAGTGCAGGCAGCCGCAAGGCGTCCTTCACCTTTTATCTCAACCAAACACATCCTACAGCCCCCATACGGCTTCAATCTCTCATCATAGCATAGCGTTGGAATTTGAATCCCTACTCTTTTCGCTGCATTTAAAATTGAAATGTTCTTTTCAACCTCATATTCACAACCATTAATCACTACTTTAACCATATTTAGATAATAACGCCCACCTCAATAGCTCGCCAAACTGAATTGTAAAACGATAAATTTTGAATTTTTTATATCTTCTCAGAAACTACCACACCAGAAATTACCACATTCGCCGTTATTGCGAGCCCGAAGCCAAAAAATCCGTTATTGCAAGCCCAAAGGGCGTGGCAATCTCATTTTCCCCCATTCGTCATTTGTGTACCCATCATTTAATACTTGTTATATTATTAT
>CAZWFP010000062.1:0-9136 GCA_964633175.1 uncultured Planctomycetaceae bacterium | reverse complement strand
CTCATCTATAACATTGGGTTGCAAGCGTTGTCCTACAATATATTCCGTTGTAAAAGCAGCTCCTGCCACCAATACTTTGATTTTTTCATTTATATTATCTTTTAAATTTAACTTATACCTACCATATAAACCAAAATAATCAATAACATCTCTTTGCCTACTTGCAAAAAAATCTCTCTTGTATAAAAATATATTGTTTTGCTTTTTCTCTTTGTAAATTCCTAAAAGTGGATGAAGGTTGCTTGAAACATCCAAAATAAGCAACGGTCTTTTCCCTTTTCCAATACCAAGTTTTTGTAGAAATATTTTTTCCAGTGTAAACCCCAAAATATCCGTATGTTCATACTCTATAGATGTTATTATTTGAAACTCTGGCTCCAATACGCAAGTAGCATCTAAGGCACCTCCTATACCTGCTTCATACACTCCATAATCCACGTTCTTATCCCTAAAATATAGAAAAGATAGAAGTGTCAATATCTCAAAATAGGTAAGCTCTGTTTCTTTTTTATACTTGCTTATCGTTTTTTTGATAATGTTACAATAATGCGCAAATTCATCTTCTGTGATATTCTTACAATTATATTGAATACGCTCTTGTACCTTAAAGATATGAGGGGAAGTAAAAGTTCCAACCTTGAATCCGTAGTTTTTCAGCATAAAAGAAATAAGATGTGCAATCGTTCCTTTACCTTTTGAACCTGCTATATGAATTGTCTTAAATTTAAACTGCGGATAATCAAAAAATCTGGCTTCTTCCTTTATATTTTTCAGCGTGAATTTTCCTTTTCTTGTCTTTTCCCAATTCCGTAAATGCGGAAATATCTTCTCCAAAGCATCCATTAGAAAATTGAAGTATTATAATTATTATAATGTAGAATAGTAGGTGAAGCTGTAAAATGAGACAAGAAAGAGGGCGAAATAAAACAAAAGGGGTTATTTTGTTATTTGCTTTTTTGTGTTTAAGTTTACTCTCCTTTGTAGTTCTAACATTCTTATCGTTAAGTAAAATTTCAGCGGGTATTGCAAACATAGATTTACTAAAAACCAAAACATATCTCACTGCAGTTTCAGGTCTGGAATATGCTCAAAGTTATATTTTGAATAATTTTACTTATAACAACTTTAACTCATATACTTCAGAATGGGTATATACAGGGGAAGATTTAAACAGAAATGGAGAACTTGACAACAATGAAGATGTAAATAATAATGGTGAACTTGACACATTGTTACCGTTAGAAGATTCTGTAAAAGCAAGTTTCAATACTCCTAAAGAATTTTTATTACAGGATGATGTGAGCATAAAGTTCAAGGTGGCAGTTTTTGACGAGAATACAAAAATCAATATAAATTGGGGTTGTAATAAACCTGACAATGATAAATCAAACCAAGCACTCAAAAGGATTTTGGATTCTTTGGGAAGAACATTAAACATAGATAATTTAGATAATCTTATACTGAATAATAGAAAGGAATGTTTTAAATTTATTGAACAATTAAAAGGGTTTTTAGGTAAACATTTTGGTGTCCTACAACACTATTTAACGACGACATCCTTTTTCTACAAAGATATGTTAATTCCGAATGAGGAGAGAATGTTTATCTCTGATAAAACATTACACTAAAAATATACAAACACTACTGGACATAAAAAAGCATTTCATTTCATTGCCACATTATAATAGTATTATTGACAATCTTAACTCGTACTACCAAATATTATCAACTCCCAAACTGAGCAAAAATAAAAGGTCAGAAATATGTAAGAGTGCAGAAGCATATCTAAAAAAGATAGGAGGTAAATTATATAAATTCTTAAAGATGTACGATAAGAAATATTTATACATTGATTTAAGTAATCTGTTTTATGATATATGTGATAAGGAAAAGGAAGGGATAACATCACTAAATCGTCATCTATTTGAATTACTTAAAGTTATATCTTCACAATAGTAGAATAAAAATTTCAAATTTTGAATGTAAAATGAGCGGTTGAAAATTATTTATAGGAGGTAGAGGAAGTGAGTGTAACATATCGTCCACATATAATACCGCGGAGGAGAACACATGGATTTAGAGCAAGAATGGCAACAAAATGGGGCAGAAGGATATTGAAACGTAGAAGGCAAAGGGGTTGTTGGAAATTAACGGTAAGTGATGAAATGTCTTGTCGAACAAGAAGGCATTAAATTTGGGCAGTTACCCAAGTGGCCAACGGGGATAGGCTGTAAACCTATTGGCGTAAGCCTTCGTAGGTTCGAATCCTACACTGCCCATGCGGGCGTAGCTCAAGTGGTAGAGTGCCAGCCTTCCAAGCTGGTTGTTGTGGGTTCGAGTCCCATCGCCCGCTCTCTTTCCTAAGTGGCTCCTACACTATTCTTCCAGGAAGGAAGTTACAAAGGAACTGCCGTAAAATTTAAAAATTTCATAGTCATTGGTTCGGCTGATTCCGCTAATTTGAAAATCGATGAACAAAATATATCCCCATTACATATAGCATTTATTAAAGGTAATGATGGCTTCTATCTATTAAACTTGGATGAAAATAATAATATATACCTTAATTCTGAACCTATACAATACAACCGACTTAATAACGAAGATGTTATTCATATCACAAGCAATTGTATTGTTAAGTTTATGATGTCAGAAGAAGAATATAATAGTTTCACACCTCATCCTACCCATAGCAATAGCAAGAAGAAGTTCAACTCAAAGAAAAATACAATGTCTCTCACTGAGAAAACAACCACCCTTCCTCCAAACCCCTCATTCATAAAAAGGATATTTGCAATAACTGCATGGATTTTACTTATAATTTCCGTTCTTGGAGTAAGTTTTATAGCAGGAATTTACACTACCGATTCTATACTACAGGCAAAATAGTTGTTTGCAATTAACTATTACACCTATCTCTCATTCCTTTTAATAAGTTTAAATTAATTAATAAAAATTTGCAAATGATTTACTTGGACTACAATGCGACAACCCCTATTTTAAAATCTATAGCAAAACACGCATATAAAGTTAATACAGATAAGTTTGCCAATCCAGTAAGTTTGCATAGTTTAGGACAGGCAGGGGGAAAAGAATTATTTATTGCCAGGAATACAATTGCAAGGTTTTTCAATACAGAACCAGAATATGTAATTTTTACCTCTTCAGGCGCCGAAGCGAATAATGTCTTATTATGGGGAACATTCTTGCATAATAAAACCAATAATACAGGTAAAAATCACATCATTACAAGTTTTGTAGAGCACCCCTCTATTCTAGAACCATTAAAAATTTTAACTAAACTGGGATTGGAGGTTGACTATGTAGAATGTGACAGATTTTGCAATATAAATATTGCAAAGATAAAAGAGAAGATAAGGAATGAAACGTTCCTTATATCAATAATGCATTCAAACAATGAAATAGGAACGATACAGGAAATAGACAAGATAAAAGAAATCATATCAAACAGACAAGACATATTAATTCATACTGACATAGCGCAAAGTATTGGAAAAGTTGTAGTTGATTTTAAGAAGTTAAAGGTAGATGCAATAACGGTTAGCGCGCACAAATTTTTCGGACCCAAAGGTATAGCAGCATTGATATTTTATAGAAAATCAGAACTTATACCAATTATCTCTGGCGGCATACAGGAGTCAGGATTGCGAGCAGGAACGCATAACTTATATGGAATAATAGGTTTCAAAATGGCTACTGAATATATAGAAAAAATGATAGAAAAAATCCAAAAAGATTTACATAAAAAATTTGATTATCTTTATAACGAATTATCCCAAATTAAAAACATTGTTATAAATACACCCTACAAAAACACCATAAACAACACATTAAACATCTCTGTTTTAGGTTGGTCAAAAGACCAATTACTCGTAAAATTAGACCAGATGGGTGTATGTGTTTCTACAGGAACAGCGTGTCTTTCTGGAACAAGCAGAACCTCTCATGTCATAGAAGCATTAGGAGTTTCGGAGGAAATAAAACAAAGTGCAATAAGGATAAGTTTTTCACACTTAACAAAACTCAAAGAATTAGATGAGTTCATACAAATCATAAAGAACTTATCTAGAACAACTAAAATTGGCAGAAGGTAAATATTCTTACGAATCTTGGAGTTTGTTATACCTTGAGTAAAGATACTGGAATATAAATTCTTCTATTTCCCCATCAATAACTTTTTGGAGTTTTCCAGTTTCATAATCAGTTCTATGATCCTTTACCAACTGGTACGGATGGAACACATAAGATCTTATCTGATGCCCCCATGCAATATCTCCTTTTGAATCATAAAGTTCTTTCAACCGTTGCTCCTGCTTTGAAAGTTCTAAACGTTTAAGACGTTGCATTAATATATTTAAAGCAGTTTCTCTATTTTTATGCTGGGAACGTTCACTTTGGCACATAACAACTATACCCGTTGGAATATGAGTAATTCTTACGGCTGACTCCGTCTTATTTACATGCTGCCCTCCCGGTCCTCCTGCTCTAAAAGTATCTATTTTCAATTCAGTTAGATTTAACGTTATTTCCTTTTCTTTATAAATTGGTATTACATCAACAGAAGCAAAAGATGTCTGTCTCTTTCTCTGGGCATTGAAAGGAGAAATACGAACAAGCCGATGAACGCCTATCTCGCTCTTTAATAATCCTCGAACATAAGAACCTTTTACCTCAAACATTACCCTCCTAAAACCCGCTTCATCACCAGCTTGTTTTTCTATGAGTTCATAAGAAAATCCCATTCTTTCGAAAAAACGCGAATACATTCTTGTTAAAATACTCACCCAATCACAGGCATCGGTTCCCCCTGCCCCCGCATATATACCAAAGTAAATGTCCTTTTTATCTTCTTCATCCGGCAATAACACATCTAACTCAAAACTCTTAAATTCTTTCTCAAAAATAGTTAATTCTTTTTCTATCTCATCAGGAAAATCGTTCTTCATTTCTAAAAGCGATTTTATTTTTGTTAATAGAGCGTTATATGTATCCACTATATACTGTAATCGTCTTCTTGTCTTAATTTCCTTCTCAGAAGGGGAAGAAAGTAATTTGAGTTTTTCTAATGTCCTATTCTTAGAAGGAAGGTCAAAGAAAATCGGCTAATTTATTTAGTTTAGATATATAACTTTCAATACATTCAACCATACTTTCCCCATTATAAATTTATGTTCTAAAATTTAACGCTCAAAAGAGGCAATTTGTATGTTTAAAAACCTACTTTTAATTTTATTGACAATATCTTCAATAATCCAATCAGGTGTAGAAGCGCCGGCTGTTAATCCTATTTTATCAAAAGAAGAAAGTTTCTCTACTTCTAATTCCTGAGCCGTTTCAACCCTTATCAACGGTAGGCCAAATTTCACAACAATCTCCTCTAATCGTTTTGTATTAGCGCTAATTCTCCCGCCTACTACAATTACACAATCTACTATTTTACACATTTCTTTTAATTCTTCCTGCGTTTTGAGAGGTTCAGAACATATTGAATCGAAAAATTCCACCCGCAAAGCGGTATTACTTTTATAATAGTTTATAACGTCATAAAATATATCTATATTATATGTGCTCTGAGCAATGATAAACACTTTATCAGTAGATACATTTACTTTTTTTGCATCGTCAACTGAAGTTACTATATTGCACAAGTTTTGTGATAAAGTAGCAAATCCCATAAGAGATATAACCTCAGCATGTTTTGGGTCTCCTACTATTATTATGTGATAACCATTTTTAGCAAATTCCGCCACCTTTTTTTCTGACTTAGTAACATGGGGACAGGTTCCATCCACTATATTTAGTTGTGTCGTATTTTTTATCTCCTGCAATTTCTGAGGCGTTATTCCGTGTGCTCTTATAACAAGAGTTCCATCTTTAATATTAGTAGGCTCCCTCGTAATCTTCACACCTTTGCTAGTTAAATTATCAACAACTTGAGGATTGTGAATTAAAGGACCGTAGGTATAAACATTATTATTATTATTAAGAGATTTTTCTGTAAGATTAATTGCTCTTTTCACGCCCCAGCAAAAACCTGCTTCTTTACCAATTAGTAATTTCATTATACAGTGATGGGGGCAAGAAGTTTTGAAATATCAGTCATCGGTTCGCCCGTTAGTGGATCTGAAATTCGCTGACTTGCAGGCGGAGATTGGAAATAGGTTTTACATACCCTATTGATTCTTTCTTCATAAGTAGGAATTTCAATCTGATAAAATATACCTATCGGCACTTTATCCTCCCATTCAAATGATTTTACAATCGCTTGTGTTTGCTTATGTATGATTTCTTCCTGATTAGTAGGATCCTTCACTTTATAATCATACCCTGTTTCTTCCAACTTATACACTCTTTTTCTATTAGTTTGCGGGTCTACTACCTCTTCATACCACGCTTTATCGTGAATATCATTGTATGTAGGGCAGGGTTGATAAACATCTATTAACGCCAGTCCTTTATGTTGTATCCCTTTCTTTATAATCTCTTTTAGATGTTTAGTATCATAAGCATATCCTCTTGCAATAAAAGTATATCCGCATGCCAAAGCCCACGCTACAGGATTAACTCCTTGATTGATATTAGGTAATGGCAATGATTTGGTTTTAACGCCTAATTTCAATGTTGGAGATGCTTGCCCCTTGGTCAAACCATAAACCTCATTATTAAATACAATGTAGGTTATATCAACATTTCTTCTACCTGTGTTTGAAAAATGTCCTGCGCCAATACCATACCCATCTCCATCTCCACCTAAAGCAATAACTTCTAAACTGGGATTGGAAAGTTTAATGCCGATAGCAAATGGTAGTGCTCTCCCATGTAAAGTATGAACTCCATATGCTTTTAAGGCATGTGGGCTTTTACCTGAACAACCTATTCCCGAAACAAATAATAGTTTATATGGTGGTATTCCTAATTCGCAAACCGCCTGTGTAAGGCCACTTATAATACCAAAATCACCGCAACCAGGACACCACTCAGTATCATATGATGTTTTATAATCAGATGGTCTTACACTTACTTTTACCTCAACCATTTCATATCTCCTTATACTCCATACGTCAATTCTAATCTTTTTATGTTTTTGGATAGAACCTTTTCAACCCCTGTTATCACTTCCGTTCGTGATATAGGTCTGCCTGTCCACTTCAAAAGATAATGGTCTGGTTCTCTAAAGTTGTGTTCTTTTATCAATGAACTTAACTGAGATGTGTAATTATTCTCTGCAATAATAACCTTTTTTGCTTTGTTCAAAATTTCCTGCACTTCCTTTTTAGGAAACGGCATTAACAACCTCACTTGCAAAAATTTAACTTTTATACCTAACTTTTTTAATGGCTCAATAGCATCAATGATAGGCCCTTTTGTTGAGCCCCAGGAAATTATCAATATCTCCGCGTCAGAAAACCCAAACACGTTGATTTTCTTTTCATAAGGAACTTCTTTATCTATTAGTTCTAACTTTTTCATCCTTTTTGCGTGCATTTTAGAGCGTATTTCTGGATTCTCGGTTATATGACCTATTTCATCATGCTCGTCACCTGTCATGAAGAAAATACCTTTTTCTGTACCAGGAAAAGTTCGCGGTGAAATAGCTGAATCAGTAATCATAAATCTTTTGAACCCTTCGCCATTTTCACTATATGTCAATAAATCCTCCTCCGTTGCTATAACACCTCTATCTACTTTAACATTCTTTGGATTGAACACAGGAACGGTTTGTAATGCGTTTGCTATTGCCTTATCCGCTAAAAGTATAACAGGCAACTGATACCTTTCCGCATAGTTAAAAGCCTCCATCGTATCATAAAATGCTTCCTGAATATCCCCGGGCGCAATAACAACTCTTGGAAATTCGCCATGTCCTATATTAATGGCAAATTTTAAATCTCCCTGTTCATTTCTGGTAGGAAGGCCTGTACTAGGTCCCCCTCTCTGATAATTTACAACCACAACAGGCACTTCATTCATACCCGCCCATCCTAGCCCTTCTGCCATAAGGCAAAAACCAGGACCTGAAGTAGATGTGGATGCCCTTACACCAGTAATCCCCGCACCAATACTCGCAGTAATTGACGCAATCTCATCTTCCATCTGAACCACTACAATACCATATTCAGGATGGTCCTCTAGATAAACACTTTCATCCGACGCCGGTGTAATCGGATAATAACTTTGAAATTTACATCCCGCTGCAACTTTCGCAATCGCAACAGCAGTATTACCAGACAATATAACTCTCTTGCCTACAAAGTCGCTAGAAGCAGGTGGCATTCTAAACTTATAATCCTTCGCATATTTTTTGGCAAAATCATAACTTAACCTCCCGCAGTCAATATTTATAGGCGCCAACTTTGCCTTCCTCCCAGAAAATATATTCTCCAACGTTTTTTCTAAATAACCAAAATCTATCTCCAATAGTCCAAATGACGCTGCAACACATATAACATTCTTCATAACCATTAATTTCATCGTATCTTTTTCACCATACTTTTGGGCAACCTCCTTTATGAATTGAACATAGGGCATTTTCAATATCAATATGTCTTTCCTCCCTATCTCCCCTTTATATTCCGCATCAACTATTAATGCTCCATCTTTGAAAACTTCAGGCAAATGAAGTTGTAAAGTTTCTTCTTCAAACGTTGCCAATATATGAACACCATCAATACAAGAACTAACAGGCCTCACAGAAGCAGCAATCTGATAATAACTGTGGGCACCTTTTATATTTGAGTGATATTCCCTCTTACCATAGATAAAATATCCAGCCCGCGCAAAAACTTGTGCTAAAGTATTAGCAGATGAGTCAACTCCACTACCCTGCGGCCCCCCTATCATCCACGAAAATTCATTTAACAACTCTTTCATAATTATAACTCCTTCCCTTTATTCTCTTATCCCTATCATCGTTATTATAGATTACAAATTTTTAATATTTTCTGTATATCATTACCCCCTAAAAATTACCACCTTTCAAATTCCCCTTTTGTAATTTACCCTTTACCCTTTATTCTTCATTCTTCCTTTATTCCGAGTTAGCGAGTTTAGCGCGTCAGATTTCTTTGAAACTTTTTCCCTTAAAACTCTACCTATTCCTTACTTGATTTTACAA
>CAZWFP010000061.1:0-9268 GCA_964633175.1 uncultured Planctomycetaceae bacterium | reverse complement strand
AGTGAGATTACATCTTATTTAATAGGTTTAAGGAAAAATCCAACCCGCTAAACGCGCAATAAAATAATGTAATATAATATAAGACTCGACGCCATGGATACCTTGCTTTTGACAAACAAAAATAGTATGAGAGCACAAGATACAAGATACGATGGTAAGTTTTGGTTATTAACTGCTGCAATTATTAATTTTATAATATTCTTTTCCTCCTGTAAATCCGTTATACCCAAAAACTATAAAATATATATATCTCCCATAGTGAATAAGACCAACTGGGCACAGGTAGATAGCGAATTAACGGAATATTTGCATTCATTTTTTAACAAAATTGCTTTTATGGAAAATAAAAAAGAATCAGCCGATGTCCAAATAGACATATCAATTAATAATATACAGATATTTACCCAAATCAGTCGTAATTTTGACGTTCCAGTATTGAGCGAGATATCATTATATGCGAGTGCTAAATTCGTTGGGAAAAAAACAAACTATAATGTAGAACTTTATGAAGAATCTCAATACATACCTGGGCAGAAGGAAATGATTGATTATGCATTACGAAGATTGTATGAGAAAATTTCAACGAGAATATACTTTGAGATAGTAAAAATAATAAAAAGTGATAAAAAAATATAGTTTTCTAATATTACTTGCGGCGATAGTAGTCATATTTATTTTAGGCAAATATATTCCTATATACCAAGCTACGCAGCTTGACTACTATGTATTTAAAAAGGAGCTAAAAAATAAAAATATACTGACCATAACCATTGAAGAAGACAGGATCTATGGGATTTGTGCTGATACTATCAATCCACCGTGCAAAGGGAGAAGATATGAGACATTTATGCCGGAGCCGTTACTTCGTGACTCCAAAGAAATAAGGGAGTTAAACGACATATTTACTGAAAGATTTGGAGAACAGGGATTAAGTAATTTTAAAGTGCTGCCAAAGCAATCACCTTTTTGGAACATAATGTTACAAAGTTTGCCATGGATATTGATATTTATATTTGGTTGGTATTTTCTTATAAGGCAGTTGAGGATACAGACGCAGGGGGGTATTTCTGAGTTTACAAGAAGCCGAGCGACGATGATTAACAAAGAGAATACAAAAGTTACATTTACGGATGTAGCGGGAATAGACGAAGCGAAAGAAGAGGTAGCGGAAGTAATAGAATTCTTAAAGAATCCTGCAAAATTCAGGAAGATAGGAGCGAGAATACCCAGAGGTATATTACTTGTAGGTCCACCTGGGACAGGTAAGACGTTGTTGGCAAAAGCGATAGCAGGAGAAGCGGGCGTTCCATTTTTTAGTATATCCGGTTCTGACTTTGTAGAATTATTTGTAGGTGTTGGTGCTGCAAGAGTCAGGGATTTATTCAAAAGAGCGAAAGAATCCGCACCATCAATCATATTTTTAGATGAAATTGACGCCGTGGGAAGAAAAAGGGGAGCGGGTATTGGCGGTGGACACGATGAAAGAGAACAAACCTTAAATCAGATATTAGTCAATATGGATGGCTTTGATACCAATGATAACGTTATAGTGATTGCAGCAACCAATAGGCCGGATGTATTAGACCCAGCCCTTTTAAGACCTGGCAGATTTGATAGAGAAGTAGTCATTGACCTGCCCGATGTAAAAGGAAGACTTGAGATTCTTAAAGTGCACACTAGAAAAACTAAATTAGCACCTAATGTTAATTTAGAAACAATAGCTAAGTCCACCCCCTTTTTCAGTGGTGCTGATTTAGCAGCCCTTGTTAATGAAGGCGCTATAAGTGCTGCAATGAAGAAAAAAGAATTCATTGATATGTCTGACCTTGAAGAAGCGCGCGATAAAGTCAGATGGGGAAGACAGAAAAAGAGTAGAGTTATGGAGGAGGAAGATAAAAAGATTACCGCATATCACGAAAGTGGCCACACCCTACTGTCCAAACTACTTATGAAAAATGAACCTGTCCATAAAGTAACGATAATTCCAAGAGGGATCGCATTGGGTGCTACCATGCGACTCCCAGATAAGGACAGATACCATTTTCAAAAACAACACGCCCTTAATACCATTACAGTTCTTTTTGGCGGAAGGGTTGCTGAAGAAATATTCTGCTCAGATATTTCTGCAGGCGCTAAAAACGATATAAAAGAAGCAACTGAACTGGCAAGAAGAATGGTTTGTGAATGGGGTATGTCAGAAAAAGTGGGACTCGTTAATTACTCCCAGCAAGAAGAACATCTGTTTTTAGGAAGAGAAATAACAAAAACCAAAGATCATTCTGAACAAACCGCTATATTAATAGATCAGGAAATAAAAGATATTTTAACCAATGCCTATAGAAAAGCAAAAGAACTAATAGAACGACATAAGGACTTTTGTGAAAAATTGGCAAAGGAACTACTTGCAAAAGAAGTTTTAACTGCCCCAGAAATAGACGCTATACTCCAACCTCTTTTAGCCCAGGAAAAAACATAACCTTTAACCTTTTAATCTTATAATCTTCCAATTACTATGCTGTATTTAAAATGTAGAGATAAAACAGTAAAAATAAGTACTCGCGATTGTATGATAATGGGAATACTAAATATTACTCCAGATTCCTTTTTTGATGGTGGTAAATTTTATGAAGAAACAAAAGCAAAAAAACAGGTAGAAAAATTAATCAACGACGGCGCTGATATCATAGACATTGGAGGTGAATCGTCAAGGCCAGGAAGCACCCCTATACCACAGCAAGAGGAATTAAAAAGAATATTACCAATAGTAAAATTCATTCATAAACTTAATGTTAAAAATCTGTTAATATCCATTGATACATACAAAACCAATGTCTTACGGCATGTTGCAGAATATATACATATCGCAAATAATATCTTTGGTTTAAATTGCCCTTTTGAAAATAATCAAGAGTATGCAGAAATAGTAAAAACTTATAACCTTGGCTTAATTATAATGCACATAAAAGGAACTCCTCAAACAATGCAAAATAATCCTTCATATAAAAATATATTAAAAGAACTATCCTCATTTTTTAAAAAACAATTAAAATTCGTTAGAAACATAGGAATAAAAACAGACAATCTGATACTGGACCCCGGTATAGGATTCGGAAAATCGTATGAGCATAATATTAGTATAATTAAAAATCTCAATAAATTGAAAGCATTCAAAAGACCCATATTAATTGGAATATCAAGAAAGAGTTTTATAGGCACAATGTTAAACATAAAAAAACCTCAAGACAGGTTATATGGAAGTTTAGGTGCTAATATTGTCTGTTTTCTAAATGGCGCTAACATCCTAAGAGTGCACGATGTAAAAGAAACTAAGGAAGCTTTGCAAACATTTAAAATTCTATATAAATGAACTTTGAAATCTTGGGATATCCTATAAACGCAAATTTCATCAACGCTATTGAAATAATAATACTATATGTATTAATATTTTTCTTTATAAAATACATTCTATTAGGCAGTATCAATATTCAAATAAAACTACTGATATGTACTTTCATATTAACGGTAATAATACTGGAATCTTTAAACACCTCCATAAACTATCATAATATATTTATCGTAAGATATAAAAATATAATATATTTAACCTTTCTTCTAATATTTTTTTCAGTATTTCAACCAGAATTAAGGCATTTAGTATTAAAGATATTTAATCCGTCCAAAAACAATAAAACGAACGCCAATCTCCAAAACAATATATTAGCAATGCTTTACCCCCTTAAAAAAAATAAAATAGGCGCTTTATTAGTTATCCAATCTTCCATTAGCATAGAACCATATATGACTTCTTATGTAGAACTGGATAGCAAAATATCACCTGAAATATTACAATCAATATTTTCAAAAACGTCTATTTTACATGATGGAGCGGTAATAATATCAAATGGCAGGATTAAGTATGCTAAGGTTTTTTTTAAATTTATGGATAGTGATATAAAGGACACAAGTATAGGAGCAAGACACAGAGCAGCCATATACATTTCAAGTCAGACAGATGCCGAGGTTTACGTTATTTCAGAAGAAAGAGGAACAATTTCTTACTGCAAAAATGGTATACTTAAAGAAATTAATTAATCTCTATTTTTACTTAAATAAGAACATGGTTTTATTCGCCATTGCAAGATGCAAAACCGCCTGGCACTCTCATTCATATATATTATTCACTATATACTACACACTAATATGCAATCCCCTCATACATACTACACCAGATATTAACGTAAAAAGATATACATATAGTTTCCCAGATGACGCTAATATATTACACGCCTATATACAAAAAGGAATTGTCAAAATCATTCTCACAAAGAATAAAAATCCTTTATCAAAAATAATTAAATTAAACATATACGAAATAGCGCTTACAAAAAACGGGATGAAAACACATAAAACAATATCAAAAAGATTTAATGATATAAAGAAATTGCATAAATTGTTGAGAGAAATGCAAATAAAATCAATTATATTTAATTATGATCTCTATGGTGACTATAATAATGCAAAACCTGATAAAACCCCTGTTATTAATTATTCCAAACTTGAAAAGAAAATAACGTTTAATAACACGGATTATACTATAATTCAGCAAAGAGTCGGTAGCATTAAAAAGTTGCAAGAAATAAGAACAAAAATAACAATAATAGCAAAAAATATAGATGATTCTAATAATAAAATAGTTTTTGATAAGCAATATCCATTGCTTATACCATTTTCGTTTTCAGAAATAAATAAAACGCTGTATATACACCTGTGTTCCGTTAAACTTGGGTTATTAAAGAGTACGATAGAATATATATTTAACAAAGGGTTAGCGATGAACTGCTCTTCTATAAATCTAAGGACTGGAAAAGAAGAAACTCTCATAACGACCTATTTTGACCCTAATGAATTTGGCAATATTATGAGGGGATTTCCACTGATTTATGTGCTGCCTATCGGACGGAAAAAAATAGACAAGATTATTGCAGTTCTCCATAAAAAAAAGATAGTTTTGTTTTTTTGTAAATCAGGTAGTTATGAATGTGAAATTGAAAAGAAGATGAGCATATCTATTGAATTTCCCAAAATGGTTTTGACAAGCATAAACGTATTAACTCCAAATCCTCAAATCATGCTCATATATCAAAACAAATTAGAAGTAATAAGTATACAATTACCTGATAATTTTTAAGTTATAGGTGTTTTATGGTTGAAAAATATATCATAATCAAAGGGGCGGCGGAGCACAATCTTAAAAACGTTAGTTTACAGATACCGAGAGAGAAGTTTGTTGTTATTACAGGTGTTTCTGGGTCTGGTAAATCATCATTGGCTTTTGATACAATTTATGCTGAGGGGCAAAGGAGGTATTTAGAAAGTTTATCTGCTTATGCGAGGCAATTTTTGGGACAGTTATCCAAGCCGAATGTGGAAGCAATTGAAGGATTGCCACCAACAATTGCCATTACTCAGAGGCAGAGCGTTTCCACACCACGCTCTACAGTTGCTACCCAAACTGAAATATACGATTTTTTGAGAGTTCTCTTTGCAAAGGTTGGAACACCTTTTTGTTATAAATGTAATAACCCAATAACAAAACAAACCATAGATGAAATGGTGAATTTTGTTTTGAACGAATATTCTGGAAAAAGAGTTCAAATTTTATCACCTGTAATTAAAGGTGAAAAGGGAGAGCATAAAGAATTTTTTAATAGTTTACGTTTGAAAGGATTTGAAAAAGTTCGCTTAAACGGTGAAATAAAGGGATTGACGGCTGATATAGTAATAGATAAGAAGAGGCGAAACGAGATTGATGTTGTCGTAGATTCATTAATAGTTAAAGGCGAAGCAAAAGGAAGGATAAGTGAATCAATTGCTCTTTCGTTGGAATTATCTGGTGGCGTCGTCACAATTGCTCCTTCTGACAGTAAAAATGAAGTTATGTTGAATGAAAATCTTTCCTGTGTAAAATGTAAAGTGAATGTTCCGGAAATTACACCGAGGGTTTTTTCGTTTAATAGTCCTTATGGCGCATGTTCAGAGTGTGATGGTTTAGGCATAAAAATGGAAATTGATAAAGAACTTCTTATACCAAATAAGGAGAAGTCAATAAATGAGGGAGGATTAGCAATTATAGAGGATTTAGGGAAAAACTACTGGTATTTTACACGGCTGGTTTATGGATTGTGCGACAGATTTGGCATAAATAGAGATAAACCAATAAAGAACATACCCAAAGAGGAGATAGAAATACTATTGAATGGTTCTGATGGCGAAAGGGGTTTAATAAGAGAATTGCAAAGATATTATTACACCACTAAAAGCGAATATTTTAAAAAGAAGGTTCAGGAGATTATGACAGAGCAGGTTTGCCCTGTATGTAATGGAGCAAGATTAAAAAAGGAATATCTTTCTATAAAGA
Source organism: uncultured Planctomycetaceae bacterium (assembly GCA_964633175.1). Classification (GTDB taxonomy): domain Bacteria; phylum Planctomycetota; class MHYJ01; order CAZWFP01; family CAZWFP01; genus CAZWFP01. The sequence goes on along the minus strand of CAZWFP010000061.1, from coordinate 2,850 downwards.
TAGATGGTTTAAACATTTATGACATAACAAAAAAAGAGGTTGAAAAGGTATATGAATTTTTAGATAGTTTAAGATTTACTTCCTCGGAAAAGAACACAATAGCTCAACCATTAATCAATGTTGTAAAAACAAAACTAAAGTTTTTGATAGATGTTGGTGTAGGATATCTTACATTAGATAGAAGAACATCTTCATTATCTGGAGGTGAATATCAGAGGGTTCAACTTGCAACCCAGTTAGGTTCCGGGCTTGTTGGGGTATGCTATATTCTGGATGAGCCGTCAATTGGTTTGCATATGAGGGATACAGAAAAGTTAGTTAACATATTAAAGAAATTAAGGGATATGGGTAATACTGTAATTGTGGTTGAGCATGATGAAGATACGATAAGAAGTGCTGACTGGGTAGTAGATTTAGGTCCCTCTGCTGGAAGATTAGGAGGAGAAGTCGTAGCCGAGGGTGAGGTTAGTGATATAATGAAATCAGAAAAATCGTTGACGGGAAGATATTTATCTGGTGAGTATAAAATACCGATACCACAGCCAAGACGTATAGATTACAGTTATTCATTGAACATTTTTAGAGCACAGGAGCATAATTTGAAGAATGTAAACGTCACTATACCGTTAGGTGTTTTAATTTGCGTTACAGGTGTTTCCGGTTCGGGAAAAAGCACTCTCGTATTTGACATCTTATATAAAGGAGTTGCAAGGACATTGGGGATTTCAAAGGAAAAGCCGGGAAAATATGACAGAATAAGAGGTATTGAATATATAGATAAACTTATTGTAATAGACCAATCACCGATTGGCAAGACCCCTCGTTCCAATCCCGCTACTTATGTAGGTTTTTTTGATGAGATTAGATACCTTTTTTCACAGACAGTTGAGGCAAGGATGAGAGGTTTTGGACCAGGAAGATTTAGTTTTAACGTAGAAGGTGGAAGATGTGAAGCGTGTAGTGGTATGGGAGTGAAGACAATAGAGATGCATTTTTTGCCTGATATTATGGTAAACTGTGAGGTTTGTGGCGGACGCAGGTATAATAGTGAAACGTTGGAGGTTTTATATAAGGGTAAAACTATATATGACGTTTTAGAGATGAGTGTTTTAGAGGCGCTGGAATTTTTTAGAAATATACCAACGATTTATCCAAAGTTAAAGTTAATTTCGGATGTAGGGTTAGGGTATATAAAAATAGGACAGTCAAGCGCCACACTTTCCGGCGGTGAGGCACAAAGAATAAAACTCGCTTATGAATTATCAAAACCACAGACGGGACATACCTTGTATCTTTTGGATGAACCAACCACAGGCCTACACATTGATGATGTTGCTAAATTAATCGCAGTTTTACAGAAACTCGTAGATAAAGGTAATACGATAGTTGTTATAGAACATAATCCACACATAATAAAGATTTCTGATTACATAATTGACTTAGGACCAGAAGGAGGAGATAAAGGAGGACAGTTAATAGCATCCGGAAGACCAAAAGATATTATAAATAATCCCAATTCCTACACGGGAAAATTTTTGAGAAAGTTTCTATCTGAGGATAATTAATGAATCAGTAAGTTCACCAACTAAATGTGACAAAAAATAATAAAATAAATGTAATCTGTCAAATATTGGTGGATAGGACTTATAAGAAATATATAAAAGATTATACACATTATTTGTTAAAAGCACTAAAAATAAAAAGAGCGCTAAATATAGTTTTGACTGATAATAAAGAAATTTTGCGGCTTCATAAATATTATTTCGCAGATAATACCCCTACTGATGTGATATCATTTCATTCTTACGATATTAAAGGTTTTTTAGGAGAAGTGGTTATAAGTGTAGAATATGCAAAGAGGGAGAGTAAGAAAAGAAATATAAAACTGGAAGAAGAATTAGCAAGGTATATAACGCATGGAGTTCTGCATCTGTTAGGATATAGAGACGATAGCCCCAAGCACAGAAAGGTAATGTGGCGTAAGCAGGAAAAATTATTGAAAGATTATTGCTCTAATTATGAATAAAAGAAAAAGCCAAAGGTTTAAGGTAAAACCTAGCTCGCTAAACGCCTAAACTCGGCTTAAAATAATATAAATGATAAATGGAAGAAAAAGTCAAAAAAAAGAATAGAAACTTAAAAGTTAATATGAAGAAGGGGACTGTGCCGTTTTGTCTTAATATAAATGGGGCAATATAGAAAAGTAGAGAAAGTTAAGCATTTTATTGGAATTATTACTAAATTCATTGATGAGGTAGGTTTAATTAAATCTGTGTGTGAAAAACAATTTGGGCAAGTTAGCGAAAGCTTAGAACCTCTTCTTTTCAATTTTACTGATTATTATAAAGAAGAGCAGGGAGAGCCGTTATATCGCATTTTTTATTCTTTTGATAAATTGATTTTTCCAAATGAACTTGTAAAAATAAAGCGCTGGACTAATTTTATGGAGGAGAAATTAAAAACTATAAAGTGTTGGAACGTTTCCAGACCGTTTAATCTTGACCCCGGCTATGTTAGTTTGAGTCAAGTTGTGCTGGCTTCAACCAAGCCATACAGTCACAGATTATATCTGGGTAATAATATTTATGGTGAGATTACTTTGATATTTAGGGGTGGTAGTTTTATTCCAATGCCCTGGACGTATAGAGATTACAAGACAAAGGAATATATAGGGTTTTTTAATGAAGTGAGAGAACAATTAAAAATGAAAAATACCCTCTCCCGCAGGATTGCAGATTGCAGAATGTAGAATATTAAATGATGGATACTACAATTATAGATGGAATAAAAGTCAAAAGTTAGGGCGCTATCACCTCCTTGCGCTATCAAAAGTAGCTGTCAAAATTTAAA
>CAZWFP010000060.1:0-9746 GCA_964633175.1 uncultured Planctomycetaceae bacterium | reverse complement strand
TTATCGTTTTACAATTCACCTTGGCGAACTATTGCTTTCCTCTATAAAACATTACATAGTTCATCCAGGGGGACCGAAGGTAATGCTTTCTTACAAAGAAGCGTTAGGGGCTGTGCCAGGATTAGAATATTCTAAAAATGTTCTGCAAAAATATGGTAATATGTCATCTCCAACGGTTTTATTTGTTTTAAAAGAGTTTTTTGATAAGGGGCATTACGAAAAAGGGGAGTATGGTTTAATGTCGGCATTTGGACCAGGATTTAGTTCAGAACTTATTTTATTTCAGGTTGGATAATTTGCGGTCTGGAGGTAATTATAAGGTCTATGATAAAATAGAGTTTTTACTGGTTGGTTTAAATCGGGCTAAGAAATGGCGCAGGAGGGGTGGTGATTTTGTAATCTTGAATCCACAAAGTTTGTGTTTATATTTTGCAACATTTATAATTGTTTGGGCGACATATTCTAAGTGAGAGTTTGTGTATACTCTTCTGGGGATTGCTGCTCTGACTAATTCTAATTGGGCATTATTGCCAAACATAACTGAGCCGATTTCAACAGTTCTCACACCACCTTCTAAATAAATAGCGCATGCTAACGCCTGCCCTGGGAATTCTTCTTTTTTTATATGTGGGAGAAATTTAGATGCATTTATGAATATCCCGTGTCCCCCGAAAGGTTTTACTACTGGTATACCAGCTTTCGCTAATTCTTCTCCTAAAAATTTGACCTGATTTATTCTATGTTCCAGATATTTTTCATCTAATACTTCTATTAACCCTTGCCTCATTGCTTCTAAATCCCTACCTGCTAATCCGCCATAAGTTGGGAATCCTTCCGTTATTATAAGGTTTCTAACAATTTTTTCATGTAGTATATCATCTTTCACTCCAAGGATACCACCTATATTTACCAGGGCATCTTTTTTGGCACTAAACAAAAATCCATCACATAATCTGAATATCTTTCTTGCTATGGTCTCAACAGTATCTTTTTCAAATCCTTTTTCATACTTTTTTATAAAGTAGCAGTTTTCGGCAAACCTTGCTACGTCAAAAAATAAATTAATCTTATATTTTCTGGATATTTTGTAAGTTTCTGCAATATTTTTGAATGATACAGGAAGTCCTCCCATTGAATTATTTGTTAATGTTAATATTATTGCGCCGATTTTTTCATGGGGATATTTTTTTATGGTGTCCTCCAATTTTTTTATATCAATATTACCCTTGAACATAAAATCGCATTCAGTGTCTAACGCTTCAGGTGTGCATATATCCAATGCGAGTGACTTATTAAATTCTATGTTAGCCCTTGTAGTATCAAAATGTGTATTACTAATAAAGATTTTTTCCTTGCCTCCTAGAATACCAAATAAAATTCTTTCAGCAGCCCTTCCTTGATGAACAGGGATAATATATTTGCAGGCGGTGAGTTTTCTCATAAATTTTTCTAACTTATAAAAACTTGTAGCGCCAGCATAACTTTCATCACCTTCAAACATCCTCGCCCACTGAAATTGTGACATCGCAGAAGTCCCACTATCAGTTAAAAGGTCAATCGTTATTTTATTTGCAGGTATATTAAAAAGGTTATAGCCAGCTTTTTCCAGCAAACGTTTCCTTTCTTCTTTTGTGGTAAAGTAAATCGGTTCCACCATTTTTATCTTAAAGGGCTCCATAATATATGAAGGATTATAAGATTTAAAGATTTAAAGATTTAAGAAGTATTTTATGAAGTTCGTCCTAAAACACATGGGAAGATTTGCCTTACACCCTTTTCTTTAAATACTTTGCAGCACTCGGCAATGGTTGCCCCCGTTGTATATATGTCGTCCACTATAATAATGTTCCTACCTTTAATTAAATCACCATATTTTTCATTTATAGCAAAGGCATCTTTAATGTTCCTCTGTCTCTCATAAAAGTTTAATTCCATCTGGTGCTTTGTTGATTTAATTTTCTTTAATAATTTTACTACTGGAATGTTAAGTGACTTGCCTACTAATTTAGCAATGAATTCCGTTTGATTGAACCCTCTTTTATATTTTTCTTTATATGTCATTGGCACATAAGTAATATAATGTATTCTATTCCTGTAATCACTTATTTCTATTTTGATTGTTTTCCATAGCATTTCCGTTAGAAACTTGCCTATGTAGAATCTTTTACCAAATTTAAATTCTTTTATAAGTTCTTCTGCTTCATCCTTATAGTATAAAGGGGTTATTAATTTTTTAAATAAATGCCTGTATTTTTTGCATTGTTGGCATATAGGTTTAGATAAGGTATATTCGCCTAAAAAAGTTTTACATTTCAAGCAGATATTTTTATTGCCAGGTTTTGGTAACTTATTTTCACATTCAATACATATATAGTCGTAATTGAAATTTTTATCTGAATAATTTTTGTTGCATACAAGACAAAATCTTGGATAAAAGATATCTAATATTCTGTTTAATACTTTTTTTACAATGGTTCTCAATACAAATTTTAGATTATAAAAAAGTTAAAATGTTGTAATGGTAAAAGATTGCAAAGTTGGAAAGTAAAATTGATGAGGTTAATTCTTTTACTATTGTTTTTCATTTCCGGGGGGTGTGGATTGGGGTATGAGATTTTGTGGACGAGATATTTAGAACTTATTCTTGGCAATACCACCTTTTCTGTTGCTTCAATACTCTCTTCGTTTATGTTGGGTTTTGCTATGGGTTCTTACTATGCAGGTAAAAAATGTAATAATCTCGGCTTTAAAGCATTTTATTTTTATATCTTGTGTGAATTATTCATAGGTGTTTTTGCAGTTTGTAGTCCTTATGTTTTTCAGTATATAAACTTTCCATTAAGGTTTTTTTACAAAGAGTTTAATAATAATTTTTATGTATTTTCCATTATTAAGTTCGTTCTTATAACGATGGTTTTAATAATACCTACATCATTGATGGGAGCAACTTTTCCTCTTATGGTTGAGACAATGGGGGTCTTTACCTCAAAAATAGGTAGATGGAGTTCAATGTTATATGCTTCCAATTTATTAGGAGCAGGCGCATTTATTGCTTTCTCTCTTCTGCTATTTTTACCAAAACTCACTTTGGATGGCACTATATTGTTCTTTGCGTTTCTAAATTTCTGTATTTTTGTAATAGGGTTGATTCTGTCTCAAAGTTTAAGGTTTAAGGTTTTCAATTTAAGGAGCAAAGTTCAAAGTTTAGCGTATAATAAAGTTAATGTCAGAACCGAGAACTTCCATTTTCAGCCGAAAGAAAAGAGTATGATGATATTATACCTTATTTCAGGATTTTGTTCTTTTTCATTAGAAATTGTCTGGACAAGATACTATGTATTATTAGCAGGTGGCTCCATTTATTCTTTTGGGATGATATTATTTGGATGGATAATTGGATTAGGCATAGGTTCATTTCTATCGTCATTTTTTCTTGATAAAAAGAGAGGATATTACTTAAGTTTAGGTATTTTGTTATTTATTCTTGCCATATTTGCCTTCGCCGAGTTTAAATTTATTACAACTATTATATACCCCCAAAAGTTTGATTTTGAGTTTGGGATGGGGTTTATATTGCTATTTTCGTTGTTCATTCTGGTAATAATAGGATTATTTATCATTATAGTATTTTTTGAGGAGATAAAGGATTATTATTTTAGTTTTGCTATTTTGCAACTTATTGTGGCGATATTTACTCTTATGGAATACGTTTGGATTACCTTGACCCCATATTTTTATATGATATTCTATCCTTCGCAGGAAAACTTGTTTTTTAAGGATAGATTTACTACATTATGGGATATTGTTAGTAAGTATTTTTCAAGTAATTTTGAATATGAAACTGTATTAAAGATACTCCTTATTTTTAAGGGAATTTTGTTGCCCACTATATGTTTAGGTGCGATGTTACCAATGCTTTTGCGAGGATTTGTATTATCGGGTATCTCACCTACGAAATCTGCCTCATTACTTTATATTTTTAACTGTATGGGGGCAGTTATTGGCAGTTGGGTTACTTCATTTTTTCTCATACCAGTGTTTGGATTAAAACACACCAATAATATTTTAGCGTTTATTTTTATCCTTCTATTTTTTGTGTCATTAGAGTTTCTTTCCAGGAAAACTGAGATAATGAAGGTTATTTTATTAATAGTAGCATTAATATTCGTAGGAGGTGCTATTTATTATCAAACACAAACCAATAACGATGCTTTACTTTCAGGGGTATATTTATATGGAACGTATTTTAAGGATGTAGAACAGTTTACTGATGCTTTGAAATATAAGAAGAGGTTATTCTTATATGAAGGTTTAACGTCTATCGTGGATGTAAAAAATACTGAAAATGAGCCGTTTAATATTACGTTATCTGTAAATGGCAAGGTGGATGCTTCAAGTTTTAATGACCTTGAAACACAGGTTTTAAGTGGGCATTTAGGTTTGTTCTATAATATAAATGCAAAGAATGTAATGGTCATTGGATTAGGTAGCGGCATTACTGCTGGCGCAATAAGTTTGTATGATATGGTAAAAAACATTGAAATCGTTGAAATTGAAAAAGGAGTAGTTGAAGCAGCCAAGAAATATTATCGAAATGACAATTATTTTGTCTTAGATAACCCTAAAGTTAGGTTGGTATTAGACGATGCCAGAAGTTATGTATTCTTAACTGACAAAAAATATGACCTAATAGTATCAGAACCATCCAATCCGTGGCTTACAGGGGCGTCAAGTTTGTTTACAAAAGAGTTCTTCATCAATGTGAAGGAACGTCTGGCGGATGATGGCGTTTTTGTTCAATGGTTTCATACATATTATATGCATCCTCATCTGGTTAAATCCCTTATAAAAACGTTTGCGAGTATATTCCCAGAGGTTGTTTTACATTCTGTTTTCAGGGAAGATTATCAAAGTTATTCCAATGACATATTCCTTGTAGGTTCCAACAAGAAACTCACCCTGGATTATTTGCATTTGAAGAAAATCTTTTCTAATAAGAAAATACTTAAGGACCTGTTGAGAATCGGTATATATAATCCATCTCAGATATTCACAACGTTATATTTGCATAAAAAAGACATAGAATCAATTGCTGCTGATAAAAACATAAAATTCAATACAGATAAAAACATGTATGTAGAATTTTCCGCTTCTAAATATTTGGGGAAACAGAATTTATCTACTATGACACATAATGAAATTGAAAAAGTTAAAACCGTGTTTATACCAGACATTAAAAATTATGAGATTAAAAAATTAGTGGAATTTGATTTTATAAAGAAGATAGTCTTTAATATCCGCGCGGATGACATTGTAAGGGCAATCCCATCATTTATAAGGTGCCATTCTGAAGGCAATATATTATGTGGTATCGGATTATTCTATCTCTATTTAAGGGATTCAAAAAATGATTTTGCTCATAAGTTTTTAGTAAAAAAATTGAGGAGGAAAATACCTAAGGAGAATTTTTTAGATTTACTCTTATACTATAATAACTTGCAGGATAACCACAGAATTATGAAAAACATACTATTAAAAATGAACCGTATGTTAGTTCCTGAAAGCGCTTTTTTAGAAAAGACGGCATATTATTTCAAGGGTATCTCGTATCTAGATAAATTTTTTGAATTTCTTAAAAGGGCAATAAAGAAGGATAAGAATAATCTTCATCTATATAATGTTATTACGCGTGAAGCAAAAAATTATAATAGAATCCAAGAATACATAAAATACTATAAAATAATGCTAAAAGTGATGTATGGATACAATTTAGCAAACAAGATATTTGTAAAGAAATTTTGGTGGGCTAAATAGATGCAGGAGGTTTTAATGGATTCTACATCAGTTGAATATTCTATTTTTAGTTTTTCCCTTTGCAACTTTTAACTAATAATATATGGTGTAAATTAAAATTAGGGATTTCTAATAGTATTTTAGGAGGGAAGTTATGATAGGAAGTAAAGATATAAAAAGAAGAGCAGGTAGAATATGTGTATATGGTTTTTTATTTTTGTTTATTGCTTGTCTGATTGGAACGGTTGTTTTTACAGGAGCAGCAATCCTGGATAATATTCCTTCGGGAGCGGTAATGTTTTTTAATCTTTCTCAGTGTCCTAAAGGTTGGACTGAATTAGTGGAAGCGAAAGGAAGATATATTGTAGGATTGCCAAAGGATGGAACTTTGGGAGCAACCGTCGGAGTGGAATTAAAGGATAGGGAAAATAGGGCTGTGGGCAGGCATACTCATACTATCGTTGATCCTGGGCACTCCCACAATATTAAAGCCATTGGAAGATATGATGGTAATATAAAAGCATACTTATCCGGTTCAACGAATCAAGCAAGTAACTTAAATAGTGAACAATCCAAGACTAACATAACTATAAAAGAAGCAGGGGAGGTTGAAGGAACAAACGCTCCTTATCTCCAACTTTTGATTTGTAAGAAAAATTAAATGTTCCTGTATTTAGTGAGAATATACTTTTTTGTAGAGTATCCAACTTGCCAAAAAATCGTAGTGGGACGTTGACATTAAATATTTACTTTCAATCTGAACTATTTTTTTTTCCTTAAAAGCGGTTAGTCGTTGTAAGATGACATAATGTTGAAAAAAGGCATCTATGTCCACACGGTCATCAAATATCAAAAAATCAGGGTTATAGTTTAGTATATCTTCTAATTTTAACTGATGAAAATTTCTTATACCTTGCTGTTTGAGAATGTTTTTAAAACAAGCAAGTTCTATTATATCCGATATTAAAGTATTAGCTCCTGCGCTATACAGATTGGATGATACATACAGAGCATAAGGTTTTTGCCGTATTTTTCTACATTTTCTATTGAGCCGTTTTTTTATGCTTCTTGTCCATTTTAGCAGCTTTTCTCCATTTGAAACTTCACAACTTATGTTGGCTATCTTTTTTATATTGTCCTCAGTATCTTTTAAACTATTAAATTTATCAAACAGTTTTACATCTATACCGTTTTGGACTAATGTGTTTATAAAATTGGTATTAGAAAACCTACTGATTAATAATACATTCGGTTTTAGTTTAAGAATCTCTTCTATTTTGGCTTTTAAAAGTTTTATATTGGCGAGTTTATTGGCGATTAACGAAATAGTGGGGTCAGCGGATAGATAACTGACCCCAACTAATTTATTTTTGGCTATTTGATATGTTATCTGGTCTAAACCAACCAATAAAGATACTATCCTTTGTGGGCATTGTTTAGTATTATTGATTTTAGAGTTGGTGTGCTTTGAGTGGTCCAGGTTGGCAGAGATAATCTTTGCCCGCTGTGTGAGGTAAATTATAGATATTAAAATATATGTTATCGAGAGAGCGGGAAGTAAAAAGTACAGTATTGCTTTAGATTTTGGCATATGTTGTGTTTTAAAATTGCACCGACGCACCTATGAAAATTTGAGCTCCGGGCACAGGAAAACCGGGGTTGAATTGATAATCCCTGTCCATAATGTTTTTCCCCATAAGGTAAACTTCCCCTTCTGTATTTTTTACTTTTATCTTTTTACTTAGTTTAATGTCAAGATTATCGTAGGTGGATGGGTCGCCTGTTACTACAACGAACTGTTGTATTATGTAGTATTGCAAAGAAAGTGTTGTGGTATCTGTTATATACCATGTTATATACGGTTTAAATATTTGTCTTGGAGCTAATCTTATCTTTGTTTTATTCGTCTTATTTTCTGCATCAAAGAAGTCGTAGGATATGCCAACATCAACTTGTTTGAGTTTTAAAAAATTATCTATTCCTATACCGAAAGTAGCCGTTTTCTGGACATTTTCTACCGTAGATGGTGGAGGGCTCTTAGGAACAAAAGTTATTAGGTCTCTTAAACTTCTATAAAATATATTTATTTTACTGTTCAATCTTGTTCCAAAATATTTAAATACCACTTCGTATTCGTCTGAAACTTCTGGTCGCAAATTAGGATTACCTACAAAAAAAGGACTATTAAAAAACAAATCATTGAATGTTGGGGTTCTAAAGCCATGTCCGTAATTTATTCCTATAATAGTTGATTCCGATGTTTTAAAATTAACAGATATCCTTGGCGATAGCTGCTCTTTGCCTCCTATATTGTCATACCTTGCACCTGAGATTAATTCTGTATAAGAATTAATATTCCAGTCCGCTTGATTAAATATTCCTATTTTCCCTCTTGTCCTTCTCCCAATTGAATTTGCAGGTGTATTGAAATTTATGCTGTTAAATATTTCATTTGACAGTTCAAGGCCGGTTATAAGGTTTATATTTTCTCTTATGGCGAATTTTTTTTGAACATCAAAAGTATATACAAAATTTCGTGATGAGGTATTGGAAGAGGCGCTGATGGAATTTATGTGAGTTGAGTGGAAATATAGATTTGCTTTAAGCGTGTCAGAGTCAAAATTTATACCTGTAAGAGTCTCGAGGTGTGATAAATTAGCGGTCGGATCGGGAAAATTTACAGGACCTGGTGAGCCACTATCATTTACAAATGTATCAAAATTAAAAGTTAATGTGCTATTGTCATTTATAAAATATGATAGTTTAGAATGTATTGACTTTTGCTCATATTCACTATTAGTTCTAAAACCATCTGAATTTTCATGGGTCAATCCTAAACTTATACCTATTTTGTTTTTTCTTAAAGTGGCAGATATTTCTTTATGGTAGGTATTATATGTTCCGAGATATGAATCAATATATATATAGTTTTTTTGCGGTTTTTTAGTAATGATATTTATCACACCGCCTATGGCTTCCGCACCGTATAGAGCGGAGGAAGAACCTCTAAGGATTTCAACTTTTTCTATATCTTCTATTTGAACAGGAATTTTATTTAAGTCGGCCTGCCCTAATCCAGGAATGTTGACTCTTTTACCATCTACCAATACCAATGTGTGAGGTGCTATAGTGCCACGCAATGCAGGTGATGCTACTGAACCTTTATTGCCTGTCAATCTTGAAAATCCACCGCTTATGCTCTGAACTATTTCGCTTATATTAGAAAATCCTCTGTTTTTGATTTCCTTTTTATCTACTACTACAACATCGTAAGATGTTTCAGATAATTTTTTAGGTGTAAGAGTAGAGATAGTTTCAACGGGTGGGAGTTCTATCTCTAAGTATTTATCTTTGTTTTGAGATACCAACTCATATAAGCAAATAGTAGTGAAGAAATTTATTAATATTATTAAGAGATTACCCTTTATACTCTTTTTCATTTTTTATCCTCCTTATTTATTAATTTTTATTCTTTGCTAATTAAATTAGAAATTATCCATAGCATTCTCCTTCATAGTATCTAAAGAGACCTCTTTAGAGGGTTAAGAGGACTACTTTAGATAAGGAGGATATATAGAGTTATATAATCTTTCATCTTATCTTTTCCCTCCTCGAAAAAGACAAGTTAGTATTGATTTGCAGGCAGGTTTTCTGACTTGCGTCATAATAAGCTTCTGACCTTCCCATCCGATTGACGGACAGTGGTTTTGAAGCGCAAACGAGACGCTTACAGCCGCGGGCCGGTTCAGGATTTTCACCTGATTCCCTATTAAGCCATACAACGGCACCTGCAAACATATAGTTATAGTATAAAATTCCAATGCCAAATGTCAAGCGAAAAAAGTCCAGAACAATAGTTCGCCAAGGTGAATTGTAAAACGATAAATCTTGAATTTTGTATGCTTTTTAATCACGGTTTTTATCTATTTTAAGGTTTTTCTTTTCTCTCTTTT
>CAZWFP010000059.1:0-9883 GCA_964633175.1 uncultured Planctomycetaceae bacterium | reverse complement strand
AGAGAATGGTAAATATGTAGCAGTAATAGATGGGCAAGAAAGTTCAGAGTATGTGAATGCATGGGGTTTTCAATTTAGTTCTGATAGTAAAAGGTATGGTTTTGTAGCGCAAAAAGAGAATTGGAAATGGGTAGCAGTAATAGATGGGCAAGAGAGTAAGGAATACGATGAAATTGTTAAGGAAAGTTTAAAATTTACCGAAGATAGCAAAAATTTTGTATTTACTGCAAAAGAAGGTAATAAGTTTAAATATGTTATAAATAATGAAGAACCAGGTGATTTTGTAGATGAGAGTGATAATTATTTTATTGGAGACAACAATCTCATTTTTTTAGGTTTGCGATTTAATAAGTTGTATATAGTAAGTTGTAAAAGCAAGTAAGGAATAGGTAGAGTTTTAAGTGGGAAAGTTTCGAAGAAATCCACCTTGCTAAACTCGTAATAAAATAATAAAATGATATAATATTACAGCGTTGGGCTTATAGCTCAATGGCAGAGCAGCGGACTCATAATCCGTTGGTTGGAGGTTCGAGTCCTCCTAAGCCCATTTAGATAAAAGGAAGATGGTGGAAAAAGAGCAAGATAAAACAATGAAATGCACTATCAGCAAGGTAAATAATGGTTGGATAGTTGAGTTTCATTGCCATATAGAAAATTCAGCAAAGGAGTTTGAGCAGTTTAAAAATTTTGTAATAAATATCTTGCCAACTTTGACTAAACTTTCTAAGAAGTATGAATTGCGAGCGCAGGAAGAAGAATTAGAAAGTTGGAAATATAAGAATGATGAAGATGATGATAAAAGCATAAAACAATTGCAGGATGCTTTGATTAACTCATATAAGAGTGCCCGGTCCCAGACAAGTAAATGCCAAACACTGGTTTTTACTGACTTTGAGGAGTTAATAAAATTTCTTAGGGAAAAATTTTGTTAGGTTAAATATGAATAAATTAATATTGTTGTTTTTAAGTGTAACTTCTATCCTGATAGCCCAATTTCCCACGACTACGACAGATAAGGCGGTGCAAACACCTAAAGAATCGCCCGCTGATAAATCTGCCCAAGAAAAGCCCCAAGAAACACCAATAAAACTCACTGGCGTCGATGTTGAGTATATAGAGTCCATCATAGATGAGAAAAAGAATATAGTTTTAAAAATAACAAGACCTAAAAATAATAATTTTTGGAGATTTGTGGATGGAATAAAGTATGATAAGGAAAACTATCTGGCGGCGGAACTGTGGAGATTGGAAAAAGAGGAAGATGAAAATTATCCCTTGTTGAGATTATATGTTAGGGTTTTCGAAAGTCAGTTCCTTGAACATTTATATAAAAAAGAAAAATATAAGGACTGGAAAGAATTCTGGAAAAAAATGTTTTTTGTTTATGAGGTAAGTAGTGATCCCAATTCGTTATTTGAGCCAGAGAAAATAAAGATAGAGAAAAATTTAGTGGACGCCAGTTACAAGATTGGAGGCAAGAAGGTAGGAGTAATAGAATATCAAATCGTTGGAACTCCCAGAGCAGTAGAAAACATTTCTTACAGGGTTAGAGCAATCATATTTAAGGATAAACAGTATACTATAATTTTCAGGACTTTGGCTCAAGTGGTAGGTAGAGAAACGTCAGAAACAATGGAAAAAGAATTGCTTGAAATTCTGAATAAAACCACTTTTGTTGAAGTAAAGAAAAAATAGTAGGTGGATAGTTATAGTTAGTTTTTTGAGCAATTCCAGTTTATTAAAAGAGCAAGTAGGTAAGGTATTATTATCTGATGCCAGATATAAGGTAGTAAGAAAAACATATAATATTTTGAAACAGAATAATTATGTAGCGCTTCTTGTGGGAGGGTGCGTGAGGGATTTACTTCTGGGAAGGACTCCCAAAGATTATGACATTGCAACTAATGCTATACCAGAGGTTGTAAAAAAACTATATCCTAAAATTATAGAGGTGGGGGTATCGTTTGGTGTATGTAAGGTTGTGGAGGAGAATGAGACGGTTGAGATAACGACTTTCAGGAAAGAGGGGGGATATCAAGATAAGAGGCGTCCGGATAACGTAGAATTTATTTCAAGTATAAAGGAAGATGCTCAAAGAAGGGATTTTACCATTAATGCTTTTTATCTTGACATTGATACATTTGAGTTAATGGATTTTTTTGATGGGTTGAGTGATTTGAAGAATAAAATTATAAGGGCAATAGGCAATCCCCAGGAGCGATTTTCGGAAGATAATCTTAGAATGATGAGGGCAGTTCGTTTTGCAACTCAACTTGGCTTTACAATAGAGAATGATACGTTGAATGCAATTAAGAAGATGGCAAAAAATATATTAAACGTAAGTTGGGAAAGGATAAGGGAAGAGTTTAAACTTATTATTACTTCTGCGAACCGTAACAGAGGCATAGAACTTTTGGATAAAGTAGGTTTATTAGCAGAAATCTTACCTGAACTCACTGCGGCTAAGGGGGTTCCTCAACCACCTGAATTTCATCCAGAGGGGGATGTTTTTGTGCATTCTTTGCTGACATTGGAGAAGTTAGAGTCGACTGATTTTATACTATCGTTTACTGCTTTAATACATGATATAGGAAAAGTGCCCACCTTTCAGGTTGCCGACAGGATAAGGTTTAATAATCATGATAATGTAGGTGCGGATATGTCGTTAATCATATCTGACAGATTTAAATTGTCTAATAAAGAAAAGGGAAGGATGGAATGGTTGATAAGAAATCATCTTATCTTCAAGGATATCAAGAGTATGAGGGTAAGCAGGATAAAACGTCTCTTTAATGAGATATATTACCCTGATTTAGAGTTGTTGTATAAAGCGGATAAACTTGCGGCGAACGGTGATTTGACTGATTACGAGTATACTGTGAATTTGCGCAGGGGTATGCCGCCTGAAAAACCTCAGCCGCTTATAAAGGGACAGGATTTAATCAATGTTGGATTAAAGCCATCTCCATTATTCAAAAAGATATTAAACTATATTCTCGATTTACAATTGGAAGGGAAGATTAAAACCAAAAGTGAGGCAATAGAAAGAGTGAAAGAGTTAATGAAAACCGATTTTAAAGATTTATCAAAAGTATGCTAAAAGGATTTATTGCTTCTTTTATCTGGTCAAGGATATTTTTATCTACAGGGTCATCAACAGTAAGAACCAGCATAGCCATTTCTCCTTTGACTTTGCGGCTTACTTCCATTTTACCTATGTTTATATTGTTTTTACCTAATATTAATCCAACCTTACCTACCATTCCTGGGATATCTTTGTAAGTTAAAATTAAAAGTGTATCTTCCGCTCTTATGTCAAGTTCAAAGCCGTTTATATTGAGAATTCTGACGGTTTTTTCTTCACTTACCATACCTGTTATAAGCGCCAGTTCATTATAAAAATTCGCTGACACCTCTATTTTTTTAAAATGTTGATTTCTATCAATATACAAAGAGGTGTTTAATCCTAAATTTTTTGCTATGTAATTCGCATTCACTATGTTTACAGGGTAGTCAGATATTTGTTTTATGATACCAGTTAAAACCCCTCTGGTAACAAGGTCTGGGATAAATGGGTCAAATTCCCCATACAATTTTATTTGAATGTTATTTAAAGTTTTTTGCATCTGAGAGAGGATTTTCCCAAGAATCTGGGCAAGTTTAGTAAGGGTATGTGCCTCTTCATTTTGAGGCATGGGAAGGTTAACGGCGCCTCCTATATAGCCATTGTCAAAGAAGTCAACAAGTTTTTTGGATATATCTAAGGCAACTTTTATCTGCGCTTCTTCGGTTGAAGCACCAAGATGCGGAGTTAATATGACATTGGAAAGTTTTTGTAATTCATCGTTAGTTAATGGTTCTTGTTTAAATACATCTAATGCGGCACCCGCTATTATATTCTCTTTCAATGCTTCGCATAGAGCAGATTCATCTATTACTTCGCCTCTGGACGTGTTTATAAGATATGCGCTTTTTTTCATTTTTCTTAGCTCTTTCCTACCTATTAGGTGGCGTGTAGTGTCGTTTATAGGAACATGGAGTGTGATTATATCTGAACTAGATAGCAATGCATCTAAGTCAACAAACTTAATTTGTGGGAATTTCTCAGGTTTTATGTAAGGGTCATATCCTATCACTTTCATCCCAAAACTTAAAGCGTAATTTGCTACTTTGGAGCCAACCTTCCCCATCCCAACTATACCTATTGTTTTACCTTCTAGTTCTACTCCTAAAGGTAGCCCTTTCTTCCACATATTATTTTTTACATTATTATCTGCCTGTGGTATGCGTCTTGCTAATGATAAAATAAGAGCAAAGGTATGTTCCGCAGCAGAGGTTATATTCCCTTCAGGACTGTTTATGACATAAATGCCTTTTTTTGTTGCTTCTTCAACATCAATATTATCCGTTCCTATGCCAGCCCTTGCTATAACTTGTAGGTTTTTACTTACTTCTATTATTTCTTTTGTAACTTTTGTTCTACTTCTTATGACAAGAGCGTGGAAAGATGATATTTGTTTTTTTAATTCTTCATTAGTAGTATTGGGATTATATACTACCTCTAACTTTCTGGATGAGGTTAAAATATTAAGCGCTTCTTCCGGTATTTCATCCGTAATAAAAACTTTATACATCTATCTATCCTTATTGAGAACAAAGACTCTATTATATTTATAATAAACGATAAATCTAAAATTTCAGGTAGAAATCAGCACACTTCCAAATACACCTTTTGTAATTTACCCTTCATTCTATTACTTTATTTCGACTTTAAAGGTTGGATTTCTTAGAAACTTTTGAATTTTCACCTTTTTCTTTGATTCATAATTACAGTATTTAACATTTATCATTACGTTTTATAATAAACTTTGCTTACCGCTTATGAAAATCTTAATTACAACAGGCCCAACGTGGGAATTTATAGACCCCATTAGAATTATTACCTCCCCTTCCACAGGCACTATAGGACTCTTACTTGCTAAAAGGTTCCTTCAGGAAAAGAAAAATAAGGTTATGTTAATAGCAGGTCCGACAGTAACTTCCAATTCAAGATTTAAAATTCGAAGTTCAAGGTTTACATTAAAAAAAATTATAACTGCACAAGATATGTTTGATGTGGTGAAGAAAGAATATAAGAAATTTGACCTGATAATTATGTCCGCTTCCGTTAGCGATTTTAGACCAAAGGAAAAATGCAATTATAAATTGAAAAAGAAAGGTAGCAGGGGTTTAACAATTAAATTAGTCCAGAATCCAGATATACTTTCTTTTCTTTCTAATAATAAAAGTGGCAACCAAATGTTGGTGGGTTTCTCATTAGAAAGTCACAATCTGCTAAAAAATACCTTACAAAAATTTTCATCAAAAAAAGTTGATTTAATAGTATGTAATAAACTACCCGCATTTGGAAATTGCAAGGTAAGTGGATACTTTATATATAAAGGCAAGATTGAAAAATTTAGCAATTATACGAAGTCAATGGTTGCTCAAAAAATAATAAATATTGCGCATCAATGGTTTGCCGAATTGGCAACCTCTAAAGATGCAATAATGAAAAATCCTACTCTCTAAAGTTGGAATAGAGATAATAAATGATATAGATTCCTGCATGCGCCGAGATGACAATATACAGAGAGCGACGAGATAAGATGTGAGCAAAAAGGCGGCCAAATATCAGCAATCATGGGAATTTCTGTAGCAGGTTATTGACATTAGAACTTTTAGTATTATAATATTATATATGTGAGAAACCCTATATTGATAGAAAGGAGGTGAATAAAAAAGGGTTAGGGTAATAAAATGGATAAAAGAGAAAAAGAAAATCATAATAAGGAAGAAGGAGGAGTGACTATGAACAAAAGAGGTTTTAGTTTAGTTGAAATTATGCTTGTTATGGCAATTATAGGTTTATTAATATCACTAATATTACCAACCATAGGTAAAGCAAGATGGAAAGCCCAGATGAGCAAATGCCAAAGTAAAATAGGTAATATAGGTAAATTATTGGAAGATTATATTGGGAAGGCAGGGGGTTCATATATTATATATAGAACGACGCCAGGATTTGGAAGTGAGGGAGACCCTTTACCACAAGGGACACAGTTGTGGCGACTTCTTCAATATGAGCAGGAGGATTCAGCAAGTGATCTTATAAAAAATAATCCAGCGGAGTTGAGAAAACAGATATATGAATTATATACATGCAATATAAAGATGGCACCTGCCCAGAGAGGTTTTGTATCATATAGAGGACCCGTAGATCACTTAACTCCAGCAAATATGGAAGGAGGGGCATTTATTGGCGGTGATGATTTACTGGATCATGGTAGGGAGAAAAATAGGCAGATAAATGTTTTATTGGGGGATTTAAGTGTAAGGCAGCAAATACATGACGACCCTGCTTTTCAGGCAACATATAATCAATCTACACTAAAGAACTAAGAATCTGTATAGGGTAGGTGGGGATACTTAACCCCCTACCCTCATTACTTTTGTTGAGAGAGTAGATGGTGATAGAGATGTTGTGCTTTCGGTGGCGCAGAATAACCACCTAACAATAAGAAGGTATGGTAAGCCCTTGAAAACCAATTTTCTTGTGATATACTCTTATTTTTAATGGTATATGGTTTCGGTATTGATTTTCACACTTTAAAAAAAGGCAGAGTGCTATTGTTAGGCGGTGTTGAAATAAGCAGAAAATTCGGTGCGGTCGGTGATTCTGATGCAGATGTTGTTCTTCATTCCATAGCTGATGCATTACTTGGATGTTTGAGCAAAGGAGATATTGGCACATATTTTTATAAAAAAAAAGGTATAAAAAGTAAAGATATTGTGAAATTTATAGTAGATAATTTTATAAAAGGGAAGTATTTTGTTAAACAGGTGCAAACAATAGTATTTCTAGAATCCATATCACTAACGCTAAAAAAAGGATTGATTAAAAAATCTGTTGCAAAAATTTTAAATATTAATGAAGATAGCGTAAACGTTCAAGCGAAGACATTTCAGGGATTGCTATCTAATCTTGTCGCTTCTTTATCTTTTGTAGTTTTGGAGCAGTTAAGCTAATCTGAGGTTTTTTTAACGCCCCAATAGAATTTATCTACTAAGAGGCGAAAAAAGTTCCAAGTGCGAAAGGTTATAAATTGCGCACAATGTTTGGATTTCTTTATTGTGATAGAATATATCTCTTTTAGGTCAACTACACCCTGTCCGTCAAAAGTTATTATTGTATCCTTATAATCAGAGAGTTTAATGTTTAAAGTATCATTTCCTGAAACTATCAATGGTCTGACGTTCAATGTATGAGCCGTTAATGGAGTAATTATAATATTTTCAAGTTGAGGGTGAACGATGGGACCACCTGCTGAAAGGGAATGAGCAGTTGACCCTGTTGGTGTTGCTATAATTATGCCATCACCGCTAAAATTCGCTATATACTGATGGTTTATATAAAAAGAAATTTCTATAATCCGCAGCAGATTCTTTCTATGTATTACCACTTCATTTAATGCTTGAAATATATGTTTTCTCGTATTTTCTAAACATATTTCTAATAGCATTCTATTCTGTATATTAAAATTTGCTTTTTTCAACTCTGAAATTGCCGTTTTTAGTTGTTTCAATTCTACGTAGGTTAGAAAACCAAATTTACCAACATTAATTCCGAGTATGGGTATCTGGTATTTATTTAGTTTTTCTACGCATCTTAGCAAAGTGCCATCTCCTCCAAAAACAACAAGAATATCATATTTTTTCCCGTCAAACTGTTTATTTGATGGGATTATTTTTGTGTCCTGAAAATTTTCAGCAAATAGGCGAAAAAGTTCCTTCCCATGTTTTTTAAGTTTTTCTTTTCTGTAGTCGTAGACGATGAGAACTTTTTTTATCATAGATTGAGGAGGATATTATACATTTAATATTAAAGATTATAAGATTGGATAAGGCCAGAAATTACCCCAAAGAGGAAATACCTTAAAAAGTCAAATGTCAAAACTCAAAAGTGCACGTCAAAATTTAAGGTTTAGAAAATAAATCTTCAATCTTCGTTTTATAATTATAGGGGGTAGAAGGGCTGTAGCTCTAACTGGCAGAGCACCTGACTCCAAATCAGGGGGTTGTGGGTTCAAATCCCTCCAGCCCTGCTTTTGGTGAAATTTACTGCTTATATATAAATCTAACGGCATCATTACCTAATAGATGTGATAAACCAAGGTGCTGTATAACTCTAAAGATGACAGTATCAACTAATTCGTAAATGTTATGGGGTTTGATATAAAAAGATGGGTTAGCAGGTAAAATTATAGCACCATTTTGCGACAATTTGAGACAGTTTTCCAGATGAATGCTATGCCAAGGCGTTTCTCGTGGAACTAGTACTAGTTTTCTTCTTTCTTTTAAGGTTACATCAGCTGCTCTTTCTATGAGATTTGTTGATATACCGTTAGCAATAGAACCAATTGTTCCCATACTGCAAGGAATTATTACCATACTATCTATTGGATATGAACCGCTGGCTATTTTAACATTTATCTCTGTGTAAGGATAACATTCAACATTTTTTTTATTTATCTTGAAATATTCAGGTAAAAGTTTTTCGTTCTCTATGTATATGTCTAATTCTTCCTGAAAAACAATCTTTGCAGCAGGTGATATTATTAAGTGTAATTTTATGTTATCAATAGTGGCTACTTTTTGGAGGAATCTGTAGGCATAGATAGCGCCGCTTGCCCCCGTTATGGCAGTTATAATTTCGTGCATTTACTTAAAATTTGAAATCTAAATCTCCTGTGGGTGTTCCTCTGGTGGCGGGTTTTCTCCAGGAGGCTCGGGTTGTTGAACATCTTGTGGGTTTGAATTCTTTATCAGACCGTATATGACCCACAGATTGTAGGTATCAAATTCTTCTTCTGATTCAAAAATACACTTAAAATAATCTTGCGTATCCAGGAATTCAAGTGTTTTAGGTGTCAAATTTACTGGTTCCATCGTTTGAATTAGCAGGTTCGTCGTGTTTAAAAAATTCGTAATTGAATTTAAGGTTGCTGATTCCCCCAAAATTTCGTAATTCATATCAGATGATATAAGTCGCATTCTCGCTTGTAAATCAGAAGAAAAGATGTCTAAGAATATTTTTATATCTTCCTTTTTTAGATTGGTTATGTCTCCTTTGGTAATATAACCTTTCCTTGCCAGAGAAGTATCTATACCCTTTTCTTTTTTTATTGCGAGTCCACCAATTCCTTCTCTGAATTCTTTCCTTAATTTTTCATCCGTTATCTTAGTCGTATCCGGTAATACGTTTATATAAGTATCTATTTTCGAAGCAGAAAATTTTGGTCCTGGAAAGAACCCTAAACTCAGTAATCCTATCTCATTACATCCTAATTCCGCTAATTTATTGTATCCTCTTGCGAAGTAAAAGGATATTTTATTATCTACTATCTCAAAGAAGTTGGACTTTTTGGCTTTAGGGAGGAGAGGTAAGTTATTTTCGTCTTCAACGATGCATTTTATGCCTTTTGACTTGAAATACTCTACTACCTGCTGGGCATGCTCATCTGTAAGCAGTATTTGTAACAGCCCCCTTGATTTTCTTAGCATCTGTCTAACATCATATTTACTCATACCGAAAAGATTAATAAAATATTCGTCGTGTTCCCATGGTATTAGTTGTATATCCTCTTCGAAGATTATGACATTCATTCTATTATTATAAAAAGTTTAAAGATTCAAAGTTAAAGATTACCTATAGTTCGCCAACGCTAATTGTAAAACGATAAATTTTGAATTTTTTATATCTTTTCAGAAACTGCCACACTTTCAAATTTCCCCTTTTGTAGTTTACCTTCCATCCTTCATTCTTCATTTATTCCGAATTAGC
>CAZWFP010000058.1:0-9966 GCA_964633175.1 uncultured Planctomycetaceae bacterium | reverse complement strand
CTTTTGACCTTTGACTTTTTAAGGTATTCCCTCTTTGTGGTAATTTCTGGTTTATTTTCATCTGCTAAAATTTTAGATTATAAACTTATATAATTATCTTATTATGCAAGGTATCAAGGTTAAAAGTAAAAAGCATACCTACGCTGATTATTTGCAACTTGATGATGATAAAAGATATGAAATAATAGATGGGGAGTTGATTATGGTTCCATCACCTTACACGAGGCACCAGATAATATCGCAAAATTTAAATATGGAAGTATACAAATTTGTTATAGAAAACAATCTCGGATATGTTATAGCTGCTCCTATGGATGTATATTTAGATGAATTTAATGTGGTGCAGCCGGATATACTTTTTATATCTAATAAAAGGAAAAGTATTATTACAGAGAGGTGTATAAAAGGGGCACCTGATTTGGTTATTGAAATTCTATCAGAATCGTCTTTGCAAAAGGATAGAATTGATAAAAAGGAACTTTATGAGCGATTTGGGGTGCGGGAATACTGGATAGTAGACCCTTTGTATAAAATTGTTGAAATATATATTCTTAAAAGTAAAGCGTTTATCCTGTATAAAACATTTTCACAAAATGATGTATTGAGTTCAAAACTTTTAAAAGGATTGAAAGTAAATTTAAATAGAGTTTTTGAAAGTTAGTTTATTTAAATAATTGCTACCTTTGTTCAACTTTTAAACCTTGAACCTTTAACCTCAAACCTTAAATCTATACCTTTACCTTTTATTTTATACAATCTCACTATCATGAGGAAAAATGGTTTTCAATAAAAACCACCTCCTTTTGGTTGATGTGGGAGAGTGAATACTTGAAAATCAATTTTCTCTTGGTATAGTGGAGGGATTGCGATTTGCATTTAGGAGACCTACGGTTTTTTATCTAAATATCCAGCATAGTTTTTGAACCGTTGCATTGAAATGAGTATTGTTAAAAAATAAATCGGGTGTTTTGAAAGTTAAGATAGGACCGGGGTTTTGGGATATTTTAACTAAATTGCTAATCAAGTCATAAAAATCTTTATATATATGCACCTTTTTACAAAAGCCAGCTAAATTGCCGGCTATCCCTACATCCATTATAAATATGGGCTTGTTACATACCAATGCTTCTATCAAAACCGCAGGACCCGTTTCTATGTATGAGGTATGTATTACTAAATCACACCTATTTATTAGTTTTACAATCTCTGTTCTATCAATTATTTTTATTAACTCAATTTTATTTCCCAATCCCTCTTGTTCTACGAATTTTTTTACTTCTTCGTATGTTTTATCTATACCAATAAATGTCCATTTAAACTCATTACTATTTTTTATAAATTCCTTAGCAATATTTAAAAAATCAAATGTTCCTTTAAACTTTTCATACCCTGCAATAATAAGCACCTGTAGCGTCAAGCGCTCAGTGGGAAGTGGTGACTTATAAACCTTTCTGACAGGACAGAAAGAAAGAGTAGGATTAATTACGTAAAATTCATAACGCTTTTTAATTTTTAATTTCTCCAATAAATTGTTTATCACATTGTTAAATTCTTCCTTGAATGCTGTGTAAAAGTCAATTTTTGATAGTGCAAATTTTATTATAGGATATGGTAACCACGGCTTATAATGTATGTGTTTGTGGGGTATTTCTAAACTAAAGATGCCTCCATAATAATCAAATATTCCAAAACCCATCCTCGTCTTTACACACACCTTTTTGAAATATGTGCCATATATAGAGGTAATAACATTGTAGGTAGTATATATGTGGTCATATCTCTTCCTGTGCCTTAATAATAAACTTATAAGATTGGGTAGCATATAAGGATTAACGGCAAACCTTATAGCGTCAAAAAATAAGATAGCAATTAATGGTAGTCCTATGAAAATATCTACAATAGTGAGTTTTTTATTTTCTTCGCTTAGATAATAGATGTTGCATTTGTTCTTAAAATAAGAATGCTCAATTTCAGTGTGTTGTTTTCTAATCGCCAGTATCTCAACATTGAATCCGCGCATCAATAAACCTAAAATGTAGTCATATATAGGTGTGATTCTTGTGGCAGGGTAGTATGGTAAAATAAATAGTATCTTCTTTTTGAGCAACTACTTTAGCAACCCTCTGAAAAAATATTTAAGATTTGGAACAGTTCTTGTTATACATCTTTTGATACCTAAATAAGCCGGTAGAATTTTATATTTATTATTCTCATAAATTATCTTGAATGGAGTATCGAGAATAGAGTATGAAATATCAGTTTGGTTTAAGAGGTTTATATTATATTGCGATTCATTTCCTTTCCACACTTCGTTATATCCACCGACAGTGGTAGAGTATGTATGTTCTTGATGTATGGCAAAAATGGACTCCGTTGCGTTGAATACAGGTATTCTTTTTTTTAATATCTTCGCAAAGAAATGATTATCCCAGCCAACTCTCCCTATGACAAAAGGTGGAAGATAAGAAAACAGCCCTTTAGAGAAAATAAAATAGTCGAATCCCCTATCCGTTTGATAATATCTGCCATTTTTCATTGCATATTCTATCAAGTCGTTCCCCCAGTTTTTGCTGGCAAAGTTTATCTGGTAATCTATCTTTACATCAAATCTTATTCCAACGATTAAGAAAATATTAAATAGTTTTTTAACTGCTGTAATTGTTTCTAATAGCCCTCGCGCAAAAATTATATCTGCATTTGTATAACAAAGGACATTATATCTTGATATAACTTGCGCTTTATAAAATATATCACGAAGTATGGGTAATCCTTTATATCTTTTTACATCTTTTATATTTTTTATGAGAAGTTCGCTACATATTTCTTCCACTCCTTCTTCGTTCCCAAAAATAATTATTTCTACATTTTTGCCCAATTTAGTCCATGAGGTTATGGCATTTTTTTGTATTAGTTTAAATTCATTCTTAAACGGCTTACAGGTAGAAAAGATAGTCAACATAGAAATATTGGATTTAAATCAGTTACCAAGAGTAATATTTTAACTGTTTTTATAAGGGCTAACAACTAATTACTATTGACTGTTTTTGGCTTTGCAACTATTAATATGTGCCAACCAGCAATTTTCTCTAACCATCTAAACAACCATCGTGGCATCCATTTAAAATACCATACCCATTCATATTCATAATTTTTATATTTTTCAATAATGTATGGAAATATATGGTCCTTGCGGATTTCTATAATTTCAAAATCTCCCATAAGTTTTTTGACTTCTTTGAATGAATAACAATAGGTGACAGGGCAACCTTCTTGAGCTTCTGAATATCTTTTTACTAACTCTTTATATTTCCAGAAAGCACCTTTACCGTATTTGAGAATTATCCACAATACCTTAAAACTATATTTTGCATATAACATTATTTGCAGTTGTGTGTTAGGATGACAGTATTTTTTTATTTCCTCAAATACCTTGCGCGGATTTGGGGTATGATGTATGACACCGAAAGAATATATTAGGTCGTATGGTTCTGGTGGAACGAATGAAGTTAATTGCTCCGCATTAGCACAATAAAATCTTGCGGACAAGCCATATATTTCAAATCTTTTTTTACAGATTTCTAAACTTTTTTCTGATAACTCTACAACGGTTAATTTTGCGCCGTTTCGCGCAAAGTTGACAGCATCCGTGCCTATCCCACATCCTATCTCTAAAACTTTCTTATCTTTCCACTTCTGAAATTGAGCAAAGGTCGGTATATGAGGTTCAACAAAATATTTCCTTTTCTCTACCTCATCAAAATACTCTTTTGTTCCAATCTCCTTTGCAGAATGTTTTATATTGCAAGGTCTTCTGTCCCAATAATTTTTAATTTGTTCAATTAAGTCCGTCATATTACAGTGGAAATTTTATCATTTTTTACTAAATAAACCAAAATCTTTAAACCTTTGACTTTTGGCTTTTTCTTCCCTTCATCCTTCATTCATAATTTAAAAAGAACCTGCTTATTGTTTGCGCAATGTAGTTAAGAGTTTTCATATTCATATATGAGTGTAATGGCAATGAAATAATCTCTTTGTATATCTTTTCTGTCACAGGTAATTCTGTTTTAGCATACTGCTTAAAGTAGGAAAATCTGTGGGCAGGAGTCCATTGTATCCCTGTTTGAATTTTTCTATTAGTTAAATACTCCATTAGTTCATTTCTTTTACCATTTGTGATTCTTATGTAGTACAAGAATGGTGATATATCTTTATAGTCAGTTTTTGGCGTGATAATCTCTTTTATTTTAGCGAAGAACCTGGTATATGTTTTACAATATTGCTGTCGGTTTCGTATAAATTGTTTTACTTTTTGGATCTGGGAAATACCTATAGCAGCATTTACATTTGTTAAATGATACCTGAAACCTTTCGTAATAACATCATATTCCCATACTTTTTTGGACCTGTATCTTTCAATAGTATCTTTATTCATACCTAAAACTCTAAAGTTTAATAGTTTATCTTTTTCTTCTGCTTTATTTACAACCACTGCTCCACCGTCCACACAGGTAACAATTTTTATAGGGTCAAAACTAAAACAGGTGATATCTCCGAAACTTCCAATATAATTGCCATTATATTTTGTTCCGAAGGCATGAGCAGCATCTTCTATTACCCTTAAATTATATTCTCTGGCTAATTTATATACTCCCTCCAAATCACAAGGTATGCCAGCATAATGCAGAACCATCAATGCTTTGGTTTTTCTGGTTATCAGTTTTCTTATAGAAGAACAATCCACTCCTAAATTATCTTCTCTTATGTCGCAGAAAACAGGTTTGGCTCCTACTATTAGTATTACCTGATGGTCAGCCACAAAGTTAAACGAGGGAACTATGACCTCATCCTCTTCCTTAACACCTGCAATCATCAACGCTAAGTGTAGTGCAGAGGTTCCTGTGTTCGTTGCAACCACATATCGGTTTTTTAGTTCCAGAAATCCCGCAATTTTATCCTCAAACTTTCTTGTGAAGTATCCCATTCCTAACCACCCTTCTGAAAAAATATCTTTTATGTATTTAAGAGCGTTTTTATCAATTTGTGGTTTAACTAAGGGAATCACAGATTAGCGATTAGTTGCTGGTAATTGGTTTTTAAATCTGTTCTAATAATAGATTTTTGATAAATGCCACACTCTTTTGATTGCATTTTCCCAATAATTAACTACCAATAACTATTTAGGTGGGTTTTGTAATAATGTTAATCAGTTTATTTTCTACATAGACAACTTTTTCAAAAATTATATTTTTGCAATATCTGGATAGTTTTTCATTACTTTGCACATATTCTAATAATTTTTCTTTTGTTATCGGTATAGATACTTTTATGGTTCCTCTGAATTTTCCATCAAATTGAACCGCGATTTCTGCCTCATCTTGTTTTAATGCTTTTTCTGAAAAGTTAGGCCAGTGCTGCTCAAATACACTTTTATTGTTCCCCAACTCTTGATTGAGTTCTTCTGCTATGTGTGGGACGAACGGAGCAGTGATGAGGACAATGTTATCAAGAAATTCTCTTAAAACTTTTTTATCCGTTTGAGTTAATTTTTCAATTGAGCTGCTGAAAGTTTCTTCCGCGCAATTAAGTAATTCCATAATTGAACTCACGCAGGTATTGAATTTCAGATCAGTGGTGAAACTTTCCGTTATCTTCTTTATCGTATCGTGTAATTTGAATCTGAACTCTTTTAATGTTCGCGGCAATTCTATATGATCCAGTTGCGACGTATCTATCTTTATATCTTTAATTAAAGGTATTACATTTATACAGAAGTTCCATAATCTCGTCAAAAATCTAAAACATCCCACAACACCTTCATCTTGCCATATGGCATCTTTTTCAGGTGGTCCTATAAATAAAATGTATAGCCGCTGCGTATCGACCCCATATTTCTCTTTCAGTTCTTTTGGACTTACGACATTCAACTTTGATTTTGACATCTTGTCTAAAGTTTCAATAATAATTGAACCACATTTCTTACACTCTCTTTTTCCTAAGTTAACCTCATCCTGATGCAAATATTTCCCACATTTTGCGCATCTGTAAGATGTCTTACATATCATACCCTGTGTGAAAAGATTTTTAAATGGTTCATCGAAATCAATTAAGTCCATATCGTATAAAAACTTGGTTATGAATCGTGAATATAGTAGGTGTAAAATAGCGTGTTCAACGCCACCTATGTATTGGTCTACTGGAAACCAGTAATTGGTTAATTCCCTGCTAAATGCTTTATGTGGATCTTTGGGTGTTAAGAATCTTAAAAAATACCATGATGAATCTACAAAAGTATCCATTGTGTCTGTTTCTCTTTTTGCATCTTTTCCACACTGAGGGCATTTTGTATTGACAAATTCTGATAAATCCACTAATGGACTTTGTCCTGTTGGTTTTACGTTAACCGTATGTGGTAATAATACTGGCAAATCCTTTTCAGGAACCTTTACAATGCCACAATTATCACAATAAATGATTGGTATGGGGGCTCCCCAATACCTTTGTCTTGAAATGAGCCAATCTTTCAAATGATAATTTATCGTTTTTCTGCCATAACCTTTTGATACTATGTAATCGCTGATTTTCTTTTTTGCGAAACTTGTAGGCAGTCCTGAAAACTCAAATGAATTTATCTGTATTCCATCTTCACAAAATGCATCCTGTAGGTCTGTTTCTTTAAAACTTGTCCTTTCTTTGGGTTTTACAACAACTTTTATTGGCAGTCCGAATTTTTTTGCAAAAAGAAAATCTCGTTTATCATGTCCTGGAACGCCCATAACTGCTCCTGTGCCATAATCAGTTAAAACATAATTTACTATCCATATAGGAATTATGTCCCCTGTTACAGGATTGATTGCATTTTTCCCTGTGAAAAATCCTTTTTTCTCATATTCAATTGAACTTCTTAAAAATCTGTCGTCTAACTTAAATTCATTTAATTTTTGAATCAGTTTCTTTTCTTCTGGATGGTTTTGTAACAGTTCTACTGCAAGATTATGCTCTGGCGCTATTGCTAAAAACGTAACACCAAAAATGGTGTCCGGTCTTGTAGTAAATACCTTTATCTTTTGTTTTGAACCCTCTAATTCAAAATCAATCTCAACTCCATAGCTTTTGCCAATCCAATTCTCCTGCATTATTTTTACACGCTCAGGCCAGCCCTCCAAAAGTTCCAAATCTTCTAATAATCTGTCTGCATATTTTGTTATCTTGAAATACCATTGCTCAAGCTCCCTTATTTCTATTTTAGTGCTACAACGTTCGCATTTACCCTCTATAATCTGCTCATTCGCTAAAACAGTTGAACATCCGGAACACCAGTTCACAGGCCCCTTCTTTTTGTATGCTAATCCCGCTTCAAAAAGTTTTAAAAATAACCATTGAGTCCATTTATAATAATTTGCATCACAGGTAGAGATTTCAAAATCCCAGTCATAAACGATACCCCAATCGAGAAACTGCTCTTTCATAGCACTGATGTTAGCGTAAGTAAAATCCTTTGGATGTATCCCTGTATTTATTGCGGCATTTTCAGCAGGCAAACCAAAAGCATCCCAACCCATAGGACAAAAAATGTTGTAATTATTCATCTTAAGGAATTTATATAAAACATCGCCCAGTATGTAGTTTCTTCCATGTCCTATATGTAGAGTGCCAGATGGATACGGAAACATATTTAGTAAGTAGAATTTACGATTTGTTTTATCGTCTACATTAGCTTTGAATACTTTTAATTCCTGCCATTTTCTTTGCCATTTCTTTTCAATCTCTGCAAAATTATATTCTTTCATTTAGAACTCCTATAAATTTATCATTCCTTCCCCTCCTTAGAATACATAGGATTTGCGGATAAACGAAAAATAATTGATAATTATAACATATTTTATTGTGTTTTAATTTATTCATGAGTAATTAGTGGAAAAGTTATTTTATTATGGGTTAACAAGTTTAGAGAGTCAATTTTTTTCTGTTTTTCGTTATTGATCTCCCCTTGAAACTTTTGAGTTTTTAATTCTTTTGAGAAGATGGTTGTATTTTTAATTGACATTTTACTAAACAAAATTATAGTATAACACCTTAGAAGATATGTATCAGAGACCTTTAACTACGAAGCAAAGGAAACTATTAGAATTTATTATAAATTTCATAGATAAAAACAGGATGGCTCCGACAGTTAGGGATATCTGTGAACATTTTAAGTTTGCTTCTCCTAAGTCGGCACAGGATCAACTTCTGGCTCTTGAGAAAAAGGGATATATAGAAAAAATTCCTAATGCCAAAAGGGCTATGACACTAACTTCTAAAGCGTTGACGTTGAAACTGCTTGGAACAATTCCAGCAGGTAAGCCAGTGGAGTTGCAGGACCTGTTGGAAAATGAATTTGAAATAATCCTACGTCTTAAGAAAAAATATCCTGATGCATACGTCGTCAGGGTTAAAGGTGAGTCAATGATTGATGCTGGTATCTTAAACGGCGACTATGCCATAATATCAAAAAGTGCTAATGTTTCAAACGGTGATATTGCCGCAGTAGTAATTGATAATAAAGTTACACTTAAAGAGGTAAAAAAATCGGGGGAGAAACTATATTTGCAAGCTGCTAATGCCAACATTCCTTCCATAGAAGTAACGTCCGAGATCTATATCCTCGGTAAATTAATAGGAATATATAGAGAAATTTAAAAAGTTAGTAATACTTTTCCTGCCTGGTTGTTTAAGATTGTTTCAATACCTTTGTTAATTTCTAAAAAGTGGAATCTGTGAGTGAATAATAAGTTTAGATTATTTTTAATCAAAGGATAAATGCCATTCAATTGATACCAGCTGCCCCAGATAAGTCGTCCATGAATACCCTGTATATTTATGCATTTATAGATAACGTTGTTTATATAGTCCAGAGAGATTTTATTTTCTGGGGTTATGCCAAAGGCGATGAAGGTGCCTGTAGGAGATATTAATTTCAATCCTACTTCTATAAGTTTTATATTGCCTGACATTTCAAATACAATATCAAACTCACCTGAATCTTTTGTAAGGTTATCTAGCGAAGTTATGATGTGATTAGCCCCGCATTTTCTGGCTAATTCTACTCTGACGAGCGATTTTTCGATGCAGGTAATGGTTTTTGCTTCTAATTTATTGGATAATATAGTAACAAAAAGTCCGGCAGGTCCGCAGCCCAATATTAATACTCTCTTATTTTTTACCTCTGCTTTGGTGATGCAATATATAGCATTACCAAGCGGCTCAAAAATAGCGGCGTTTTCCAATGAGACATCCGCTCCTAATTTCCACAGATTTCTTGCTGGTAGGACTTCATATTGGGAAAAGAGCCCATTAGTATCAGCCCCAATAATTTTTAGGTTTGTGCATAGATGTCTTAATCCGTTTTTACATCTTTCACATCTGTCACAGAATATGTGACTTTCAAATGCTACCCTATCTCCAATTTTTATGTCTTTAACTTCTTTCCCTATTTCA
Source organism: uncultured Planctomycetaceae bacterium (assembly GCA_964633175.1). Classification (GTDB taxonomy): domain Bacteria; phylum Planctomycetota; class MHYJ01; order CAZWFP01; family CAZWFP01; genus CAZWFP01. The sequence goes on along the minus strand of CAZWFP010000058.1, from coordinate 486 downwards.
AGAACCTCGCCAGAACCTTCATGTCCAACGATAATTTTTTTTACTATTCTATCTTTTGCCCAATCATCATTCTGCCAGATATGAACATCAGTACCACAAATAGAAGCGTTTTTTATTCTAACCAGCGCCTCATCCGGCTGTATGGGTTTTAACTCTATGTCTTCAATTTCAAAGCCCTTCGTTCCCGGAATCTTGACTATTGCCGTCGTTTTCATATCTACACTACTTTCACGAAAGAACAATTCATAAACTCACCTTAAATTATAAAACATTTAAATTTCAACCTAAAAAATATTTAAAACCTTGGGGAATGTAATACCTCGAATTCTATTTTATTCAGTATTTAATATTTATTCATTTATTGCGAGTTTGCGAGTTGGATTTTTCATTTTTAATTATTAATTATTTGCATATTCTATCTTTGTGGTGATTTCTGGGGGGTTTCTGATAAAAAATTATTTTATAATTAAGAATCACAGAACAATG
>CAZWFP010000057.1:0-10167 GCA_964633175.1 uncultured Planctomycetaceae bacterium | reverse complement strand
CCGAACGGCGAATTTTAATCTTTTTTAACAAACTCAATACCATTATTAACAAATTACAGAAATTACTGCGAAGAGGAAATACCTCAAAAAAGTTAAAAGTCAAAACTCAAAGGTCAAAAGTTCAAGGTTTAAAAGTTTAAGGTTTAAGGAAAGGCCTGGCTCCCTAAACTCGCTAAAGTCGGAATAAAACAATATAAATAATAAAAAATACTGAATAAAGAGGAATTTTGTAGTGTGGCAGTTTCTGAAAAGATATAAAAAATAAGATATTTTTTGAATAAATATATTATAATATAATTTTTATCAATGGCAAAGCAAGTAAGAAAAGTTACGAAAGTGCTGAAATTAGTATTCCCCGTAAGGTATAAGAGGACGCCCATACTTTTTAGATTGGCAAGTGATTTTGGTATTGAGTTTAACATTATTGAAGGAAGATTTTCTGAAGATGATGCGTGGGTATTGGCTATTTTTGTTGGTAAAGCCTCGAACATTAAGGAAGCGATAAATTTTTTGAAGTCAAATAAAATAGAGGTTACGGAAACTAATAAATAGTCATTAATTATTAAATCAAAAATCAATTGATATATAGGCGTAAAAAGATTAGGAGTTTTCTTATCTGGGGGGATGAGGATAGATTATTTGCTTTTTACTTTAGTATATAAGATTTATGTATCTATTATTTGTTTTTATTGAACAAGAATTTGTAATACAAAAGGGCAACGATTGACTTTGAATCGTTAATCTGTCCTTTTTTAATCATAGAAATTGCTTTTTCTAATGAGATTGTTATGGGAATTATGTTTTCGTGTTCTTCTGGTGCGAAGTTACCTTTATAGAGATTTGTAGCAACAAATATTGTTAAGAGTTCTGTAGAATAACCGGGAGCGAGGTATATAGAGATTAGTTTTTGTAGATTTTTTGTTTTGTAGCCGATTTCTTCTTCTAATTCTCTTAATGCACATTTTCTGATATCTTCACCTTTTTCGAGAGTTCCTGCTGGTATTTCATACATATAATCGTCAATTGTATGTCGGAACTGTTTTAAAAGAATTATTTTGTTTTTATCAATAAGAGGTATAATGGCAACCGCGCCATTGTGTTTTACTATAGTTCTTTTGAAATTACTTTCTTTGGTTTTATAAAGTTTTTCCAAAACTGTAAATACCCTTGTTTTTAGCAGAGGTTTGATTTTAAAGGGTCTCACTGAGTTAGTCGAAAGCCTATTAATTGTTTAATTTGCATAGTATTATGCTTATGTTATCATTAGCGCCTTTTTGCATTGTTTGATTGAACAACTGTAAAATACTTTTTTCAAGGTCAGAACTTAGACATGCTTGTATTTCATTGTCGTCCAACATATCAAAAAGACCATCGCTACATATAAGGAGTATCTCGTCTTGTAGCAATGTTTCTTTATAAGTTCTAACATCTATAAATCGGTAGTCCATTATACCGCCTATGCTTTCAGTAACTATGTTTCTTTGGGGGTGTTTATGTGTTTGTTCTTTAGTTATTAATCCTTTATCCAGATATTCCTGGACGAGAGAATGGTCTTTTGTTATTTGATAAAGGGTATTATTATGAAACTTGTATACCCTGCAGTCACCGACATTAAATGCGATGACTTGATTTTGTATTATAAGAACGCCTGCTATGCAAGTGCCAAATCCAAAGCATTGAGGATGAGAACTTACATAGTTGAGTAACTTATGATGTGCCTGTCTTAAAGTTTGAATGATTTCGTTTTCGTTTTGTGGATGATATTGAGAAAGGATTTCTAAGGTTAATTTACTTGCAATTTCACCACCTCTATGACCTCCTAAGCCATCTGCTCCTGCTAGTAGTAATTCTTGCTCGGAGAAATCTTTTATTAAAGGTTGTTGCATATTATCATCCTGGACTATTAAATTATTTATTAACAAAGCATCCTCATTCTTATTTCTTTTTAATCCTTTATTTGTAAGCCATGCTACTTTGAACATAATCTATTGACAGATCATCATTTTCAGCAAACGTTTGTAATGTCATTCAATTTTTTTTCAAACATGCAACAACATAGTAGAGAAACGATATCTTCTTGGCTCAATCGGCATTTCTTAACTACTATACTTTTCATGATTTTTTTAATATTATTCAGAAAACTTTTGATATTTAAAGAATGAGATTTCTCGGTCTGCTGTGAATAGGAGGAAGTGATTATTGTGACTAACGTAACTGTAGCATTTTTATTCATTACCAAATGTTGGAATTATACATAAAAAATATGTATAATTTAATATAGAAATAAACGATTATTAATATGTATGATAAAAAGTCAAACGTTAGATGTAAGAAGTCGAGAATTAAAGAGAAGAGTTGAATATTAGTGGTAAATAGGAAAGATGGAGAAAAGGTATAGCATATATATCAGCGCATTTTCTGGGAAGAACTTACAAGAAGCAGCGAATATATTATCTAGGAACTTTAACATTCAGGTAGATGATGGGAGGAAGATTTTAGAAAATGTTCCTGTGCTTTTTATGAGTAACTTGAGTAGGAAGGAGATTAGGACACTTAAGGGTAAATTGTTGTCGGTTTCGAAGCAGGGCGTTGAATTTACAATAAGCGCACAGGAGATACCATATCTTGCGAAAGTTAAATACAAGGGGGATACTAAGCAGGTTGGGGGTATAGAAAATAACTGGTATAGTTTTGCTTTTAGTTGTCCGCATTGCAAGAAACTTATATTATTGAAGCCGGCGTTAGAACGCGAAATCTGTGAAGAAGCCGAGGTTAAGAAGGTTATTGGAGAGCAACAAGTTGAAGGTAAGGAGGGAGTTTCTAAAAAGGAGAAGGAGGTGGTAAAAAGGGCGCAAGAGGAAGAGTTACAACCGCGGGGGGTAGAACAAGAACAAAATTTGCAAGAAGAGATTGAGATGGGAGTAGAAGCTCGACCTGAAAGTGTGCCAGAGGGGGAGGTTATCCCAGACGTCAAGGCTGAGGAGTCTACCGTTGCAGAGGAGCCGTCTGAAGGTGGGATAGAAGTTGCGCCGCAGGATGTTATTGAAATAAAAGAAGATGTGGAAGAGCCGGAGGTTAGCCATGTAAATGAAGAGCAGCAAGCGCAGGAAGAGCCAGTTCAATTTCAGGAAAGTGAGCAACAGGAACCTGTTGTTGTTGAAAAACAAGAATCTGTCGTAGAGGAGCAGGCACCAGTTGTTTTGGAAGAGGAGCAACCTGCCGTTGTGGAACAAAAAGTACCCGATGTTCAAGCGCATAGCGGTATTCCACCCGATTATACAGGTCCAAGGTATAGAGTATTTGTATCCAACGTTACGGGGGAAGAAAAGAAACAACAAGCAGCACAATTGGTATCAGAATTGACAGGAATATCATATGAAGAGGCAATTGAAAAATTTAAAAAGATTATTGTTCCTGTATTTCAGGAAGCAACGGAGGAACAGGCAAATAACGCTGTTGCAAGATTTAAAGAATTAAAAATAAAAGCAACAAAAACAAAAATTAAATCATAACAGGATACAGTACAGGATCTCATATTATAGATTGCAAAATGTAGAATATGAAATTGTGAATACAACAATTATAAATGGAAGAAAAAGCCGAAAGTCAAGGGAGTAGCGTCGCCTCGCTATCAAAAGTAGATGTCAAAATTTAAAGGTTTAATGGAAAATCTAACACGCTAAAGTTGCTAACTTGGGGTAAAATAATAAAAGGAAAGATGGGGAAATTCATTCTAAACCCTAATAATAACTTATAATTTTTCTGAAATAAAAAATAAGGTTCAATCCCATGAGGGTGTTTATCGTTGTATAACTCAAATATATATTATTCGACTTGATTTTCTCATCCTTCATTATAACAGGCAACTTCCCATCTTCATCAATTCCATTTATTATGGTTAGTAAACATTCTTTTATCAAATTACCCAGATTTTCATCGGATATAGCTGGAAAATCCTTTATTAGATACAATAAATCAATGGCATAATTATGGGCATTTTGCGCCTTGTTTTTAATCTTTTGTCTTATTTCAGTAAAATAGTTCTTTAAAAAATCAATGTAACTTTGTTCAAGTTTTAACTCTTTTTTCTTATACAAATATAGTATCTCCCAGAGAAATGATGATGTATATTTATGTAAATTAGCAACTTTCTTCTTCTGGGCTTGCAACCACACATTGTGGTGATTTTCCAAGACCTTACTAATAACAGTATAAGCATCCTGATAATCTGCAAGTGCGGCGGTGCAAAACGATTCATCCCATATCTTTCTCCATTGCCACTCCTTCCTATAGCGCTCTATATGAATCCACCCGGAAATTTCACTATCATAATTTTTCATAATCTGAGTGATAAGATTAACGTTTTCCGGATGCCCCCTTGAAAAATTACAGTATATTTCTAAAGGATAATTATTAAAAGGTTTGGTTTTAACTTTCTTATATTCACTCTCTTCCAACCTTTTCGCCAGTATAAAGAAATCCGGTATCTCCTGAACAATCTCATCTTCATATTTGTCATAACTTATATTCTGGGCTAAAAGAAGCACTCGCCAGTTGGATTCACATTCCTTTACCTGATCTATGCACATCAGATATGGGTCTCTAAACAAATAGGTCGTATCAACTTTCCCTTTCAGGAAAGCTATCGCCTTCTTTATCTTTTGATCTACTTCTTCATTGCTTATATTAGATATAACGTTCTTACTATCATTTTGTTTATCAACATTCTTTCTTAACAATAAAACAAAAAGTAAAATACTGATAAATAATACTATTGCAATTATTATAAAATTTCTCATAATTATTTAATTATAAATTAAATGTTAACGAATAAAAGATTTATAATAGAAAAATATTTATCTGAAGATGTAGTAGCAATTAACAATTTGTATTATAACCATATAAAGAACGTTTTAAGAATGAATGTTAAAGAGAAAATTCTATTATTGGATGGTAAAGGTAACTTGTTTTCAGCCACATTAGAGAAGATAGACAAAAATCAGGTATTAGCAAAGATAAGAAGTAAAATCCATACTAATAAAAATGATAACTATGTTTGCTGTGCTTATTCAATTCCTAAAGGGGAAAGACACAGTTTTTTAATAGAGAAGTTGACAGAAATTGGTGTAAAAGAAATAATACCTGTTAAGTTTCATTACTCTATTGATTGCACTTTCAACAAAGATAGCAATAAATACCAGCGAATGAAAAGAATAATTTATAATGCTATGATGCAATCGAGTAATTTGTATGAGCCAATCCTACATCCCCAGATAGATTTTCAGGAGGTGATAAATATCTCCAAAAACTTTGAAATGAAAATCTATGGGAATCCCACCAGTTGCATCCCTATATCTTGCGTTTTAGATAAAGTCAGGGCAATAAATAAAATGCTCTGTCTGGTAGGACCAGAAGGTGGACTTACGAAGGAAGAAGAAAAAGGATTGGAAGCCGTGGGTTTTTTAGGAGTGCAGTTATCCAACAATGTTCTTCGGATAGAAACCGCTGCTATTTTATTATGTGGAGCCATTACAAGTTATTCGCCGCAATATTATCTTTAGCCAACAGGGAATTCGTAATCCGCAATCCGCAATTTTTCATTCTTGTTCTTTGGTATTCCATATTCATTATGGATTCTTGTATTCTAAACTCTAAACTTCTTCATGTGTTCCCTTCTGGGCTTTTTTAGCGTAGTACTTATATGTATAACCTTTATAGTAATAGTAGTAAGGTCTTATTTCATAAGTCGTCTTGTTCAAAATAGTGCCTATTATTTTAGCATTTATGTTAGTAAGTAAAAATTTTGTATAGTATAAATCTGCCTTTTCTACTGCGCCGGAAGCAATAACCAATATCACTCCTTCACTGTAACTTGCTAACACTATTCCATCAGCAACAATGTTTAAAGGAGATGAATCCATCAATATGTATTCATATTCTTTTTTAAAATAATCTAATATCTTCTTAAAATTATCTGACTTTAAAATCTGTGAAGTATTTTGAATGGATTTCCTGGGAGACAATATATCTAATGAAGTATCTTCGTATCTATACAATGCTTTCTTCAAATTTTCTTCATTGAAAGAATTTGCAGTAAGAATATCATAAAGATCCAACTCTATTTTTTTGAGGTTAAAATATTTATTTACAGTAGGTTTTCTTAAATCCATATCAACCAGAAGGACCTTTCTATTACCCTTAGCAAGTGAAAGTGCTAGATTAGAAGCTACCAACGTTTTACCTTCACCAGTTGTTGCAGAAGTAATAGAAATTAACTTACTATTATTCTTCGCGGCCCAGGTCTCCAACAAAGTGCTTGCTGTATTAAATACCTCAGCCAAAAATGTAGAGTTAATACCAGTCTGACTGCTAGCTAATTTAGGAATACTTACAAGAGTTGGGACGTTTAGGTATTTCTTAATGTCAAACTGTGTTCTAACCTTAGCACTCGTAAATTCCAGCAGGTATGCTAATACAAGTCCTATAAGTAAACCAGCTAAGATATATGCCGCTCTATAGGTAGACGGACCTTGTGGTATAGGTTTGCCTTCTTGTGGTTTTTCTAAAATTTCTAATGGTTTGGAATATAGAAGTGTATTAACCATAAGATCGTTTTGTTTAGTAGTAAGTTCATGCAAACTTTTTGTAAGATTTTGTTCTGTGGCGGTTAGAGAAGAAATATTATCCTGAATCTTACGCTGAGTCATTAACATTTTCTTTTGAAATTTTAATGTTTCAAATTGCTTCATATTTCTGGCAAAATCTTTATACAATATATCAAAAATCCTGCTACGTAACTTGTTATATTTTATTTTCAAGTCATATTCCGCATTTTCTAATGCCTGTAATTGCGTTATATAATCGACTTTCCTATTTAATATTGCATCCTTCTGGATTTTTTCTTTCTTAATCTCATATTCCGTCTGTAATTGTAAGAATTTGTCATATACAAATTTCTTTTTTCTCATAAGGTTTATTATGCTTGGATGGCTACTTGTTTTTGTTAATAATCCTTCCTTTATGCTCAAATCAATCTGCTCGTACTCGTTTTTCATATCCAGATATTTTTTGGTTATATCAGGTTCTAAATTCCTTATATCATCAGGAATGATATTTCTATTTAGTTTATCTAACTCACTTGCAATTCTGTTTCTTGATTGTTCTATGTCTTTTAAACGACCTTCTATCTGGGTTAACTGATTAGTTTCCGTAGAATTCAATTGTGAAAAATTAAAAATCATTAATTTATCCATACTTTTCTTCAACTTATATCTTACTTTTGAAAGTTGTCTCTTTAATTTTTTCCTCTCTGTTATTAGATATCTTTTAGATGACTCTATGGTAGATTCATTTAGATTTTTCAGAAAAGAATTTAAAGTATTAATATATACTTCCAGTATCTGGCGTGCAATCTTAGGATCAGAATACTTGAATGATAAAAGAATTATCTCTGTTTCACCCATTCTGTTTGCACTTATTCCTGAGCGCAATATACCTGCAACGTCCTCTGTACCTTGTGGTAGTATCTTCTTCTCCGCTATTTTTTCAGCCACTTTTTTTAAAAACAGCGGGCTACTCAGAAAATATAATCTCGTTTGATAACTAAATGTAAATCCTTGAACTAACTGGTTGGACGGGAGATAATAATAATCTTCATAAATCGGTTTCTTTATTATGATCTCAGCACTACTAACGTATAATTTTGGTTTCTTCTTTTCAATATTATAAAGTATGAAAAGACTTACTATAAGAGTTAAAATAATGATATAGAATCTTCTCTTTAATATACGAATATAATCTTTAAGTTCCATACTTTCTTATTGAAATAGCCATGCTCTAGCAGCAATCCATTTTCATTACTACCTACACTTTACTTCTTAATGCTCCTATGGCCAGACCCATTCCTCATCAGTACACCCACCTGCGTTCATTATTATAATTATCGTATTTTTAGTAATTTATTATTTTATGATAGTAATGATGCTGTCAGGGTTTGTAAAAATCTTGCTGATACATTTAATATCACTAATTTCAGGGATACTACTGTGGATATACCTATATATTAATGGTATGGAACAATACGAACTTACTATAAAATTAAATATCAGTTTACCACCAAACCATATAATAATAGGCAGAAATAATGATATATCAGTTAAAGTTATTATAGAAACAAATAGAAAATATAAAGAATATTTAAACAATAACTACGAGATATATAAAAAGGTGAACGTAAAAGGTCGTCTCTTTCCAAAAAGAATTACAATGAAAATATCAGAATCCGACATACAATCAGCAAAACTCCCTGCAATGTTTAAGATTGTCAACATTGTTGATAAAGATATTACAATAAATTGCGATGTTTTAAAGGAAATTATCCTTCCAATACAACTTAAATCAGTTACTTATAAAGGTAAAGAAGTAGAAAATTATATTGCATCCTATGACCCTGATTATATAGCTATGAAAGTTCCTTCTGGTTTTGCACGCATTACAAAAGCTATTTATTTAAATCCATTAAATCTCAATGAATTACCAATTAAACCCTCAACTTTCAGTATGCCAATACCCCAACAATTTCACTCATATTTACAAGAAAAAATACAATACATAAATGTTACTATAAAAGTTCATAAACCTATCAAAGAAAATTCTATATCAGTTCCATTAAAACTTCTTCTATTACCACAAGTAATTCAATCAAAAATAAAAACCTTAAAATCCTATCCTGATTCGGTTCAAATTACTCTTCAATACCCATCTGATTTTAGTTTGTCAAGCGTAAAAAAACACATCTTATGTTACGTTGAAATAAAAAAAATTACTCATTCTATCCAATCTTTACCTATAAATTGTATAGTAAAAAACAACAATCTAAAACTAAAAATCACCTATATATCAAAAACATCTGCTAAAATAATAATCTCAAAAAAGAAAATCTAACCTTGATTTTTTTTGTTTCTCAATACTTTGGCAAATAAGTAAGAAACGATAAACACAAGTAAAACTCCTGTTATGCCCGCAATCGCAGTAGAAAGTTTTTCATTCTTTATAAACGGGACGGTATAATCCTCAAAAACGCTAACGAATTTACTTAATACATTATACGACTTATTAGAAAATCCTTTATCCTTAGCAACCCTTTCTAATCCATCTGGCTTAGAAGATGCAAAGGGAGATAGCAATATAACCACCGACAACGATACAATCAATCCTATAATCAATATCTTCTTATTATTCATTTTTCTGTAATTGCGGTATCCATTTCCTGATAATGGTTACGGCAGAAGCAGTTATAACACCTTCCCCAATGCCTATCAATATATGCCAACCTGTCATAGCAATAAATACCACCCAAAATGATGGCACGGTATGAGAAAGCCATAATTGCACGGATACAACTATCGCTGATAAAACCACAGAAATAGCACTTGCTATACCTATAGATATCTTCTCATCTTTAACCACCATCTTCAATATTTTAAATAATATAAAACTTGTCCATACCCCAATTATTGCCATATTCAATATATTAGAGCCCAATGCAGTGATACCACCATCCGCGAAGAAAAAACATTGTATTATTAAAACAATGGAAATTACGAAAAATGCACTTATAGGACCTAAAAGGAAGGTTGCAAGGCCTGCTCCTAAAAGATGCCCAGATGTTCCACCAGGAACGGGAAAATTTATCATCTGGGCTGCAAAAATAAATGCAGATAAAACACTGATAACAGGAATCATTTTATCATCAAGTTGCTTCTGGAGTTCTTTTAATGCATAAAAAAAATATCCGCCACTTATTATAGAGGTTGTCACAATAACCTTTGTATCTAAAAATCCATCGGGGATATGCATGTTAGAAATTGTAAAATTAATTTGTTTTTATGCTACATATACCTTTAGAAATCAAAAATTACCAGACTCGCTATCCTTGCATGCCCCTCGAGCGAAATAATCTCATTAAACTTTTAAACCTCAAACCTTTGAACCTTATCATAGAAGGGCAATTTTTCCCTCTCGTAGAGGAGGTGTTATATTCCACCCTTTTCCCGAGTTTAGCAACTTGGGTTTCTTTGAAACTTTTTCCCTTAAAACTCTACCTATTCCTTACTTGATTTTACAACTTACTATATACAACTTATTAAATCGCAAGCCTAAAAAAAT
>CAZWFP010000056.1:0-10267 GCA_964633175.1 uncultured Planctomycetaceae bacterium | reverse complement strand
TATTCATCAAACCTTTAAACCTTTTCATAGAAGGGCGATTTTCCCTCTCTTGTAATTTTCCCTTCATATTCCATTCTTCATTTACTACTAGTTAGCGCGTTCAGCAAGTTGGATTTTCTTTTTCAACTTTTGAGTTTTGACTTTTAACCTTTTTGATATATCCCCTCTTTGTGGCAATTTCTGGAAGTTAGAGTGTTTTTAATGTTTTTAATAAATTTTACTTATAATTGCCTTTTTATATTTGGAAGGTTAAAGAGTTTATGAAAGCGGTTGTTTTAATTAAAAGGGTTCCAGATACAGCATCTATAATAAAAATTGGGCAGGATAAAAAAGGTATAGACCAGGGCGGTCTAAATTTTGTAATAAATCCATATGATGAGTATGCATTAGAAAATGCTATTCGCTTAAAAGAAAATAAAGTATTTGAAACATTATCAGTTTGTAGTTTCGGACCACCGGAAGCAACGGCAACTTTGCGTAATGCGTTAGCTATGGGAGCAGACAACGCATATCTGATAAAAGACACCAAAAACACCATAGACCCTTTTATTATTGCCTCCAACCTCGTATCATTTCTCCAAGAAAATAAATTTGATGTAATTTTCACAGGCAAGCAGGCAGTAGATAATGATTTTGCTCAGGTAGGATTAATAATTTCAGCACTTTTAAGCATTCCTATCTTAAATTATGTTATTTTAGCGGAATTCAAGGAAAATAAATTTACGATAAAAAAAGAAGGTGAGGGCGTGCAGCAGATTTTTGAGGCATTTCCTCCTTTTATACTATCCTACACAAAATGCGAGTTTGAACCGAGATATCCAACGTTGAAAGGTATCATGATGGCAAAGACCAAACCATTTAAGGAGATAGAAGCAAAAGATTATGATACTAAATTAGAAATTGTTGAGCTGCAACCGCCGCCACCAAGACCACCAGGCAGAATAATAGGTAAAGGTATAGAAGCAGTGCCAGAATTAGTAAGATTACTAAGAGAAGAAGCAAAAGTAATATAAGATGGCTGTTTTTGCATTATGCGAAACCGTTGACAATAAAATAAAACGCTCTTCTTTAGAAGTAATTTCAACCGCAGGTTCTCTGGCTAAGAAACTTCAATTCGATTTATATGTAATAGCATTCAACACTACTAAAAACATTATAGAAAATGAAATCAAAGGTTTTCAAGTAAAAAGGGTTTTTATCCTCAATTTTAGCAATTTAAAGTATTATGATGTTAATATATATAGCAACTTTTTAAAAAGTATCTTTGAAGAAAATTCAGGTAAAATATTTATTTTCCCCGCCACACATATAGGTAAAGAATTAAGTGGGAGGTTTGCAGGATTTGTGAAAACATTTTGTGCTCAAGACATAACTTTCCTTGATGTGCAAAATAACAACATTATCGTTAAAAGACCTATTTTTGCCGGTAAAGCAATTCAAATACTTAAAATAAAAACTCTACCGGCAGTATTATCATTAAGACCCAACTTTTTCAACATAGAAAAAAACGGCGATTTAGCTGCAGAAGTTGTTGAAAAGGAACTACATATAGATACAGATTCACTGACACTACAATGTAAAAATATTATAACGCCTGAAAAGAAGAAAAAAGAACTTCAGGAAGCAGATATAATAGTCGCGGGTGGTAGAGGATTTAAAGGACCAGAAAACCTTAAACTTTTGGACGATATAGCAGTGGTTCTTAATGCGGCAGTTGGAGTGACAAGAGCAGTAGTCGATGCGGGGTGGAGACCTCACGAAGATCAAGTTGGGCAGACCGGTAAAACAGTTGCACCAAAACTCTATATGGCCTTTGGAATCTCAGGAGCAATCCAACACTTAGCAGGCATGTCATCTTCGAAAATTATTGTAGCAGTTAATAAAGATTCAGATGCACCTATATTTAAAATAGCAACTTATGGTATCGTTGGCGACCTATTTGAAATAATTCCAAAACTAAAAGAAGAACTTCAAAAACTCCTATCTAAATCTTAAGAGTTAGTTATTTCTAATATATAATGCTACTAAGAAAATTACCTAGTCCTTCTATTCAATATCATCCTCTATGGGATAAATAGGTCCTCTAAATAATTGAGGTGGCTCGCTATTCTTGTCTTTTTTAGGAGGATTTTTTGACACTATTTTGTTTAATCGAATGCGAAATAAAATTTCCTTATCATAATCTATAAGGTGTTTTAGAGTTAACACTGCTATATCTTTTATTTTCTGAGATACACTTTTACCGCTGTATCCTTCATATAAACTGAACCCCACTTCTATCTCAGTAGGCAAGTTCGTAGGATTTTTTCTTGGAACCTTAATAGATACCCATGTATCATAAATTTCTGGTAATTTTAGGATGTTGGAGGTAATTGTATCTTCAATGCAATCCACATCATAAGAAACCTCACTATTCCCATCCTTTACTCTGATAACTGAAGCATATCTTCTGAAAAATATTTTTACTATTAAATATACAATGTTTAAAATGATTATACTTGAGCAAAGCGCAATTAAAATGTATGGACCTAATGGTTGATATGACTTTATTCTGCTTAACAGATTAATGATTACTGATGCATTTAATACATTGAGAAATAATAGAACCCCCACCGTTGCGAGGACCACTACTATAATCCAGTTAAAAACGAAGATAAAGTTTTTAAATTTCATTTGTTTATTTTATATACAAAAAGAAAATTGATTTTTTTCCAGTATTTACCATCACCCCACTCTCTTCCATCAAACAAGAGTAGGTAGTTTGTATTGAGAACCATTTTACCTAAGTATATTTTTCACTCTAATTGTTTACTTAAAAGTAACGTAATTTTCTACAAATGTTGTATCAATCTGGGCTTTTATAAATGCGTGATGGTCTAATACTGAAAGAAGGTAGGATATATTAGTTTTTATGCCTTTTATAGAAGTTAATTTTAATGCGGATTTCATAGCCGTAATGGCTTCAAGGCGAGTATCTCTATGAGTTATTAGTTTTGCTATCATAGAATCATAATACGGGCTGACTTTTGAACCACTTATACAAGAGGTATCACATCTTATTCCCAAACCACTTGGCACGAAAAACTCAGTTATTGTTCCCGGTGATGGTTTGAATCCATCTAATGGGTCTTCTGCCAAAATTCTGCATTCAATGGAAGTGCCATTTAATTCTATATCATCTTGATTAAAATCAAGTTTTTCACCGCTTGTTATCAGTATTTGTTCTTTCACTATATCTATACCTGTAATCATTTCCGTTACAGGGTGTTCAACCTGAATTCGTGGATTTACTTCTATAAAGTAAAATTTTTGTGTATTAGGATTAAGCAAATATTCCACAGTAGCAGCACAAGATAGTTCGGATGCTTTTGCTATTGCAACTGAATATTCTCCTAAAATTTCCCTCATTTCATTGTTTATCACAGGAGATGGTGCTTCTTCTATAAACTTTTGAAATCTTCTTTGAACGCTACAGTCCCTTTCACCAAGATACACGCAGTTACCATAAGCATCAGCAAGCACCTGCACTTCTATATGCTTAGCACCTGGAATCTGCTTTTCTAAGAAAAGAGCTCCATTTTTAAAAGAATTTTTTGCCTCCATTTGAGCAGACAAAAACATATTTGCCAAAGTAATATCGTTTTGGGCAAGGCGTATACCTCTGCCACCGCCACCAAAAACCGACTTTAGCATTATAGGATAACCAATAAAATTTGCAAATTTTTTGGCATCTTCAAGCGTCGATAATTCATTTGAAGATTCCAATACAGGAACGCCAACGCTTTGTGCTATTTCCTTTGCTTTTAATTTATTACCAAATAATCTTAGAACCTCAGGCGATGGTCCAATAAATTTTATACCACAATCTTTACATATTTGTGCAAACTCATCATTTTCTGCCAAGAATCCATATCCTGGATGTATAGCATCTACACCCGTAATTTCAGCAGCACTTATTATTTTCGTTATATCAAGATAACTCTTTGACGGCTGTGATGGACCTATGCAAATAGCCTCATCACAAAATTTTAAATATATGGAATCTTTATCATCCTCTGAATAAATACATACCGTCGAGATACCCATTTCTTTACAAGTTCTTAAAATTCTAAGAGCTATCTCTCCCCTGTTGGCAATTAGAATCTTTTTAATCACCTATAGCAATTCAACTTTTATTAACGTTTTACCAAAATCTACCGGTTCACCATCCTTAATACATATTTCTACAACTATACCTTCCACATCTGATTTAATTTCATTCATAACTTTCATTGCTTCAATTATACACAATGTTTGCCCTTTTACAATCTTATCTTGCGTATTTATAAAAGGAGGCGCTCCAGGTTTGGGAGAGCGATAGAATGTTCCAACCAATGGAGATTTTATTTCGTGCAATTTCTTAGATTCTTCTACTTTT
The DNA here is from genome assembly GCA_964633175.1 of uncultured Planctomycetaceae bacterium. Taxonomy (GTDB): domain Bacteria; phylum Planctomycetota; class MHYJ01; order CAZWFP01; family CAZWFP01; genus CAZWFP01. Next base: position 5,850 of record CAZWFP010000056.1, on the reverse strand, counting down.
TTATGCTGTTGTTCTGCGACTTCTTTAATCTGTGATAAACTAACCTGAGGTGGCTGGTATGGTATTAATGGTATATTTTGCGCAGTCGCTGGAGAGGGTTTTTTTAGAGTTATCTTGCTATCACTTTCCTCTATAGATAGTTCTATAAGTTGATGCTCGTTCATTATTTTTAATAGTTTTTTCAAATCTTTCCAGTTTACCACAATACGCCTATTTTACAATCTTTTAATTTTAAATCACTTGACAAATCATAAAAAAAATTGATAATTGCTACTTTAGTAAGATGGTAAAAGTTTATTTGCTCTCATATATTAGTGTCCTGATCGTAACCACATTAGCATATCCTGTGTATTCACAACTTGATGACATTTATGGAGAAACCGAATTAGAAGATCAAGCGGAGGAAATAGTAAAGGGTATATCAGAAGAGAAGCCGAAAAGCTATGAAGAAACATCTCCTTCTGAAAGCAAGTTATCATTTTATTTAAATCCGTGGGTAGGTAACATAAGTTCTACTTCATTTAGAGGCGATGCACCTGCGTTAGGTGGCACCACCTTCAGAATTGATGAAGTTGGAATAGACAGAGCGAGATTGTGGCCATGGTTTGGCGGAACATTACGAATATCTAAATTTGACAGTTTAGGAATAGATTTGTGGGGTAGCAGTGGAGGTGGTAATAAAATTTTATCAAGAGAAATAAAATTTGATGGGTTTACATTTGCTGCAGGTGACCCCGTAAATGCAGATTATTTTATAGGTCATTTTAGTGTTTACTATGAAAGATCGCTATTACTACCAGAAGAAGCTCCTGAAAGATTTTATTTAGGATGGGTGTTAGGAGCATCAGTTAGCTCGTGGAGTTTAAAAATCCACGATACAGATCCTGCGAAAAACTTTGCTGGTAAAGAAAAAATATGGCTTCTTCTTCCACGAGCCGGACTAAAAGTTGAAAAAAGATTCAAGATTGGTACATTTCCTATGGCAATAAGGGGCGGCGGCTTTTTGGAATGGGTGCCAAAAATATCTAAATTTAGAGGACACAACTTAGATGTATATTTAGAACTAAAAATTTATATAGCAAGAGCATTGTATTTAGGTGGAGGATATAGATATAGCACTATCAGTATGACCAATGAAGAGAGAACATTTGATACGGATAGGGCAACATTTACTGTTCACGGACCCTACGTAACTTTAGGGGCAGATTTTTAAGAGTATAAAACTTTTAGTGTAGTTTTAATGAAGCGATTTTATAAGGTAGTGTTCCTCCCTTAAATCAACTTCAAAGGGTTTTGATATTTTCTCGTCTGAAGAGGCACTAATCACTTTTACCAATGGTTTGTCAGGCGCTTCTGGAAAATTTTTTATAACCACTCCTTTATAACCTCGCAGCTTACCATCCGTGAATAAAACCTGTGTCCCTACGGGATACACAGGTAAAAATTTCAAGAAGGTCTTCAATATCTCTCTATTAAGTATTGTTCCAGATACACTCTTTAATTTCATATATGCTTCATCCACGCTACATGCTTTTTTATAAGGTAAATCTGTTATTAATAAATCATAATAGTCAGCCACTGCAACTATTTCTGCAAATCTATGTATTTTTGGTTCCCTTTCCAACTCATAATATTTTTTGTGAGTTATCTTATTTGTACCTTTTAACCCTCGTGGAAATCCCTTGCCATCTTGTTGTTCGTGATGTTGATATGCTACATGGGCACTTATTATACTAACATAAGGATGATTTTTTAATATTGTATATCCTAATGATGGATGTAAATTCAACAACTTCCGATCGTGTTCCGTTAATCTCCCTTCTTTATTAAGAACGTTTTCCGGTATCATACTATAACCAATGTCGTGAAGTAACGCCCCAACCCCTAATTCCAATAATTCTTGCCTTGTAAGCCCCAGTTTTTTCCCTAAAAGCAAGGATTTCACAACAACCTCTATAGAATGGTCATATATGTATTCCGAAGCATTTTTTATAGTTAATATACTTAACATAAATTCAGATTCTGATATTAGTTTCTCTATTATATTGTGCACATCTTGAATAAAATTTAATCTAAATTGAGGTGTTTTAGATATCAATAATTCTTCATCTTTTATGACAGATGATATTTCTTCTGAAGATATTTTTTTTATATTTTCCGTTTTTAGTAATGTTGCAACTTCACTTCGTAACTGCGAAAATGTCTCCTTTACTTTTTTTGTCAAGTTTACCTTCTGCAACTCATCTAATGATTCATAATATTCAATATCGCCTATTTTATCATCATATACATATATATGATTATATCCTATTTCCTTTAACTTAGCAATCATAAATCTATCTAATGGTGAACCCGATTTTATCATTATCCCTCCAAAAGGATAGTAAAGAGTTCTAGCCAATATATCACCTACTTGAAGCTCGTCAACTTTAACAAGTTTCATATTTATAAGTCATAACTTCTTAATTATCAACTTCTCACTGTAAAGTATATCCTCTTTTCTTCTGTTTGCTACCTTCTATATACTGTAAGCTACATCTTCCATCCATAATGGCTGGATTCATCATTGATAATTTTAGAAGTTTTTCTCACCCTTTTATAACGCCTATCGGTTTTAATCTGGCAATTTTTTCACTTACACCAACCCTTTTCATCACATCTACAACATCACTTACATCCTTATACGCCTCTGGCATCTCTTCTGCAATAGAATTGTTTGACTGAGCCATTACAAGAACACCTCGCTCAAACATATCTTTCTTCAAATTCCTTCCTTTCATTTGCTTTATCATTTTACTTCGAGAGGCAACTCTACCTGCGCCATGACAAGAAGAACCAAATGTTATTTCGAGTGAACCTTCCAATCCTATACACAAAAAAGAATATCGCCCCATATCTCCTGGAATAATTACAGGTTGACCTATATGCTGGTATTTACCTTGAATTTTAGTATGATTCCTTGGCAATGCCCTTGTTGCACCTTTTCTATGAACAACAACCTTCTTTGCTTTCCCATCTATAATATGCTCTTCTACTTTAGCCATATTGTGGCATACATCATAAATAAGTTCTAATCCTAATTCTCTATCGCTTAGATTGAAAGTTTCTAAGAATGTTTTTTTAGCAAGGTGTAATAAGATCTGTCTATTACAATATGCGAAATTAGCTGCTGAATTCATAGAAACATAATATTGATGTCCCTCGGATGATTTGAAAGGAGCGCATATAAGCTGCTTATCTGGTAGTGCTATCCTATCCCCATAATGTTTAGAAAAGATTCTTATGTAATCCTCACATATTTGGTGTCCAAATCCACGAGAACCGCTATGTACAAGAACGCAAACCAAATCTTTGTTTAATTTAAAATAATCCGCCAAAGAGTTATCATATATTTCGTCAACGATATCAATTTCAAGGAAATGGTTGCCAGACCCTAAAGTGCCAATCTGTTCTCTGCCTCTTTCAAATGCCGTATCAGATATATACGAAAAATCAGCATCCTCTATTTTGCCAAGATCTTCAATACATTCAATATCTTCCTCTGAACCAAATCCACGCTCAATTGCCCAGTAAACACCTTTTGATATTAACTTTTTTAGTTCCTCTTTACTGAGTTTCCCAACGACGCTTTTGGAACCAACTCCAGCTGGAACATTATGGTATAGATTAGAAATAAGTTCGTTTAATTTATTTTTTATGTCTTCATACACAAGATTGGTTTTGGCAAGGCGAACACCACAGTTTATATCATAGCCCACTCCACCCGGCGATATTATACCTTCATCAATATCAAATGCTGCAACTCCTCCAATAGGAAATCCATATCCCCAATGTATATCAGGCATTGCAAGTGACCATTTTAAAATACCCGGTAAACAAGATACATTAACCACCTGTTTCAACGACTCCATATTCTCGCATTCAAGTTGCTTCATTATTCTTTCGTTAGCAAATATCCTCCCAGGCACATTCATCTGCCCCGTTTTCGGAATTTCCCAGATGTATTCCTCTACTTTCTCTAATTTCATGTTGATAAATATTATCTCAATAAATGCCTTTTCATATATCCAAGACAAAAACTGCCTTCCTAATTCTACCTATCTTTTCTAATCTAAGTTGATGCTCAGTTAATGCTTTTATTTCTTTTTTTAGTTCATGCTTTTTTCTATCAACCAACTCGCCTTTAACTTTACAATAACCGCTAAAACTATTCCCTTTTATATTTACGGATACTTTACTATATAAAAAACAATCACTGCATACCAACCTAATAATCTGTGATACGAAATCCTTAAACATCTCGTTGAAATTGGCGCCGCAGAATTGCAATATCTTAATCATCTTTATCTCTACTTTTTGTATGTTATACATAATATCTGCTAATGCATAAGCGGTATTTATGAATAACATCTCTTTGCTCCGACCTGTAACCTCCACCATATAATCAGCCGTATGCTCTAACAACCTATACCTTATTACAGACATAACATATCGTTTCCCCCTTCCATACTATATTTAATTATATATTTTTTCCTTACTAAAATACTCTCCTTAACATTACAATAAACTATAGATACACTAAAACGGAGCCAATAGTTGAAACCAATCTTCTTTTAGTATATATGGGGAATGAACAAAAACAACGATGTATGAAGGTATAATTTTTGATCTTAATGGAACGTTAGCAGATACAAGCTACGGTACAATAGAAAGTGTTAACCTCTCTTTACAAGAGGAAGGGCTGCCTAAATTACCTCCCGAAAGAATTATGCCATATATAGGTGGAGGAGCACAAAAATTAATATATTCTATATTTAAATCTATCAATGTTACTAACGAACAACTTGCACAAAATGTTTGTAAAAATTTCTCTGAATATTATCTTACATATTGCGATAAAAACTTGATAAATTTGGTGGATTTCAATCTTGTAAAACAGTTTTGCAAAGAAAACAATATTGTTATTGCTATATATACAAATAAGGATAAGAGTTATACTAATAAAATACTCGAAACATTGCATATAGATTGCAAAGAAATTATATGTCCGCCTGATTTCCCTTTGAAACCAGATAGCACAGGCATAGACTATTTAGTCACCAAATATAACTTTCCAAGAAAAAATACCGTTATAGTGGGCGATAGCATTGTTGACTATCAAACAGCAATGAATTCAAAAATAAAATGCGTATTGGTAAGTTGGGGATTCTCATCTGTTAGAGAACTAAAAACCTGCTTTAATTTTACTTTAATAAACAATAGTATTGCAGAAATTACCACATTTGCCATCATTGCGAACCCGAAGGGCGTGGCAATCTCATTTTCTGTATCTTCCTCTTCCATTCATAATTTAGTATTCATCATTCATAACTCATTGCTTGCTACTTAACATCAAATCGTGGTAATTTCTGGGAGCTTGTGATAGAAAATTATTTAAAGATAAATTATTTTATAATAAGAATCACAGAAGAATGAAAAGCAATGCTTTGACGAAGGAACAGATAAAAAGAATATTTTTAGACCTTATAGAGACCGACTCTTCATTTACAGAAAAGTTATTGATGATTTTTCCATCCGGTAAAGATGGTATTGTTACGCGGGGCTATTTGGATATGCAACTTGCCAAACAATCAAAAGAGTTTGATGAGAAACTTGCTAAACAATCAAGAGAATTTGATGAAAAACTTATAAAATTAAGACAAGACATATCAAAAGAATTTGACGAGAAACTTTTAAGACAAAATGAGAGATTATCAAAAGAGTTTGATGAAAAACTTGCTAAACAATCAAGAGAATTTGATGAAAAACTTATAAAATTAAGACAAGACATATCAAAAGAATTTGACGAGA
>CAZWFP010000055.1:0-10303 GCA_964633175.1 uncultured Planctomycetaceae bacterium | reverse complement strand
GCAACTATAAACGCTAAAACAGCTTTTAAATAAAACCCTCTTCTTTTCATCTTCACATATTATAAAAAACTCTTAAATTTTTCATTTTTTGCTTTTCAAAAACTACCACATTGTCAAATTCCTCTTTATTCAGTATTTATTATTTATTACGTGTTAGGGAGTTTAGCAAGTTAGATTTTCATTAAACTTTTGAATCTTGGCTAACCACTGTGCACTTTTTCCTATTGGCTGGTGGCAGAAATTACAATTCTATTTAAATTATGAATGTAAAATCTTACAAGATTAAAATAAAATGATTATCGGTATATATTTGTTCGCTAGAAAATTTATAACTTTTTACCTATCATCCCATTTTAATTTTTTATTATTAATCTTTAATTGTTCATTACTAATTATTTATTGCCGATCCATATATGCTCACGGACCTGATCAGGTTGACCATAACTTTTATCTATCCTTCCATCAAAACAAGCTCGTCTTAAGATTAGAAATACCGATAGGCGAACTACTCGGCTTTATTCAAAAACAAAAAATGGATATAGATAAAAATGGAATCATATCACAAAAAGAACAAAACGATTTCATAAAAAAATTTACGCAAGAACGTTTAAAAGACATCACGATTAGCCTTAACAAACAAGAGAATGCATTTTCTCATTCCCATACAACAATAGAAATTACAACAGAAAAGGTAATACCTTCCATTATGATGATAAAGATATTCCTTGAACACGACCTGTCACAAGATACTCATACAAAAAATTTCACTCTCTATATAAAAGATGGCGCAGATAAAAATATAACTCAGTTTATTAATCTTTTCACCGAAAACAATATACAGGTCGTTAATATGGAAAAAGAACTGCTTTTTGGGGAAGAAAGAATATTCAATTTATCATTCATCATTCCACCAACAAATGGTATTATCATCAATAAAAATCAACCACAAAATATTCCTCAAAATACATCAAGGTTATATGACAAAATAAAAACATATTTAACAACTACAAATATATCAATAAAAACGTTAATATTATTGTTTTGTTTTGCAATTTTTCTTGGTATCCTTCACGCCCTTGAACCAGGTCATGGTAAAAGTATTATGAGTGCTTATGTGTTGGCAACAAAAGGAGCCGTTTTTGATATTATCCTATTAGGCATTATTGTAGTTATCACCCATACCACCATTGTCTTTATTTTGGGATTGACTACACTTTATTTCTCTCAGTATGTATTGCCACAAACAATCTATCCATATTTGAGTTTTCTATCATCTCTGTTAATAATACTTTTAGGATTAAACTTGATAAGAAAAAATGCCATTACGAATCAAGCTCATACGCACATAAAATCAATTCATCTAACAAACTCATATTTAAAAGATATAATACAATTTGGTATCTCAGGAGGATTGGTGCCTTGCCCGGCTGCAATAGCAATTCTCCTTACATCTATCCAGTTCAATAAAATTACCATCGGCATCGTCTTGATCGTGGCATTAAGCATAGGCATTGCAATAACCTTAATATTAGTAGGCATAGTTGCAATTTATACAAAAAAATTTATTCTTCATAACAATAATCACTCACATAGTAGCCTTCAAATATTTCTACCAGTCCTCAGCGGAATTTTCATAACAATGCTCGGCACTATGCTACTGCTTAAAACTTTTGAAGAATTAAAATTATTTAAAATAACCCTCTAAATAATGCCATACCGTAACCTCCTACCCCGCATACTATCAACCGTATGCTGTATAATTACCTACAATGCTCAACTTGTTGCAAATTGCCAGCAGGAAATAATAAAAGAAAATGTTATTATCAAATCAGAACGTGTTGATTCAAAATGCTTATATAACATAACACTCAAAAACATAAAACACTACACTAAAACTTTAAATAAAATCCCTCCTGTTTACATCATCAATGCGTTAGATAAAAATGTTCCTGCATATAGGAAAATCATAAAGAAATATAACAACTATATATCAATCTTTCTTTCCCTTATGAAAGAGCGCAAAAATAGGAATTTTTATATTTATCTTAAAACCACCATACAAAATAAAAAATCAATAGGTGTAAAAATCCTTATAGGGCTACTCTTATCAGCAGATTCAAAAAAACATTCGTCTGTAATTTTAGAACAATTCGCTTCAGAAGAGGTATACAAAGAAATAGCAAATAATATGAAATTGAAAAATCTCGTGTTCCCATTGTTATCTTTAGATCTTTATACAGAAAAGATATCAGCCAATAATATAATTCTAAGTATTTTTTCAAATGTGCGCATTCCCACAAGTTTCTTTTGTAAGAACTTCAAAGAAGAAAACCTTTCGCATGACCAGATTAACTTATGTCTCTCTAATATAAACATAAACGATGTAGAATGGGTAAGAAATATCTTGTTTGATAAAAATATACCGTTCAACATAAAAACAACCGCAGTAATTACGGCGTTTTACAGAAAGATAGGAGAATTTGATAAAATGTTCATAGAATACGCCAAATATGATTTAATTACCAGAAAAACTGAACAAAACGCCGTAGAATTATTCCGTTCTATTATAGCATATCTTGGTGAAAATCCAACGTTAGATGGCTTGAAATTTGCAAGCGAGATAACGTTGGACAAAACTCTGCCTTTTGTTATACGGCATGAAGCCATCACAACCTTAGACAAAATGAGGGCATTTAGCAATGAAACGTTTTTTGTTTTTATTAAGATATTAAAAGACGAAAATAACCTGCTAAGATTTCATGCCGCAAATTTCTTGGGTAATCTTCTCCTGCCAATAGCAATTCCTTATCTAAAAGAAACTGTTAAGAATGACCCATATAATATCGCAAGGGCTTATGCGTTAGAATCAATAGGAAAAATCGCTAAAAAAAGAGAAAATAAATTCGTTCTTCAATTCATAAATGACCCTTCTTTACTGGTCAGATTAGTTGCCATACAAATATTGCTTAAAAATCACTATAAAAATATTAATATCTCGCCTGTGATAAAACTTATATCAGAAGATATTCCTATATTCCTTCCAGAAGATCAGATGGCAAAAATGCTTGCTTATGAAATCTTGCAAGAATTCGCCCCACCAGATTCAGCAAACCTTCTTATTGAAAAATTAAAAAAGGAACAGGATATAAACCTTATCTACCTAATTAATAACACTTTAAATAACTTATTTTCTATCGAGTATACATTAAACAATAATTTCGATGATAATTCAAGAAAAGATATGATAGCATTTTGGAAAAGAATATATAAGATTAGTAAAAAAAACATACTCAATAGAACAGCACTTCACATAAATGGCTTAAAACAATACCTTACCATCCTAAATAAAAAATGTAATAGAGATGGCATCTGTAAATTTACTATAAAACCTCTTTTCAAAAGTTATACAAATAAATTCTACAGAAAAATCAAAAATTTTACAAATTACAATGTATCCGTTTTCATAAAAGATAAAAAGGTGATGGAAAAGGCATTTGACAAAAAAACATGGGATTTTTCTATAAACTTCTTATACCCTAACAAGAACAATTTAGAAATAAACATAGTAACAGATATCAACGGTAGAATATTCAAACAAACCTTGCAATGAATTTTCAAAAATATACCTACCTTCCGTCATTGCGAGCCTGGAAACTGTGGCAATCTCATCGCCCATTATTGCTCTCTTGCAGGCTGTCTTTATCACTACCCCGCTGCTTGCTACTAGAATGAGTATAAAAGAATATTTCATAAGAGGTGGCATTATTATGTGGCCCCTTCTTGTATGTTCCATTATCTCCCTTGCCGTTATATTGGAAAGATCCTATCTCTTTTTCTTAAAAAATAAAAAAGTATATTCTAAACCACAACTGGAAAAAAATATGTGGCTACTGTTTATAATGGCAACAATATCCCCACTTCTGGGATTGCTCGGCACAATTATGGGACTAATAAACGTTTTCTCATCAATTCACAACCTTAACAGACCTGTAACACCTCAAATAGTATCCGGTGGTCTATGGGAAGCAATGATTACTACTGCCTACGGACTTATTATTGCTATACCTAACTATTTCTTCTATTACTACTTCCTTCACATCATCAAAAAACAACACTCTAATAAACCTTGAACTTTAAACTTTAAACCTAAAATAATGGAAGAAGATCTCCCACCTCTACCGATTGCCCCTTTGATAGATTGCATCCTACAACTATTTACCTTTGTATTCATAACCTCTTCCTTCGTTAGTGAAAGCTATTTTGAGGTAACGCTTCCCCAAGGATTTAAACACCAAGCCCAAGAAAATCCAGCTGTATTGAAACTATACTTGAAAAAAGACAGAAAGGTAAAAATAAACGACAGGATTATAAAATTTAAAGAATTAGAAAAATATCTAACATCTGATATTAAAAATCAACCCAACAAAATAGAGGTATATCCAGATAGAGCCGTTAGAGCGCAATACCTTGTTGACACCATAGAATTATTACAACATCTACAGTTCAAAAACATAGAAATCCGCACTATCAAACGCCAATAAAATGTTATATTTGACTTTTAAACCCTCCTTATTGCCGGGGTGTGGCTTAGCCTGGTTTAAAGCGCTTGGTTCGGGACCAAGAGATCGTGAGTTCAAATCTCACCACCCCGAATTTTATTTTTCCACCTCCATCCACTTTTTTAAAAGAAATCTCTGCCCCCTCATAAACAAAATATTTCTTTATGAAAATATTTATTAAAGCAAAAACTCAATCAAAAATAGAAAAAGTTGAAAAAATAGATAATACCCATTTTTATGTCCATGTCAAAGAACCACCAGAAAAAGGCAAGGCAAATAACGCAATTATTAAAGCATTATCTAAACATTTTAACATACCCTCTTCAAAAATAAATATAATAAGCGGACATACCTCAAAACAAAAAATAATAGAAATTTCCTAAAAATACCCTTCAAATACTTTTTGTGATTCACCTTCTAAATAAGTATTAAAATCTTTATCTACTTTAATCTTCACAATCCCACCTACAGACCTTATATAAAATTCACGTGAATTCTTAAATATATGTTTCTTTAATATCACCCCTACTGCGCAAGAACCCGAACCACACGAATCCGTCCACCCTACCCCCCTCTCCCAAAATAATACTGTCACCTCTTTGGACCCCCTCGCTTGAACAAACTCAACGTTTATCCCTTTCTTAAATATCACTTGAAATTCTTTACCCATCCTTCCTAATCTATCATAAAATCCACGATCTTTAATTCTTAATTTGAAACTATGAATCTTGATAGGATGGTCCGCGCCCCAGATTTTCAAATCATTAAACACTACAAAATGTGGATTATCAAAAGATACATAATACCCTTCTATCTCTCCTAAAGACGTCCTTATTTTAATCGCTTTATCTGATGAAAATTTTTTACCATAATAATCAAACTTCGGCTTACCTAAATTTATCTCTACATATGCTTTTTGTTGCTTATAATCATACTTTCTTACCAAAACCTCAACTTCTCTTCGAGGTAATACTAATCTGAAAATATTCCTTGTTGGAAACATCTCCTTTAATATGTATCCTATACATCTTACGCCGTTAATACACATCTCTGGTTCTGTTCCATCATTGTTGTAAAACTTTACCAACACCTTATTAATTGCAGGTCTTATTACTATTATTCCATCTGCTCCTATCCCATATTTCCTATTACACAAATTTCTTATCTGGCTCTTTTTAAAATATACATTATTGAAATTATCTTTTATTAGTATAAAATCATTCCCTGACGCATGAACTTTTATAAATTGAACCATAGCAGGCGGATTATAAGATTCAAGTTTACAGATTCAAGATTATTACTATTGCTTTATATAATCCTTATACAAACACAGATAAATACGTTAGAACAAATTACTATCTTAAAATATCTAAAAGATGGCAGATTTCAGGTTATCTGTAAAAAGAAAGGCATAATCCAAGTTTCATATTTCTTACCTAACACAAACTACATCTTCTTCAATGACAAAATATCTACTATACCTGTCATAGAAAATCCTGATAAAATGGCTATCTATATTTGTAATCAATTAAAAAATGTTGCTTACAGTATAGATACAAATAAAATTACCAAAAAAATAGAAGAAGAACCCAAAGGTAAAAAATACAAAATAGTAATTGACCCCGGACATGGTGGCAAATTTATAGGGACTTCTGGTTCATTACTATTAGAAAAGGACTTGAACCTTGACATATCCCTAAGATTATATGCACTGCTAAAATCTAAATACGATGTCGTCTTAACAAGAAATAGCGATAGAGAGTTAAAGGATTCTTTAACTGATGATTTAAATGAGAGAGTAAACATATCTCACAAAATCTGGGCAGACCTTTTTATATCCCTTCATCACAATTTTGCTTATAATTCAAGTATCAGAGGCTTAGAAATATACTTACCTACATACGCAAACTGGTCTGACAAAGCCAATAAAATCAATGCTATATCCGCTACTTTATCAAACAATGGATATAAAAACGCTCGCCATTATTATGACTATTTAAAAATATCTACAAATACTATAGCAGGATTGATAGCGAAAAAAATTTATAACGTTTTGCCTTTTAACGGCATTAAAAGCAAAGACCTAAGAGTGCTTAGAGAAAATCTGGTCCCTGCCATATTAGTTGAAATCGAATATTTATCAAATCCTGATGCAGAAAACTTCCTTTTGTCTGCTTACAACAGGCAAAAAATCGCCCAACTTTTATATGAAAGCATTGATGAATATTTCATTGAAAAATCTAAAAAGATTCTAAAATAAAAAATGGTTTTCAAATTACTAAAATTGCTATTTCTCACCTATTTGCTGTGCCCCATTTTCTGTTTGTTGTTTTTTACTTCTTGTTCAACTAAACCACTTCAAAAAGATGACCCTGATTTTTGGATTTATAAATTAGAGAACTATAAAAAAGATGCAAAAAATCATATCGAAGATATTTTGAATATATATAATAGAATCAATCACGATTTAGTAAAAATATATTCTATCTCCCTATTAAAAGATTATACCGATATACAAAAAGTGCTAAATCTTTTGATTTCAGAATTGTCTAATGAAAATGATAAAGTGAAAATTGAAGCAATAAGGGCGTTAGGTAAAAAAGGATTGGACTCTGCCACTAATAAATTAATCGAGATTCTCTACCAAAATGTAGAATCCCAGATAAAAGTAGACGTATGCAATAGTTTATCTAAAATCGGCGATAAAAGAGCCATACCACCGCTAATTGATATGCTAAATTCGAAAGATAATTTCATCGTCTTTAGTTGCTCCTATGCGCTACATGTAATAACAGGAATCCCACTTGAAAATGGCAAAACTATAAAACTCCCCTCCGTCTGGTTAAATAAAATTAATCCTAAATAAATCTGCAAATCACTTCCCATTTCTAACCCACAACCTACAAATGAGATAGCCCCCTATAAACCCTGTTATATGACTCCAATAGGCAACATTAGAATTTACTGAAAATATCCCATAAAAAATCTGAAAGAGAAACCATCCGCCAATATAATGGTATGCAGTCAGAGTTATACGAACAAAAAATGGACCTATCAATTCAACCTTTGAATTAGGGAATAAGTAGATATAACTTCCCAAAATACCAGAAACAGCACCACTGGCACCTATTATCCTCAGAAATTACCACAAAGAGGGAATACCTTAAAAAGTCAAAGGTCAAAAGTTCAAGGTTTGAAAGTTTAAGTAGCACAGACATTCCTGTCTGTGTATCTTTGTCTTTCACAGGCAAGAATGCCTGTGCTACTTTAATGCGTTGGGCTCTAAACGCGCTAATTCGGAATAAATGAAGAATGAAGGATGGAAGGTAAACTACAAAAGGGGAATTTGAAAGTGTGGTAATTTCTGTATTATCGTCTTATCATTGTAAATGCCAAATAATGGATATATAATATTGCTCAAGACACCACATATTAAATAAAACAAAATAAACTTTATATGTCCTAATTTATCTTCTACATTGTCGGCAAAAATGAAAAAGAACCACATATTAATAAATAAGTGGGTAATTGAAACATGCAAAAATAAATGTGTTATCCATCGCCATAGGTTGGTCCATGCATATGCAGGAATAAACCCATACCTGGAAAAAATAATTTCAATGCCCTCACCTTTATTAATAACAAACATATATATAAAAGTGAGCAAATTTATAAAAAGTATAAGATAGGTAATAACAGGGGTAATGGTGATGGGCGTCGTATCCTTCTTTGGCAAAAGGAAAAATACCCCTCTATATCTCCAAAACGCAAAAGCTCTGGAACTACTCATAACATCTTGCAGATCATTTATTGTTTCTTGAAATTTCCTGATATTCTCCTTTTCTTCTAAAAAACTCTTTCCCAATCTCTCTAATGACGGATTACTCTTTAAATATTGCGCTATCCTGATATGTTCGTCTTTATCTAACCAGAAACCCTCGCAATTCGGACATTTGTTAATAAAGATATTAGAATCACAAGCATAGTTAAAAGTACCCATAAGAATACTGCATTTTGGACATAACTTCTGCGGCTCTTGTGCTTTATAAATATTTATTACATTCTTCTTTTCAAATAATTTTATCTTTTCAGGTTCTATAGCAGGATTCATTACAAATGACTTTATAAACAATTTAAATTCTTCTTTATCTACCCATATCCCCTTACACTTCATACAAATATCCAAAAAAAGCCCTTTATAATAATGGCGGTGAAGAATAGTGCTACAAACCGGGCAGCGCATCTTTTCAATTACCCCTATTGTAAAAAACTATTCATATAAAAATTTTGTTCTTTCCAAATATTTATTGTCCATTAGTGCTAAAATCGCTGTAAAAGTTAACAATGAAGAACCTCCATAACTAAAAAAGGGTAACGTTATTCCAGCAATAGGTAATATAGTAAGATTTATACATAAACTAACTACTACCTGAACAGACAATTCTATCGTATATGATATAAAAAGTATTCTCACTACCTTACTATCTACCTCAAATATCTTAGCAGTCATTAACATCATTAAGAAGAAATAGATTAACATTAGAAATACACCAAATAATTTTCCAAAATTAAACATAACACTGACAAAAGCAAAATCGTTGTGTTTTTCAGGTAGTAATAGAAAAGTATTTTTTGCGCTTTCTCTGCTACCCGTTTTTACAAGGCCTATCTGTGCTATGAGCTTTCTTGCAATTAATGTTTGATAAGCAGTATCCTTTTCGTGAGCAGTCATATCCAAAAAACCCTCAATCCTTTCATAATGATACGGCTTTAAATTAAACCTTACAAGAGTAATAAATCCTAATATCAAAAATATGAATATATACAATTTTCTGGAGGTATCCCAGAATGGATTGAAAATAAAAATAGGTAAACACCCAAAAAATAAAAGTAAGGCATTTGATAAGTTTGGCTGTAAAAGAACTAACGTTACAGAGAATAAAACAATTAAAACTAATCCTATCTGTTGAATAAACCTATTAGTATATAGGTTGATAACAAAAAAAACAGGTAAAGTCAGTTTCAATAATTCAGCCGGCTGAATGGAAATTAAATATAAATCAATCCATCTTCTGGTAGCTCTTATTTTGTATGTAGTAAAAAATGCAACTAACAGTAAAACAAGATTTATAATGAATAAGATGTTAAAAAAATATAATATTCGCTTAGCTTGCTTAAATCTTTTTATATATAAATACAAACCAATCGCTAAAAGAGAAAATACAAGTTGCTTGATAAGATAAGTATTTCCTATAAAATTGCCGGCATTATCTCTAATATAATCTTTAATAAAAAAAAGATTTACTTGCGCAATTACAATCAAAGTAATAAAAACTAATATCAACATCTTATAATTTTAATTAAGTTTATTAACTAAATAGAAGTATGCCCAATAGTTCGCCAAAGGGAATTGTAAAACGATAAATCTTGAATTTTTTATGCTTTTTAATCACGTAGAAATTACCACAAAGAGGGAATACCTTAAAAAGTCAAAGGTCAAAAGTTCAAGGTTTGAAAGTTTAAGTAGCACAGACATTCCTGTCTGTGTATCTTTGTCTTTCACAGGCAAGAATGCCTGTGCTACTTTAATGCGTTGGGCTCTAAACGCGCTAATTCGGAATAAATGAAGAATGAAGGATGGAAGGTAAACTACAAAAGGGAAATTTGAAAGTGTGGTAATTTCTGAAAAAGAGGATGTGTTAAGTTTAAAAGATGCGAGGGAATTAGCAAAGGGAGAGGGCAGA